>CAJFFX010000053.1 GCA_904374485.1 Candidatus Pseudoscillospira falkowii | reverse complement strand
ACAGGAAGGCCAGGGCCACACGGTCGCAGCCGAGGGAGGGCTCGATGACATAGGGGATATAGTGCTCGTTCGTCTCCTGGTCGAAATAGGTCAGATCCTTGCCGCTGGCCTCCTGGTGGCGGCCCAGGTCGTAGTCGGTGCGGTCGGCGATGCCCCACAGCTCGCCCCAGTCGGTGAAGGGGAATGCGTACTCGATGTCGGTGGTGGCGCGGGAATAGAAGGCCAGCTCCGCCTTCTCATGGTCGCGCAGACGCAGATTTTCCTCTTTGATGCCCAAAGAGAGCAGCCAGTTGTAGCAGAAGTCCTTCCAGTAGGCGAACCACTCCAAGTCCGTGCCGGGCTTGCAGAAGAATTCGCATTCCATCTGCTCGAACTCCCGGGTGCGGAAGGTGAAGTTGCCGGGGGTGATCTCATTGCGGAAGGCCTTGCCCACCTGGCACACGCCGAAGGGCAGCTTTTTGCGGGTGGTGCGCTGGATGTTGGCAAAGTTCACGAAAATGCCCTGGGCCGTTTCCGGACGCAGATAGCAGGTGGAGGAGGAATCCTCCGTCACGCCGATGGCCGTTTTGAACATCAGGTTGAATTTGCGGATGGGGGTGAAGTCGTGCTTGCCGCAGACGGGGCAGACCACGTCCTCGTGCTCGGCGATGAAGGCGTCCATCTCCTCAAAGGTCATAGCGTCCACGTTCACCTCGGGATGCTCCGCGCCGATGAGCTTGTCCGCCCGGTGGCGGGCCTTGCAGGCCTTGCAGTCCAGCAGCGGGTCGGAAAAGCCGGCCACATGGCCCGTGGTCACCCAGGTCTGGGGATTCATGAGGATGGCGGCGTCCAGCCCGACGTTGTAGGGGCTTTCCTGCACGAATTTCTTGAGCCATGCGCGCTTGACGTTGTTTTTGAACTCCACGCCCAAAGGACCGTAGTCCCAGCTGTTGGCAAGACCCCCGTAGATCTCGCTGCCGGCATAGATAAAGCCGCGGTTTTTGCAGAGATTGACGATCATATCCAGGGTCTTTTCGCTGTTTTTCATATGTCTGAAACCTCCAAATGAAGTATTTGCCGTTTGATCGCTTTAACTCTATTATTATATAAAAGGCCGGCGCGCTTTGCAATCCATTTTTGCGTTTTTCCCCGCCGCGGCGGCCCTTTTTCCCCGCGCCCCATTTTTTGACAGAGCGGGCCGAAATCCCTTATGATAAAAGAAAGGCAAAATTTTTCTCCCCGCGTGTAACGAAAGGGTCGGAAATCGGATATATAGGGTGAAAGGAGGCGGGAACGATGCGCGGAAACGATCCGGACAACAACCGGGATATGAACGAGATCTACCGCCGGCACGCCCAGACGGTCTATCGCTTCCTGCTCTCCCAGTGCCGCGACGCGGATCTTGCCGAAGAGCTGACGGCGGAGACCTTTTACCAGGCCGTTCGCTCCATCGGCCGCTACGACGGCTCCTGCAAGGTATCCGTCTGGCTGTGCCAGATCGCAAAGCATTTGTGGTACCGCCACCTGGAGAAGCATAAATGCGAGACGGAGCCCCTCAGCGACGATCTGCTGCTCTCCGTCCCCTCGGCGGAGGCGGAGGCGGAAGCGGCGGAAAATCAGCTGGAACTGCTGCGGGCGGTCCACGCCCTGCCGGAGCCGGCGCGGGAAGTGGTGTATCTGCGCTCCTTCGGCGGCCTGACCTTCCGGCAGATCGGCGACGTGCTGGGCAAAACGGAAAACTGGGCCCGGGTGACCTTTTACCGGGGCCGGGAGAAACTGCGGAAAGGAGCGACAGGAGATGAAAAATGATCTGACCTGCGCTGTGGTGGGCGACCTGCTGCCCTCCTATATCGACGGCCTCGCCAGCGAGGAGACCGGCGCGGCGGTGCGCGCCCATCTTTCGCAATGCGAACACTGCCGGGCGCGGTATGAAGCCATGAAAAAAGCAACGGGGGACATCGCCGCGGAGGACGCCCGGGAGGTGGACTACCTCAAAACCGTGCGCCGCAAGCGGCGCAAAGCCGTGGCCATCGCGGTAATCTGCACGGCGGCGGCGCTGCTGTGCGCCCTGGCGGCCAAGACCTTTGTCATCGGCGCGCCGGCACAGCCCGGCGAATTCAGCTATTCCGTTTCCACAGTGGAAAACACACTGGAATTGAAAGCGTGGCCCGCGGTCTACGGCCATTACCGCATCGCTCTGGCGCAAAACAATGTGCGCGTGGAGGATGGCACGGCATACATCACCGTGCGCAAGATCGCCGCGGTGCAGCAGGCGATCGACGTTACACCGGAAATGGTAAAGACCGTGACGGTGGATTTGACGCAGGTGGACACGGTGTATCTCTGCGGCGCCCTGCTCTGGCAGGACGGCCTGACGATCCGCCAGAGCACCAACCAGCTCTATGAATTCCGGGTGGATTATGTGGGCGATAACTCGGCGGTGTCGGCCCTTTGGTCTCAGCTGGACCCCGGCTACGGCGCCTATACCATCTCCCTGCAGACGGAGGCGGCGCCCTATGGCTTCACCGTGGCTTTTCAGCAGCCCCTGGACAGCCGGCAGAGCGCCACGGTCCATGCGCATATGGTGAAAGCGGGCGAAAGCATGCTGGCCCTGGTGGGCAACCTGGGCGTGGTCTCCTGGACCTATGAGGACAGCGACGGAGAAACCCACAGCGAAAGCATCACTCTGGAAGAAGTAAACGCGTCGCTGCCCGGCAAGGTGGAGCTGTATAATCAGGTCTACGGCACCGACTGGGAAGCCCTCCCCAGCGTCAAAGACTACGCCGCCTCCCCGGCGACGCTGCAGCAGCTGGCGGATCTTTTGGGCATGCCCCACTGACGCGCGCCCCGTTTGAAAAACACGCATCCCCCTGGGGGCCGCCGGCCCCCAGGGGGATGCTGCTTTCTGCCTTTATGCTTCCGCCGCGGGTGTTTCCTCGGTCTCTTCGCCCTCGGTCTGTTCCGTTTCCCCGCCCTCGCCGGACGGTTCCTCCGACACGATCTCCTCCGACTCGAAGGAATCGCCGAAGAAGCGCATCAGGATCACCGCCAGCTGGGCGCGGCTGGCCGTGCCGCCGGGCTGCAGGCGGTCGCCGCTGCCGGAGATCAGCCCCTCGGCCACGGCCCAGGCCATGGCGTCTTTCGCGTAGGCGCTGACGCTGCCGCTGTCGCTGAAGCCGCTCAGATCCGCCCGGGCGCTGGTGTCCCGGCCGCAGTAGGCGGCGTAGCGGTACAGCACGGCGGCCAGCTGTTCGCGGGTCATCTGCCCCGTGGGGCGGAAGGCGCCGTTGGCATAGCCGGTGACGATGCCGTTATCTGCCGCCCAGGCCACGGCGTCGGTATAATACTGGCCCGCCGCCACGTCGCTGAAGGCGCTGCGGCCGCCGGGCTGTCCCTCGGTGCGCCAGAGGATCGTCACCAGCATGGCCCGGACGGTGTTGCCGTTGGGGGAAAACTTGGTGGACGATGTGCCGTTCATCAGCCCGTAGTGATAGGCGTAGGCCGCGCCGGCGTGGTACCAGGCGGTGCGGCTCACGTCGCTGAAGGGCATTTTCTCCAGCAGGATCAGCGTGGCGGAGGTCTCCGGGAGCATGGTACACACCGTGGCGGAGCCTTTGATGAACTCCTCGGCGGTCTCAAAGGTGCCGTCGTCCTCCAGGAAATAGAGGATGGCGTCCTGGGCGCTGCCGTTCACGGCGAGCTCCACCGCCGCGCCGGGCGCCGGGGCCGCGATCTCGATGCGGTTGAACGCCTCGCCCGCGGCGGCGGGCGTCTGGGCCGGGATGTTCAGCAGCACCGGCACATCCGCCAGGGCCTCCCCCTCCGTCAGCGTGACGGAATAGGTCTCTGCCCAGGCAGGGGCGGCCAGGGCCGCGGTCATGCAGAGGGCGCACAGCGCGCTCAGGATACGACGCTTCATGGAAAAAGACTCCTTCCCGCCCTGCGCTGCGGCAGCGCCGCAGACGGCAGGCGCGCAATGGTTACAATTTAGTAACAAAAGTATAACAAAATAAAAACGATTTGTCCACCGGTAAGGGCTGCCATTTCGAAAAAAGCGCGAAATTTCGGCGATTTTGGCAGGAAACGCCAGATTTCTCTGTTAAAATCCGACAAAGCATGCTATACTATAAAATACTGTATCTGCCTGCGCCGCGGCGCAGAGCATTTTTCGCCGCTCTTCCATTCGGAGCGGGGAGAGGAGACCGCTATGGCAAACAAACCGAAATTCTATATCACCACCCCCATCTATTACCCCAGCGACAAGCTGCACATCGGCCACACCTACTGCACCGTGGCCACCGACGCCATCGCCCGCTACAAGCGCCTCAAGGGCTTCGACGTCATGTTCCTCACCGGCACCGACGAGCACGGCCAGAAGATCGAGGACAAGGCCGCCGAGGCCGGCGTCACCCCCAAGGAATTTGTGGACAATATCGTGGAAGGCGAACACGGCGTCAAGGACCTGTGGAAGCTGATGAACATCTCCAACGACCGCTTCATCCGCACCACCGACGATTACCACGTCGCCGCCATCCAGAAGATCTTTAAGAAGATGTACGACAACGGCGACATCTACAAGGGCGTCTACAAGGGCAAATACTGCAAGCCCTGCGAATCCTTCTGGACCGAGAGCCAGCTGGTGGACGGCAAGTGCCCCGACTGCGGCCGCGAGGTGCAGGACGCCGAGGAAGAAGCCTATTTCTTCCGCCTGAGCAAATACGCCGACCGGGTGCGCGACCTGCTGGTGAACACCGATTTCCTGGAGCCCCGCAGCCGCGTCCACGAAATGGTCAACAACTTCATCGACCCGGGCCTGGAGGATCTCTGCGTCAGCCGCACCAGCTTCACCTGGGGCATCCCCGTGGACTTTGACCCCGGCCACGTGGTCTACGTCTGGGTGGACGCCCTCAGCAACTATATCACCGCCCTGGGCTATGACAACGACAAATACGCCGATTTCGACAAGTACTGGCCCGCGGACGTCCACATCGTGGGCAAGGAGATCGTCCGCTTCCATTCCATCATCTGGCCCGCCATGCTGATGAGCCTGGGCCTGCCCCTGCCCAAAAAGGTATTCGGCCACGGCTGGCTGCTGCTGGACGGCGGCAAGATGTCCAAATCCAAGGGCAACGTGGTGGACCCCTACCTGCTCAGCGAGAAATTCGGCGTGGACGCCCTGCGCTTCTTCCTGATGCGCACCTTCCCCTTCGGCAGCGACGGCAATTTCTCCAACGAACTGCTGATCCAGACCATCAACACGGACCTTGCCAACGACCTGGGCAACCTGCTCAGCCGCACCACCGCCATGGCGGACAAGTACTTCGGCGGCGTGCTGGGCGAAGGCGCCGGCGCCACGGAGGATGAGAACTATCTGAACGGCCTGTACGCCCAGGCCCGGCAGAGCCGCAGTGAAGTGCAGCTGGCCTTCAACTTCCCCGAGGGCGACCCGGTGAAGTACGATGTGGAACTCATCCGCGCCGCACTGGAACTGCGGGAAAAATATGAGGACGCCATGGAGCACTACGCGCCCCACACGGCCCTCGCCGAGGTGTTCCGGGTCATCGACCGGGCCAACAAGTATATCGACGAAAACGCCCCCTGGGCATTGGCAAAAGACATGGAGCAAAACAGCGCGCGCCTTGCCCATGTCCTCTACAATCTGCTGGAAGTCACCCGCATCTGCGGCGTGCTGCTACAGCCTTTCATGCCGGAAAGCTGCGCAAAGCTCTTCGCCCAGATCGGCGCGGCGGAAAACGTGCGCACCTGGGAGAGCGCCGCCCAGTGGGGCGCGCTGGACCCCTGCGCCGCCGTACACAAGGGCGAAAACCTCTTCCCGCGGGTGGATATGGACAAGGCCCTCGCCGAGCTGGAAGAGGCCGAAGCGGCCGCCCGCAAAGCCGCCCTGCCCCCCATCGAGCTGGAGCCCCAGCTGACGGAGAACGTGGACTTCGACACCTTCTGCAAGAGCGATCTCCGGGCCGTGAAGGTCAAAGCCTGCGAACATGTGAAAAAGAGCGCCAAGCTCCTGCGCTTCACTCTGGACGACGGCACCGGCGCCGACCGCCAGATCCTCTCGGGCATCGCCGCCTATTATGAGCCCGAGCAGCTGGTGGGCAAAACCCTCGTCGCCATCGTCAACCTGCCGCCCCGCAAGATGATGGGCCTGGAGAGCCAGGGTATGCTGCTCTCCGCCGTCCACACGGAGCACGGGGAGGAAAAGCTGAACCTCATCATGGTCAGCGATGATATTCCCGCAGGGGCGAAACTCTGCTGATTTCTTAAAGGGGGGACGTTGTCCCCCCTTTCCCCGCAAGGGGGACGCCGCATCCGTAAAGCGGCAAAGCCGCTAACGGCTGCGCAGTAGATCCCCCCTCACCAGTGACGTCGGTCACTGGTGACGCCGCCCAAGGCGGCTGGGCAACGTATTTTTGTCAGGCACATGTCCTGACAAAATGGTTCAAATTCAATTCGCCCTCCGGGCGAATTTCTAAGGGACTCCGCCCCTTAGGGATTCCTGTTTTTCCAGAGGGTATGGCCCCTGGGTATCCCCTGCCGCGCCCAATCGGGCGCGGCACTTTTTCGCTCTTCATTCTTACCTTTTTCGCCAGCAAGGCAATAACTTGCTGGCTTATCCAGTTTTCGCCCCAGCCGCTTCTTCCCTCTTCACGCTTACCTCTTACTTGGCTCCCCCGCAGGGGGAGCCAAGTGAATCGGTGCCGGACCGATTGGCCCGGCACCCACCATTGTACGTTTGAGACAAACAATTCCCCCTGGATTGTCCGCCAAATTTTCCCGCCGATGAGGCCGTTTTTTGGGCATTTCGCCGTCAACCTGTCGAATCGCAGAGAAATGTAAGGAAAAATTTACATTTCTCGCTCTTTTGTAAAGAAAAATTTACCCCAAATATACAAACAGTGTGCTACACTACTCATCGGAAAGCGTTATGCAAAATTCTTGTAAACAACAGTCCAAGAGATCTCATCAAAAAGAAAAAGGGGGAACAACATGGATCTGTCGCTTGGATTTTTCCTGCAGCAGGTCACGACCAGCCCCGCGCTGGCCGTAACGGTCCTGCTGACGCTGAGCGTGATCTTTGTCAACGGCTGGACGGACGCACCCAACGCCATCGCCACGGTGGTGGGCACCCGCGCTATGGGCGTCAACAAGGCGATCATCATGGCGGCGGTGTTCAATTTCCTGGGCGTCATCGTCATGACGGCCTTCAACGCCACCGTGGCCATGACCATCACCAACATGGTCAACTTCGGCGGGGACGATCATCAGGCCCTGATTGCCCTGTGCGCGGCGCTGTTCGCCATCGTGATCTGGGCCGTGGCCGCTTGGTGGTTCGGCATTCCCACCAGCGAGAGCCACGCACTGATCGCCGGTATCTCCGGCGCGGCCATCGCCCTGCAGGGCGGCCTCGGCGGCATCAACGGCGCCGAGTGGATCAAGGTGATCTACGGCCTGGTGGTGTCCGTGATCCTGGGCTTCGCCATGGGCTACGGCGTGTGCTGGCTCACCGGCCGGCTCTGCCGCAATATGGACCGGCGCAAAACCCGGGGCTTTTTCCAGAAAGCCCAGGTCGTCGGCGGCGCGGCCATGGCCTTTATGCACGGCGCCCAGGACGGCCAGAAATTCATGGGCGTGCTGCTGCTGGGCATGGTGCTGGTCGGCAGCGGCGGCAGTGGAGCGGAAGGGCTTATCCTGCCGCTGTGGATGATGCTGCTGTGCTCGGTGGTCATGGGCGTGGGTACCAGCGTGGGCGGCAAGAAGATCATTAAATCCGTGGGCATGGACATGGTCAAAATGGAGACTTATCAGGGCTTTTCGGCGGACGTCGCCGGCGCGCTGTGTCTTTTGTGCTCCACGCTGTGGGGCCTGCCTGTTTCCACAACCCACACCAAGACCATCGCCGTCATGGGCGTGGGCGCGGTGAAGCGCCTGTCCGCCATCAATCTGCAGGTGGTCAAGGACATGGCCCTGACCTGGGTGCTCACATTCCCTGGCTGCGGCCTCATCGGCTTTGTGATGGCAAAGCTGTTCATGTTTCTGTTTTAATTGATGCGCGCAAGACGCAGAAAAGAGAGGACGGTATCATACCATGGCCAATAAGAGCGATCAGATGTATTACGACACCTTTGTGGCATGCGCCGAATACGCCTGCGAGGCGTCCCGGATGCTGGAAGAGACCCTGGCAAAATTCGATTACAGCGCCATGAGCGTGCGGATGGATGAGATCCACAAGGTGGAGCACGCCGCCGACCAGAAAAAGCATGCCCTGATGGAGCAGCTGCTGCGGGCCTTCATCACCCCTATCGAGCGGGAGGACATCGCCATGCTGTGCGACAATATCGACGAGGTGGTGGACTGCCTGGAGGACGTGCTGATCCGGGTGTATATCAACAACGTTTCCTCCATCCGGCCCGACGCGGTGGCTTTTGCCCGCAGCCTGACCCGCTGCTGCGAAGCGACCCGCCAGGCCCTGGTGGAATTCCCCTCCTTCCGCAAGTCCAAAAAGCTCAAGGACCTGATCATCGAGATCAACACTCTGGAGGAGGCGTGCGACCAGCAGTTCATCCAGGCCATGCGCGCCCTCCACACCGACGGCAGCGATCCCCTGGAGATCATCGCCTGGCGCGAGATCTACATCTACCTCGAAAAATGCGCCGATGCCTGCGAACACGTTGCCGACACTGTCGAGAGCGTTGTGATGAAAAACAGCTGAAAACCCTGCAAAGAGCGCGGGCGCTCCTTAAGCACCGCCTCCCCTCCGGGAAGCGGCCAACCGCCTGCCGCTCGGGCACAGCGCCCACAGACAGGACAGCACAAATCCCCCCTTCGGACAGCAAAAACGCTCCCGGTTTCCCTGCGGAAACCGGGAGCATGTTCTTTTTCAGCGCTTACTGCACTTTCAGCCCGGCGTCGGAAAAGATCTTCCGGGCGTTTTCCATTTCTTCCTGCGTGGGCGTGCGCTTGTCCTGCAGGGCATAGGGCAGCTTTTCCGCGGCCCACTTGTAGCTGCCCATCTGATGGAAAGGCAGCAACTCCACCCGCTCGATGCAGGTGAAGGGCTTGAGATAGGCGGCCAGTTCCCGCAGGCGCTTTTCGTCCAGCGTGTAATCCGGCACCACCACATGGCGCAGCCAGACGGGCTTGCGCACCCCCTGGCAGTATTCCAGCAGGGCCTTGGCGCGGCTGCCGTCGCTGCCGCAGATGATGCGGCACAGCCCGGCGTCCAGGGCCTTGATGTCCAAAAGGAGCATGTCTGCCGCGTCCACTGCCGGCCGGCACTGATCCAGCGGGATGGACCCGGCGGTGTCGATGGCCACATGGAGACCGTGGGTATGGAGGGCGTCGATCAGCTCATGGACAAAGCCGCTCTGGGCCAGGGGCTCGCCGCCGGTAAGGGTGACGCCGCCCCGGCGCAGAAAGAGCTTGTAGGGCAGGATCGTTTCCACCAGCTCCTCCACCGTCATCTCCCGGCCGCCCCGGGCCGGCCAGGTGTCCGGGTTATGGCAGTAGATGCAGCGCAGCGGGCAGCCCTGGAAAAACACCACATAGCGGATGCCCGGCCCGTCCACAGCGCCGAAGCTCTCCAGCGAGTGGATCCTTCCTGTCGTCGCCATGGGCTCAGAACTTATCGTGGAAGGTGCGGCTGATGACGTCCAGCTGCTGTTCGCGGGTCAGTTTGATGAAGTTGACGGCGTAGCCGGAAACGCGGATGGTCAGCTGGGGATACTTTTCGGGATGATCCATGGCGTCCAGCAGCGTTTCGCGGTTGAGGACGTTCACGTTCATGTGGTGGCCTTCCTTGGCGGTGTAGGCGTCCAGCAGGGTGACCAGGTTGGTCTTGCGGTCCTCCTCGGTCTTGCCCAGGGCCTGGGGCACGATGGTGAAGGTGTAGGAAATGCCGTCCTCGGCGTCCTCGAAGGGGATCTTGGCCACGGAGGACAGGGACGCCAGGGCGCCGTTGCAGTCGCGGCCGTGCATGGGGTTGGCGCCGGGTGCCAGGGGCACGCCGCCCTTGCGGCCGTCGGGGGTGGAACCGGTGTTCTTGCCGTAGACCACGTTGGAGGTGATGGTCAGCACGGACTGGGTGGCAATGGAGCGGCGATAGGTCAGCTGCTGGCGCAGGGCGTCCATGAAGTAGCTCACCGCCCACTGGGCCAGGGAATCCACCCGGTCGTCGTTGTTGCCGTATTTCGGGAAGTCGCCCTCGACCTCAAAGTCCACAGCGACGCCCTGCTCGTTGCGGACGGGCTTGACCTTGGCATACTTGATGGCGGACAAGCTGTCGGCCACCACGCTGAGGCCCGCGATGCCGCAGGCGGTGGTGCGCTTCATGCGCTCGTCCATCAGGGCCATCTCGATGCGCTCATAGTCGTATTTATCGTGCATATAGTGGATGCAGTACAGGGCGTTCATATACACCTTGGCCAGGTGGCGCATCATCACCTCGAACTTTTCCTGCACCTCGTCGAAGTCCAGGTATTCGCTGGTGATGGGCTCGTACTTGGCGGTGACCTGCTCGCCGGTCAGCTCGTCGCGGCCGCCGTTGATGGCGTACAGCAGCGCCTTGGCCAGGTTGGCGCGGGCGCCGAAATACTGCATCTGCTTGCCGATGCGCATGGGGGACACGCAGCAGGCGATGCCGTAGTCGTCGCCCAGGTCGGGGCGCATCAGGTCGTCGTTCTCATACTGGATGGCGGAGGTCTTGATGGAGATCTCGGCGGCGTAGCGCTTGAAGTTCTCCGGCAGGCGCTCGCTCCACAGCACGGTCATGTTCGGCTCCGGCGCGGGACCCAGGTTGACCAGGGTGTGGAGATAGCGGAAGGACATCTTCGTGACCATGTGGCGTCCGTCCAGGCCCATGCCGGCGATGGATTCGGTAACCCAGGTGGGGTCGCCGGAGAACAGGGAATCGTAGGTCTTGGTGCGCAGGAAGCGGACCATGCGCAGCTTCATGATGAAGTGGTCCACCATTTCCTGGATCTGCTCTTCGGTGTACTTGCCGCTCTTGAGGTCGCGCTCGGCATAAATGTCGAGGAAGGTAGAGGTGCGGCCCAGGCTCATGGCGGCGCCGTTCTGCTCCTTGACGGCGGCCAGATACCCGAAGTACAGCCACTGGATGGCCTCCTTGGTATCCGTGGCGGGCTTGGAGATATCGTAGCCGTAGGAGGCGGCCATTTCCTTCAGCTCGCCCAGGGCGCGGATCTGCTCGCTGAGCTCTTCGCGCTTGCGGATCAGGTCGTCGCTCATGTCATAATGGACGAACTGCTCCTTGGCCAGCTTCTTCTGCTCGATCAGGAAGTCCACGCCGTAGAGAGCCACGCGGCGATAGTCGCCGATGATGCGGCCGCGGCCGTAGGCGTCGGGCAGGCCGGTGAGCAGCTTGTTGCTGCGGGCGGACTTGATCTCGTCGGTGTAGACGTCGAAAACGCCGTCGTTGTGGGTCTTGCGGTATTTGAAGATCTTTTCCACCTCGGGATCGAGCTTGCCGCCGTGCTCTTCCACGCTGGTGCGCACCACGCGGATGCCGCCGAAGGGCATGATGGAGCGCTTGAGGGGCTTGTCGGTCTGCAGGCCTACGATCTGCTCGAGGTCTTTGTCGATATAGCCGGGGGCATGGGACGTGATGTCGGAGATGATCTTGGTGTCAAAATCGAGGACGCCGCCGGCGGCGCGCTCCTGCTCCATCAGGTCCAGGACCTCCTGCCAGAGCTTTTTGGTGCGCTCGGTGGGGCCGGCCAGGAAGCTGCTGTCCCCGTCGTAGGGGGTGTAGTTTTCCTGAATGAATTTGCGGACGTTGATTGCGTTCATACTGAAACCTCCTGTTCATGGTAGCGGGCGGATGCCCGGAGCTTACGGATGCGTATTTTATATGGAAATACCCGTTCCACCGTTTCCGGCGCGGACAAAAGAATAAGGCACGCCGTATGCGGCGTGCCTTTCGGTGCATACAAGATGGTAGAGAGAATCCACATCCGTTTCCGCAGGGACACCGCTTTCAAACAACGATGGTCATTGGTAGGGAACGTTTCGCCTTTTCCGGCTTGTTTTTTGATCGCGCTTTTGATCGATCAGGCCCTTAAAGGAACTTCATTATGCTCGATTGGCACGCCGGTGTCAATGGTTTTTGGCGCCCTTTTTACAATTTTTTCGAAAACGGAGAAGATTTATTCAAAACGGCAAAAAACGCCCGAAAATCCCCCGGATTTCTGTCAATTCATCATTGCAAAAACTCTTGATTTGCGGTAAAATAATGCCATAGTGGAGAGTGTTTCCTTGTTCTTTTGGGAGAGGGAAGCGCTCTTTCTTTTACGCACTGCACCGCCGGCGGCCGCCTTTTCTCCGAAAACAGAACCTGCCATTTTTGTCCGCCGGCCAAGGAGGAATCCCCATGTTTTTTGACACCCACGCCCATTATGACGACGAAGCCTTCGACGCCGACCGCCACGCCCTGCTCGCCTCCCTGCCGGAGAGCGGCGTCGGCC
>CAJFFX010000052.1 GCA_904374485.1 Candidatus Pseudoscillospira falkowii | reverse complement strand
GGGCGACCGCACCATCCTGGACGCGGTGGACGCCGGCGCCAAAATGGCGGCGGCCGCCGTGGAAGCGGGCGCTGCGGACCTGGAGACCGTGATCAACGCCGCGGTGGAAGGCGCCGCCGAAGGTGTGGAAGCCACCAAGGAAATGACGCCGAAGTTCGGCAAGGCCGCCGTGTTCGCGGCCAAGGCCATCGGCACGCCCGACCAGGGCGCCGTGGCAGGCAAGTACATGATCATGGGCCTGCAGAGGTATATCTGCGGCTGATCCATTCCGGCCATCAGCGCGGTTTTCTTCGAACTGCCGAAAAAATCGGCCGTCCGAAGTCCCCTATATAGTCATTGAAGCCCGCGGTTTCCCCGAACCGCGGGCTTCGCCTGTGCAGAAAAAGAAGCCTGGCGGCGGGCGCATCATGCGCCCGCCGCCAGGCTTTATGCGGCAGAAAAATCAAAAAAATCAGGCGGCGCTCATTCCGCGGCGATGTAGGCCACGCCGTAGGCCCCGGTGCCGATATGGGAACCGATGCTGGGGCCGACGTTCAGGAAGTCCGTCTCGGGGATGGAAAAGCCGTTTTCCGCCATGCGCGCGGCCAGCGCCGCGCAGTTGGCCCGGTCGTAGGTGTACAGGCCGAACAGGGGATAGGCCGGGTCGGGGCGCTTGCCCTCTGTCAGCCGGACGAGCTGCTCCATGGAGCGCTTCTGGCCGATGCACTTTTTGTGGACGGCCACGTTGCCGTCGCCCGTGACGGTGATGATGGGCTTCATGTTGGCCAGGGTGCCGATGCCGGCGGCGGTGCGGGACAGGCGGCCGCCCTTATAGAGATATTCCAGGGTGTCCAGGCAGGCCCAGATGGTGATGCGCTTTTTCAGCGCCTCCAGCGCTTCGACGATCTCGGCGGCGCTCTTGCCCGCGTCGCGCAGCTTCACGGCTTCCAGCAGCAGCAGGCGCTCGCCCACGGTGGCGGTCAGGCTGTCCACGAGATAGATCTTGTCGTAGTCCGCCATGGTTTTGGCGATCTGGGCGCCCTGATAGGTGCCCGACAGGGCGGAGGAGATCAGTACGGCCACGACCTCGTCGCCGGCGCGTTTGGCTTCCTCGAAATGGCTTTCAAAATCGCTGGGGGAGGGCTGGGAGGTCTTGGGGAACTCTTCACTCTCCCGCAGCAGTTCGTAAAACCGGTCTTTTTCCAGGGTGACGCCGTCGCGGTAGACCGTCTCGCCGAAGTGGATACTCAGGGGGACGGCGGTGATGCCATAGTGCTCCAGTTCCTGCGCGCTCAGGTCGCAGGCCGAATCAGTCAAAATACGGATCATAACAATTCCTTTCCATGCGGTGCCCTCAGAGGGTGTCGATCTTTTTCAGGGAGCGGCAGATCTCGTTCACCACGTCGGCGGCGGCGAGGGCCTTTTCTTCCCCAATGTCAGAAACCAGATGGTCCAGGATCGCAGTGATGCCGGCGTGCTCCCGGGCGTAGGCCTCCCGGCCCGCGTCCGTCAGGTGCAGGAAGATCTGGCGCTTGTCCTTGTCCGAGCGCAGGCGCTGGAGATAGCCCTTTTTCTCCATTTCGGAGAGGACCTTGTTCATCTGACTTTTCAGCAGGCGGGTGCGCTCGCACAGGTCCGTGGCGGTCAGGGGCCGGTCGGGGGCCTCCTTAGCCTGGTGGGTCAGCAGGTTGCAGACAAAGGCTTCGTTAAAGGTCATGCCGGTGACGACCCGCTCGTTCCATAGAGTGGAGGACAGGGTCAACCAGGCGCTGAGCAGCTGTTCGCCGGCGTAGCGTTTGGAATCCATCTGGGATCACCTCCTGGGACGATCGTTGTTTCTTCTATAGTTCACTCGATGAACTATACTGCCGGGAAAGGAATTTGTCAAGTATTCTTTTGTATTTTTTCGGAAAAAGACGCCTTGCCGCGGAGGAAAAACAGAGGAAATCCGCCCTTTTCATCCCATCCGAAACGCGGTATAATGCACTCAGGCAGCCGCGAAGCGGCCGATGTGCAAGGAGAGGGATACAGATGCAGAAATTTCATGTGATCATCGCATGGCTCGTCCTGTTACTGCTTATTTTACACCTGATCATGGGTTCTGTCACCCTTTTGTCGCCGGTTTTTCTGCTGCAAAGCCAGTTTGCCGTGGTTTTTCTCGGTTTTGTGTGCGTTCATGGGGCCCTGGCCCTGTGGAAGACCCTGGGGAGAAAGAAGCCGCGGGCCCTGCTTTCCTATGCCGGGCGGAACCGGGTGCTGTGGGTGCGGGTGCTGTCCGGCGCCGCCATTTTGATCCTGGCCTTCATCCACCGCACCCTGTGGACCATCCGCACGCCCTTCGGCGTGCTGCTGCGGGATTTTGAATGGCCCAGCCTGCTGGCCCAGGAGCTTTTGACGGCGGCGCTGCTGATCCACATCCTGCTGAATCTCCGCCCCCTTTTGATGGATTCCGGCCTTGAAAGCGGCGGGCGGCTGCTGCGGGGCATGATCGGCGTGACGCTGGCGCTGGGCGCGCTGGCCGTGGCCGGCGCCGCGGCGTACTATTTTTCGGGGGGAGCGGCATGAGAGCGGTTTTGATCATCGGCGCGGGCCTGGCAGGCCTCAGCGCGGCCATCACCCTGGCCGAGGGCGGGCGGAAGAGCGTCCTGATCTCCTCCCTGCCCGCCGAGCGGGCCCAGTCCGTCATGGCCGAGGGGGGCATCAACGCCGCCCTGGACACCTATGGTCAGGGAGACAGCCCCGAGAAGCATTTTGAAGACACCATGGCGGCGGGCTGCGGTTTGGCGGACCCCAACGCCGTGCGGGCGATGACGGCGGAGGCCCCGGAGATCGTGGAAAAACTGGCGAAGCTGGGCGTGGCCTTCAACCGCACGGCGGAGGGAAAGCTGGACCAGCGCTATTTCGGCGGCCAGGAAAAGCGGCGCACGGTATTTGCCCAGTCCAGCACCGGAAAACAGGTGACTGCCGCCCTGATCCAGCGGGCGCGGTACTGGGAGAGCCGGGGAATGATCGAGCGCCGGGACCACCACGCGCTGCTGGACCTGGTAATGACGGAAGACGGGGCCTGCGCCGGCTGCATCCTCCGGGACGGCCACAGCGGGGAGACCGGCGTGTGCCTGGGGCCGGTGCTCTTGTGCTGCGGCGGGCTGAACGGCCTGTTCGGCAAGACCACCGGCACGGTGCAGAACACCGGCGGCGCGGCCGCGGCGGCCTTTGCTGCGGGCGTGCCCTGCGCCAATCTGGAAATGATCCAGTACCACCCCACCACGGCGGCCATCAGCGGCAAACGGGCGCTGATTTCCGAGGCCGCCCGAGGCGAGGGCGGGCGGCTGTTCCTTCTGCGCGGCGGCGCGCCCTGGTACTATATGGAGGAATTGTATCCGAAATTCGGCAGCCTGATGCCCCGGGACGTGGTGTCCCGGGAGACGGCCCGGCTCTGCCGGGAATACGGCCAGGAAACGGCCTGGCTGGACATGACGGGGATCACCGCGGGGGCCTTTGAGGAAAAGCTGGCGGACCTGCGCGCTTTCTGCCGGGAATTTCTGCATTTGGACCCGAAGACGGCGCCCATCCCGGTCTATCCCGGCATCCATTACTTTATGGGCGGCCTCTATGTGGATGCGCTGCACCGCACGCCGGCGCGCCATCTCTACGCCGCCGGGGAGTGCGCCTGCCAGTACCACGGGGCCAACCGGCTGGGGGGCAATTCCCTTTTGGGCGCCCTGCGGGGCGGCCGCCAGGCGGCGCGGACGATCCTGGCCGGGGAGACGGAGGATGACGTGCTGTCGCCGCCGGAGCAGGCGGCGGCGCAGTGGCGGCAGAAGCTTCGGGAGATCGAAGGGCGCGGCGGCGCATGTTCCTGCGCGGCGGGAGAACAGTGCCTGGCGCAGACCATGCGCGCAGCCCTGGGTATCGAGCGCAGCGAGGAGACCCTCCGCGCCGGCGCGGAGGCGCTGGCGGCCCTGGCCGAAGAACTGCGCCGCGGCCGGGACAGCCGCGTGCGCCCGGAGGAGCAGCTGGCGCTGGAGCGGCGCGTCGATCTGGCGGCGGCCATGACGGAGAGCGCCCGGGAGCGGAAGGAGAGCCGGGGCGCCCATTGGCGGCGCGACTTTCCGGAGCGCCGCGACGCGGATTTCCAAAAGACCACCCTGGCCTGCCGCCGGGACGGAAAAACGGAGATCGCCTTTGCGGAGATCCCAAAGGAGGAGAGCACATGACATACCGGCTGAAGATCCGTCGGGGCAGGGGTGGCGGCGAAAGCTTCTGGCAGAGCTTTGACACGCCCTGTGCCGGCAGGGATACCGTTGCGGCGGCGCTGGAGGAGCTGAACGGCCGGCCGGCGCTCATGGACTGCACAGGGGCGGCGGCCCGGCCCGTCGTGTGGGAACGGGCGTGCCTGGAAAAGAAGTGCGGCGCCTGCGCCATGGTCATCGGCGGCGCGCCGGCGCTGGCCTGCGCCACGGCGCTGGAAGACGCTGCGGACAAAAGCGGCACGGTGACCCTGGCGCCCCTTGCAAAATTTCCCCGCATCGAGGATCTGCAGGTGGACCGCGCCGGGATGTTCCGGGCCCTGGAGGACATGGCCCTTTGGCTGGAGCAGGACGCGGACTTCACGGACGAGCGGCGCCGGGCGCTGCATTACAAGGCGGCGGGGTGCCTGCAGTGCGGCCTCTGTCTAGAGGTGTGCCCGAATTTTGACGGGCGCGGGGCCTTTGCCGGCGCGGCGGCCGTGGCGGCGGCTTTCCGCGTGCTGGATGAAAACGAAACGGGGGAGCATGCTGCGGCGGTGGAGAAGGCCTATGAGCGCCGGGTGTTCGCCGGCTGCGCCAAATCCCTGGCCTGCCAGCGCATCTGCCCGGCGGGGGTGCCGGTGGAACGGCTGCTGGTGAAAAGCAACGCCGCGGCAGTGTGGCACAGAAAGGAACGAAAAAGGAAATGAACGAGATCCGTCCGGGAAAATACCGCCATTTCAAAGGCGGACTGTATGAGGTGCTGGGCGTGGCCCGGCACAGCGAAACGGAGGAGCCCATGGTGGTCTACCGCGCTCTGTACGGCGAAGGCTGCCTGTGGGTGCGTCCTGCGGACATGTGGAACGAAACGGTGGAGCGCGACGGGAAGACCTGCCGGCGCTTCACTTACATCGGAGAGGAGGAACAGGGGTGATCCGTTTTTGTCATCAGAAGCTGTTGGTGTCCGATTTGGAGCGGGCCATCGCGTTTTATGAAGAGCAGTTCGAGCTGAAGGTGCTGGCGCGCATGACCTCCGGCGGCGGAGAGAAAATGGCATGGCTGGGTTACGGCGGCGCCGGGGACTTTTTCCTGGAGCTGGGCGAGGGGACGCCGGCCCCAGGCGGCCAGCACATCGCCTTTGTCACCGACGCGCGGAACGAATTTCACCGCCGCCACGCCCCCTGGATCGACAGCGAGGTGCCGGAGCTGGGCATCTATTTCCTTCACGACTGCGACGGCAACGCCATTGAGGTGATGCCCGCCGCTGCGGTGAAGGCCCTGGGCGGGCAGTGAGCCATGCTGAAAAAAGCCTATGTGGAGATCACGAACCAGTGTAATCTCCGCTGCGCCTTCTGCCCCGGGACGAAGCGGCCGAAGCGGCGCATGACGCCGGAGGAATTCGCCCGGGCGGCGGAGGCCCTGCGCGGCCGGGTATCCTATCTCTACCTCCATGTGATGGGCGAGCCCCTGTCCCACCCGGCGCTGGGGGAAATTTTGGCCATCGCCGAAGATTTGGGCTTTCGGGTGTGCATCACCACCAACGGGACCCTGCTGCCCCAAAAGGGAGACATCCTGCGTGCCCACGCGGCGGCGCTGCACAAGGTCAGTGTGTCCCTCCACGCCCTGGAGGGCAGCGGCGCGGATATGGCGCTGGAAACGTATCTCGGCGGGGTGTGGCAGTTCTGCGAAGAGATGTGCCCCCGGGGCGTTTACTGCGCCCTGCGCCTCTGGAACAGGGGCGGCGCGGAGGAAAACAACGGCGCCATTCTGGATTTTCTGGCCGCGCGCACCGGGCGAGACCCTCGGACGCTGCCCGTGACCCGCAGCCGCAGCCGGGTGCTGGGAAAAAATCTGTTTCTGGAGATGGAGGAGCAGTTTTCCTGGCCGGATCTGGCGGCGGAGGAGACCGGCAGCCAGTTTTGCTTCGGCTTGCGCGACCAGATCGGCGTCCTCGCCGACGGCACGGTGGTGCCCTGCTGCCTGGACCACGAGGGGGACGTGCCCCTGGGCAATCTCTTCCGCCAGAGTCTGGAGGAGATTTTGGCCTCGCCCCGGGCGAGAGCCATTTACGACGGGTTTTCCAACCGCGCCCCGGCGGAAGCCCTCTGCCGCCGCTGCGGCTTTGCCACCCGATTCAACCGCTGAAAGGAACGAAACAACGCCATGCAGTCTATTCCCCAGCAATTATACGACCTGCCGGAGGCCCTTCTGGGCTGGTACGACCGCTCTGCCCGGGTGCTCCCCTGGCGCAGCGACCCCACGGCCTATCACGTCTGGATTTCGGAGATCATGCTCCAGCAGACCCGGGTCAGCGCGGTGCTGCCCTATTACGAGCGCTTCCTGCGCGCCCTGCCCGACGCGGCGGCGCTGGCGGCGGCGGAGGAGGGGCAGCTGCTCAAGCTCTGGGAGGGGCTGGGCTACTACAACCGGGCCCGCAACCTGCAGAAGGCGGCGCGGATGGTGATGGAGGAATTCGGCGGCCGTTTTCCGGAGACCTATGAGGAGATCCTGAAGCTCCCCGGCGTGGGGGAATACACGGCGGGGGCCGTGGCTTCCATCGCCTTCGGCCGGCGGGTCAGCGCCGTGGACGGCAACGTCCTGCGCATCCTCGCCCGCATCACCGGCGACGAGGGGGACATTCTGGACGCAAAGGTCAAGGCCCGCTTTCGCGGCTGGGTGGAGGAGATCCTGCCGCCGGCGCGCTGCGGCGACTTCAACCAGGCGCTGATGGAGCTGGGGGCCGTGGTCTGCGTGCCCAACGGCGCGCCCCGCTGTGAAGACTGCCCCGCGGCGGCCCTCTGCCGGGCGAAGGCCGAGGGGGCCTGGGAAAGGCTGCCGGTGAAAAAGAAAAAAGCCCCCCGGCGGCGGGAGGAACTGACGGTGTTCGTGCTGCTGCGCGGCGGCGAAATGGCGCTGCGCCGCCGCAAAGACCAGGGCCTGCTGGCGTCCCTGTGGGAATTTCCCAACGTGCCGGGTACGCTGGACGAAGCCGGCGCGGCGGATCAGCTGGCGCGCTGGGGCCTGACGGTGAAAGCGTGGCGGCGGCAGGTGCGTGCAAAGCACATCTTCACCCATGTGGAGTGGCACATGACGGGCTATGTGGCGGAGGCGGCGGGCGAAGGCCCGGCGGACTTCTGCTGGACCGGCCGGGACGCCCTTTCCCGGCGGGCGGTGCCGTCGGCCTTTTCCAAAATGATGGACGCGGCGCGCTCGGCGCTGGCGGAGGAGGAAGCATGAAACTTTATTTGCTGCGCCACGGGCGCACACGGTGGAACGAGGAAGGAAAGCTCCAGGGCCGCACCGACGTGCCGCTGAACGAAGAGGGCCGCGCCGGGGCCCTGCGGGCGCGGGAGGAACTCCGGCACGTGCCCTTTTCGGCGGTGTTTTCCTCCCCGCTGTCCCGGGCCAGGGAGACGGCGGAGATCATCGCCGCCGGAAAGGCGGCCGTCACGACCGACGAGCGGCTGCTGGAGCTGCGCTTCGGCGCGGCGGAGGGCATGGATATCTTTTCCCTGCCGCCGGAGGAGCGGCCCACCTATCTGCTCTTTTCCGACCCGGCGCGCTATGTCCCGCCGGCGGGCGGCGAGCGCTGGGACGAACTGCTGACGCGCTGCGGCGCGTTTCTGCACGATGTGATCCTGCCCGGCGAAGGGCGGTGGGAGCACGTTTTGATCGTGGCCCACGGCGGTGCGGTGCGGGGGCTGTTCGGGGCCATGTTCGGCCCGCGCGCCGGGGAGATCTACGGTCGCCGGGTGCAGAAAAACTGCGCGGTCAACATCGTGGACTGCACCGGCGGGACCTTTTCGCCGGTGCAGATTGCCCGGGAGTACTGCGAGGGAGTGTGAAAAGCGTGAGATGTGAACTCTGCCCCCGCCGCTGCGGCGTGGACCGTGCCCGGGAGACGGGCTTCTGCGGCATGGGTGCAGGGCTGAAGGCGGCCCGGGCGGCCCTGCACTTCTGGGAGGAACCCTGCATCAGCGGCACCCGGGGCTCCGGCACGGTGTTTTTCTCCGGCTGCACCCTCCGGTGCGCTTTCTGCCAGAACCGCGCCATCAGCGCCGGGGGCTTTGGAAAGGAGATCACGACCGCGCGCCTGCGGGAGATCTTCGAAGAGCTGATTGCCCAGGGGGCCCACAATATCAATCTGGTGAGCCCCACCCAGTTCACGCCCTGGATCCTGGAGGCGCTGGCGGAGCCGCTGCCGGTGCCCGTGGTGTGGAACACCGGCGGCTATGAGCGGGTGGAGACGCTCCGCACCCTGGAGGGAAAGGTGCAGATCTACCTGCCCGACCTCAAATACGTTTCGCCGGCGCTGGGAGAAAAATACAGCGGCGCGGCGGATTATTTCGACTGCGCCTCCCGGGCCATCCTGGAGATGTACCGCCAGACGGGCCCCTATGAACTGGGGGAGGACGGCCTTCTGCGCCGGGGTGTGGTGATCCGCCACCTGGTGCTCCCGGGGCAGCTGGTCGACACGAAGCGCGTCATCGACTGGGCGGCGCGGACCTTCCGGCCGGGGCAGGTACTCTTTTCACTGATGAGCCAGTACACCCCCGTTCCCGGCGCGCCGCCGGAACTGGCGCGCCGCCTGTACCGCAGCGAATACCGGGCGGCCTGCGCCTATCTGGAAAACTGCGGCATCGGCGAGGGCTTCCTTCAGGAGCGCACCGCCGCGAAGGAGGAATACACCCCGCCCTTCGATCTCACGGGGGTATAACGAAAAAAGGGTTCGGAAACCAACGGTTTCCGAACCCTTTTTTCGTTTTTTCACGCGCCGAAAATGGTCTCAAAATTCGTCAGCACCTGGGCAACCTCGGCGCGGGTGGCCGTTCCCAGGGGATTGAGCTTGTCGTTGCTGCCCCGGAGCACGCCCACGCCCACAGCCCAGGACATGGCTTCCGCAGCCCAGTCGTGGACGGACGCGCCGTCGGAGAAGGCGGACACATCGCCGCGGACCGAAGTATCGTAGCCGGCATAGGCGGCGTAGTTGTAGAGCATGATGGCCATCTGCTCCCGGGTCACGCTGTCGTTGGGGGCGAAG
Source organism: Candidatus Pseudoscillospira falkowii (assembly GCA_904374485.1). Lineage (GTDB taxonomy): Bacteria > Bacillota > Clostridia > Oscillospirales > Oscillospiraceae > Pseudoscillospira > Pseudoscillospira falkowii. Next base: position 4,194 of record CAJFFX010000052.1, on the reverse strand, counting down.
GTGCCGTTGCCGTTGCCGGAGACGATGCCCTCGCCGCTGGCCCACTCCACGGCGGGGGTGTACCACTTGTCCTCCACCACGTCGGTATAAGCGCCGCTGTAGGCCGCGTCGGGCTTGCCCTCCTTGTTGTAGAGGATCTGCACGATCATGGCGCGGGTGGTGGTGCCGCTGGGCTGGAACACCGTGGGGGCCGTGCCCTGCATCAGGCCGTTTTCGTAGACGTATTCCACCGCCTCGTAATACCACGCGCCGGCGGTCACGTCGGTGAAGGGCAGGGACTGGACGGTGACGGGGATCGTCAGCGTTTTCGTGCCGGCGGTGACGGTGATGGCGCCGGTGCCGTCTTTGACGGCGGTGAAGACGCCGTCGGAGGTGATGGTGCCGATGTCGCCTGTGACGGAGAAGGTAAAGCAGCTGTTCTGGCTGATGAGGCTCATGTGATTGTAAGCCGCGGACATCACCAGCTTGTGGGTCTCGCCGGCCTCGGTGGTGAGGGAGGTGACGACCTTGCCGTCCTCCCGGGCCACCAGGGTGTCGGGGTTGGCAACGACCTGGATGGAAGCCGTGCCGCTCTTGCCGCCGCCGCGCAGGGTGACGGCGGCGGTGCCGCTCTCCTTCGGGGCGGTGAAGAGGCCGTTTTGGTCGATGGTTCCGAAATCTGTGGACCAGGAGGCGCTGCCGGTATCTTCCATGGGGATGTAATTCGTATCCACGGCGGTGCCGCTCAGCTGCACTGTCGCGCCGCCGAGGACCATGGAACTGACGGGGGAGATGTAGTAGTGATCCAGCTCGCCCGAGGGCGTGTCGTCGGCCACCAGGAAGATCTGGGTGGACACAGCGCGCTCGCTGCCGTCGGAGGGCTTGTTGATGCGCTCGGAAGCGGTGCTGTCGGGCAGAGTGGCCGTCAGGGTGGTGGAACCGCCGCCGTCCAGGCAGATGGCGGTGGTGCAGCCCAGCTCCAGCAGCCGCTGGGCCAGCAGGTTTTCGGAAGCGCCTACGCTGTGGCCGCTCTGGCGTCCATCGATGGTGTAGAAGATCACGGTGCCGTCGTCCTTCAGGCCGATGGCGGTGCGGGGGGCGCTGGAGGAACCCAGGCCGCTGACCACGCTGCCGTTTTCGATGAGCTTTTTATAGCCGCTGGTGATGTACTTCGCCTGGGCCCAGCGGCTGCTGGACGCGGCGATGGAGATGGTCACGGTGTCGCCGGCCTTGAGGTCCGTCAGGGCCTTGATGTTTTCCGCGCTGGCCTTGCTGTTGACGGACAGCACGATCTTGCCCTTCGGCACGTCGGTGGCGCCGGTCTTGGTGGTGACGCTTTCCACGGTGAAGGTTTTGCTCTGGCCGATGCGCAGGTCCGCGTCGCCGCTGCCGTCGGCGGGGACGAGGACCACGTCTGTGCCGGCCTCGGTGCAGCCCGTGGTGCCCTTGGCGTTGAAATCGTTGGTGTAGAGGTAGATACCGCTGGTGTCGCGGGCCTTGTTGATGGTGTAGATGGATTTCGTCACGGTTTCCTCGCGGGTGATGGTCTGCCCCTGGCCTGTTTCACCGGTCTCGCCGCTGCTGCCCGTTTCGCCGGTCGTGCCGCCATTGCTCTGGCTGTCGTTTCCGGTAGAAGTTTCCGTTTCTGTGGAGACGGTCTCCGTCACGGTGTGAGTGTAGGTCATTTTCACGGACAGCTTCGGGTCGCCGATGATGGCGGTGCCGTCCTCCATAAAGCCGATGGCCCAGGTGTAGTTATAGCCGGTGCGGATCACGCCGTCGGTGACGATCAGGCCCATGGGCACGCCGTTGCTGGTGTAGTAGTAATCGCCGTTGATGCCGGCCACCACGCGGTAGCCCTGGCTTTCCAAATTCTTGGCGGCGGCGGAGACGGTGTCCTTCGAGGTGACCTTGCTGCCGTAAGTGACGATGGGCGTCACGTCGGCGCCGGGGGTATAGGAAACGTAGTTTTCGGTGCGTTTATCGTTGGCGGTGGCGCCCCAGTAGACGCCGTGGGACAGGACGGTGCCCTGGTGGATCTCGCTGTCGTAGACGTGCAGGTCCGTGCCGATGACGGCGGCCAGGGGCGAGAGGGTCAGCGATGCGGCGGTGGCGGCAGCCAGAGCCGCGGAGACGAGTTTGCGGGGAAAATGTTTCATAGCGTGTATCTACCTCCAGAAGCTGCGGGTGGGTGACATAATACATTATCCACTACTATACCATACTTGCCTGCCGGTGTAAAACGAAAAATTTTACCGGCGGACGGTAAAATCGCCGCGGCGGGCGGCCTCCAGCCGCTGCTGCTTGTCGGCGGCCAGGGCGTCCAGCAGTTCGCCGATGAGGGTGTTGGACACGAGAAAGCCCTTCGGCGTGAGGTGCCAGCTGCCGTCCTCCGCGTGGACGGCCAGCCCCGCGGCGGCATAGCGCGCCAGCAGGGGCTCCAGGGGGGAGAAATAGCGGCGGAAGGTCCGCTCGAACCGGCGCGGGTCCAGCCCCTGCACGGTGCGCAGGGAGAGCATGATGTACTCCGTATCCCGGGTCCACTGGGGCAGGTCCTCCGACTCGATGGGCATGGCCCCGCCCCGGAGGGCGCCGGTGATATAGGCGTCCAGGTCCCGGTCGTAGGAATAGCGCACGCCGCCGAAATCCGAGTGGGCCCCGGGGCCGAAGCCCGCGTATTCGCCCAGCGTCCAGTATTTCAGATTGTGGCGGGAGGCAAAGCCGGGCTTTGCAAAATTGGAGATCTCGTACTGCTGATAGCCCTGTTCCTCGAGAAAGGACACGGCGGCCAGGTACAGGTCGGCCTGGGCGTCGTCGTCTGCCAGATCGGTCTCGTCCCGGCGGTCATAGAGGGGCGTGCCGGGCTCCACCTTCAGGCCGTAGCAGGAGATGTGCTCCGGCGAGAGGGCCGCAGCGGCGTTCAGGGAGAAAAGAAAGCTGTCCATGGTTTGGCCGGGCAGGCCGTAGATCAGATCCAGGCTCAGATTCTGGAGCTTGGCTTTCCGGGCGGCTTCCACGGCGGCCTCCACCTGGGAAAAGGTGTGGATGCGGCCCACGGAGCGCAGCTCTTCGTCCACGGCGGATTGCATGCCCAGGGAAATGCGGTTGAAGCCGGCGCGGCGCAGGGCGCGCAGTTCCTTCCAGTCCATGGCGCTGTCGGGGTTGGCTTCCAGGGTGATCTCCGCGTCCCGGGCCAGGGCGTAGTGCTTGTCCACGGCGGCCAGCAGGGTCTTGAGCCGTTTGACGCCCAGGTACGAGGGCGTGCCGCCGCCGAAATAGACGGTGTCCACAGTGTGGAGGGCGGCCCGGGGAGCCACCTCTTTCAACTGGGCCGCCACGGCGCGGACATAGTCGTCCATGCGCGCTTCGGCGCCGGGCAGGGAGTAGAAATCGCAGTAGGCGCACTTCTGGCGGCAGAAGGGAACGTGGATATACAGGCCGAGGGACAGCCGTTCCTGTTTTGCGGGCGTCGGTTTCATCATGGGGCATCCATCCTGTCGTGGCCGTGCGGCGGCCGGAATTTTTTTGATACGGTCCTATTGTACGCAATTCCGGCCCGGAGCGCAAGAAACGATCGGCAGAAAATACATAAAAAAGGGAATTTGCGCCATGCTAAGAAACGTGCCGAGAAAACCGCAGGGAACAGGAGGAATGCGCATGGAACTTTCAAACCGGGAATATCAGGCTTATGTCAAGGGGCTTTCCCAGCCCTCGCCCCTGGGGAAGGATATGGCGCTGGCTTTTTTGACCGGCGGCGGGATCTGCACCCTGGGGCAGCTGATCCAGAACGGCTGGACGGCGGCGGGGCTGGACCGGGCGGACGCCGGGACCATGACCACCGTGACGCTGATCTTTCTCAGCGCCCTGCTGACGGGGCTGAATTTTTACAACAAGCTGGCGCGCTTCGGCGGGGCGGGCACGTTGGTGCCTGTGACAGGCTTTGCCAACGCCATGACCGCTCCGGCCATCGATTTCCGCAGCGAAGGGCTCATCACCGGCGCGGCGGCCAAGATGTTCGTGATCGCCGGCCCGGTGATCGTGTGCGGCATCGTGGCCAGTATGATCTACGGCCTGCTCTATTTTTTGCTGGGCTGAAATCCAGAAAATCCCAATCGATGTCTACCCGGTCTACCTGATGTCTACCAAAAATGATCCGGGTACCTGCTGTGGTACAGCGGGTGTAAAACGATTTCCTTTACATGTAGAAAGGGTCAA
>CAJFFX010000051.1 GCA_904374485.1 Candidatus Pseudoscillospira falkowii | reverse complement strand
ATTTACAAGGTACAGGCGCTGCCCTCGCGGACAGCTTTGATAGAATAGCATATCTTTCGCCGTTTGTCAAGCACTTTTTTCAAGTTCTTGCAAACTTTTCAGATTTCCTATCCTTTTCGGCTTCTCTCAGCCCCTGCCCTCGCGGACAGCTTTCTTAGATTACCACCCTTCTACCGCTTTGTCAAGAACTTTTTTCCATCCTCCACATCGGTTCCGGCGGCGGCACCCAAAATGCTGAAAGTGTTGATATGATATCAAATCGGCGACCCGTTGTCAAGCCTTTTTCCGACTTTTTCCACCGATCCGCAGATAGTATGCGCCGTTTTTACAACTTTATGCGGCGCCGGGCGCAAATTCAGCCGTATTTCGCTTATTTGATGCCGCCGAGATCGTAGGGCGTCGTCTGGTAAACATAGTAGTTCAGCCAGTTGGTATACATCAGCTGCGCGGCGCTGCGCCATTTCACGATCGGCGTCTGGGCGGGATTGTCATGGGGAAAATAGTTCTTGGGCACGCCGATCTTCTTACCCGCCTTCACATCACGGAAATATTCCAGCGCCAGCGTGTCCCGGTCGTATTCCGGATGGCCCATCACAAAGAACTGCCGGCTGCTTTCGGTCTTCACCGCAAAAACGCCCGCTTCGCTGGACGTTGCCATCAACTCCAGCTCCGGCACTTTCAGTATCTCCTCCTGGGGGATCTCCGTCCAGCGGGAATGGGGCGCGTAAAACACATCGTCAAATCCGCGGAAAAACGGGGACTTGCGCTTGATGACCGTATGCTCGAACACGCCGAACAGCTTTTCATCCAGCTGGCGCTTTTTCAGGCCGAAATGATAATAGAGCCCCGCCTGGGCGCCCCAGCAGATATGGAGGGTGCAGTGGACATTGCGCTTGCTCCACTCCATGATCCTGCACAGCTCTTCCCAATAATCCACCGCTTCAAATTCCATATTCTCCACCGGCGCGCCGGTGATGATCATGCCGTCGTACCGCTTGCCGCGGATCTCGTCAAAGGTGCGGTAAAAGGATTCCAGATGCTTTTCGCTGATATTCTTCGCCTCGTGGCTGACCACCTGCAGCAGTTCGATATCGATCTGCAGCGGCGTGTTGGAAAGCTTGCGCAGAAGCTGCGTTTCCGTTGTGATCTTTGTGGGCATCAGATTCAAGATCAGGAGCTTCAGCGGACGGATGTCCTGATGGAGCGCCCGATATTCCGTCATGACAAAGATATTTTCGCCTTCCAGCGTCGCAGTGGCCGGCAGGGAATCCGGGATACGAATCGGCATAGGGGTCACATCCTTTTGCGATTTGGGTAATATGTGGTATCCTACCACACTTTCGGCAAATCTTCAAGGAAAAATCCTCCCGGCGCCCAGCGCGCCGCCATCCGCGCGAAACGGCCGCGGGAGCTCCGCAGGCTCTTCCGCCCGCAAAGCTCCCGCGCCGCTCTCTCAGGAAAGCTGATCTCTGATCGCTTCTATACTATTATAATTATGTTTCCTCGCGGTCTTTTTCAGAGCGCCGGTTTCTCCTGTGCAGGAGCACTCCGCCGCCGATGCCGATGGCAAAGCAAAACAGCAGCAGCCCCAAATAGCGCAGGAGGGGCACCGGGTCCCCCGCAAACAAGCCCGCCATGCCCAGATAGGCCGCTTCGCCCGCGCCGTAAAGCAGCAGGAACATGCCCGCCTGCCCGAAACCGGTGAACAGATCCATCCACCCCAGCGCCGTCACAAGGATGCCCACGCACAGCGTAAACGTGAGAATAAATATCACGGACCGCCCGGAAATCCGGAACAGGAACTGCGTGAGCAGACACAGCGCGCCGCCCAGAAGAAACGCATTCAAAAAAATCATCGCTTCCTCCTTTTTACCGCAGCGACACCACAAACGCCGCCGCCAGCGCCAGGGGCAGCCCCACGCCGAAAATGATGAACGCCGCATGCAGACCCTTCCTCGCAGCCGGCCAGAACGCTGCGCCTTCATCCAGCGCAGCGGCGGTGAACTCGATGATGGCGGCAGAAAAACCGGTGAACGGGAGCATGGCGCCGAACCCTGCCCTATTCTCCAGCTTCTGATACTGCCCAAAAACGGTCAGCACGCCGCTGAGCGCCGCCATGACCGCCAGCATCCAGGTGATCGTCCAGGAAAAGTCCCCGGCAACTGGCAGCAAAAGCTGAAATACACCCTGCGCCGCCGCAGACAAGACGCCGCCGATGAGAAAGGCCCAAACATAGTCGATCGGTTTTCCCGTCATGATATACCTCCCTATCCTGCGGCGCGGGGAATGACAAGGGAGGTTGCAATTCCCCGCGCCGCATCAGATGTTGGTATGTCCCAGCGCGCCGTCAGATGCGCAGGCCTGCTTTATAGCCGGAATGGATCGCATCGTAGATCTTGCCGACCTTGCCGCAGTCGCCCACGACCACCACGGGCACGCCCATTTCCTGCAGCTGATCGCCCAGCGTGCGGTTGGGCTTCAGGCCCACAGCCACCAGAATATGATCCGCAGGGATCGTCTGGCGGCCATTTTTCTCCACCACGACGCCGTCGGCAGTGATCTCCACCACCCGGGCGGATGTCAGCACCTGGATATGATTGTCCTTAATCATCTCTGTGTAGACGATATGGTCGCAGTCGCTGCAGTCCTTCATGATCTGCGGGAGCATCTCCACGACCGTGACATGATTGCCTTCCTTTGTGCTCAGATGTACCGCCGTCTCCGTGCCGATCAGGCCGCCGCCGATGACGACGATATTACCCCGGATGCCGTCGGCCTTTTCGTTCAGGATGTCCACCGCCAGCTGTACCTTGGGATTGTCGGCGCCGGGCACCGGCAGGGCGATGGGATCGGCACCGGCAGCCAGGATCACGCCGTCAAAGCCGGCCAGATCCTCCGCCTGAGCTGCTTTTTCCACGACCTCTACGCCGGCTTTCTTCACCTGCGTGATCAGATAGGCCAGGGCGTTGCGGATATCCGCCTTGAATTCCGGCAGAGACGCCTCATGAAGCAGGCCGCCCAGCTTCCGCTTTTCAAACAGCGTGACCTGGTGCCCCCGCTTGGCCGCCACCACGGCCGCCTGCATGCCGGCCGGACCGCCGCCCACCACGGCGATCTTTTTCGCCGTTTCCACCGGATGGATGGCCAGCGCTTCTTCGAAGCACAGCGTGGGGTTCATTGTGCAGTTGATGGATTTTCCCAGATGGTTGCCGCGGTCCAGGCAGCCTTCATTGCATCGGATGCAGGGCGCGATATCCTCCGGGCGGCCCTCCAGCGCTTTCTTGCCCCAGTAGGGATCGGCCAGCAGCGGGCGGCCCATGCTGATAAAGTCGCCCTGGCCGGAGGCCAGGATCTCCTCGGCATATTCCGGCAGCGTGATGGAGCCGGTGGCGAACACGGGGATGGAGACCTCTTTCTTGATGGCCGCCGCAGCCCAGACGTTGTGGCCCTTGGACAGCTGCATCGGCGTGACCTGGTGGACCATCTGATGATGGTCGCCGCCGCTGACGTCGATGGCGGCGCAGCCCATCTCCTCCAGGCGCTTGGCATAGTAAATCGTATCTTCGATGGTCATGCCGCCCGGCTCGTAATCCGTGCCGCTCAGGCGCACGATGATCGGGTAATCCTCTCCCACATACTCCTTGCAGCGCTTGAAAATCTGCTCCAGAATGCGGAAGCGGTTTTCCCGGCTGCCGCCGTACCAGTCATTGCGCTGATTGGTGAAGGGCGAGAGGAAATTGGTGATGAGGTAGCCGTGGGCCGCATGGATCTCCACCACTTCAAAGCCGGCGGTTTTGGCGCGCCAGGCCGCCTTGCCGAAGGCTTCGACGATGTCGTGGATCTCGTCGATGGTCAGCGCCTCGGGAATGGCGATCTTGCCGTAGCGTTCGTACATCAGCGGCCAGGGATTGGCCGAAGCGGACTTCATGGGCGGGCCCAGGAAACGCTGGCGGCCGCAGTGCTCGATCTGGATACAGGGCACGGAACCGGCATTCTTGATGGAATCGGCCAGCCAGCCCAGGCCCACAATGAACTCATTGTCGCAGATGCCCAGCTGATTGGATGCGGATTTGCTGTAAAGGCGGTCGATGTAGGCATATTCCACGATGATCATGCCCACCTCGCCCCGGGCCAGGTCTTCATAATAGCGCACCAGCCGCTGGGAAACGGAGCCGTCCATATGGCTCAGGCCCGTTGTCTGCGGCGCTTTGCAGATGCGGTTCTTGATCACGACATTGCCGATCTTCCCGGGAGAGAACAAATGAGGAAATTGTTTATGCATCAGTTCCACACTCCTTTTTTTATAATGGAAGGGATCTCCTTCTGCCCTTTATCATAACGGCTGCGGCTTTTCGCCGAAACAGCACACGATACCGTTCCCATACGAATTTCCGTATCTGATACGATCAAAAAGATCGTTAAAATTGTGTCATATTGCACAATTCCACAAATCGGTCAAAGTTTTATACAGTTTATATTGCAGTTTAACCAAATTTTTGCTATATTGATGATGCGCAAAGTATCATCGGAAAGGAGTTTTCCCATGGCTGCTCCCGCTGAAATGAAAACGTATCCCAGCTATCTCTTTCATATGGATTTTGTGCAGTACCGCCCGCTGTTTCTGGCACACTGTCCGCCGCCCATGCTGATGCCCAAGGGCAGCCGCATCTGCAAAAAGGGCATCACCCGGGAATGGATGTACTATCTGTACCAGGGCACGCTGAAGGTCTACACCTGCAATTCCCACGGCGGCGAGCGCCTGCTTGCCTTTTTGGGGGAAGACAGCCTGTTCGGCCTGGACTGCCTGGAAGCGGATAAGCCCTCCATCGTCACCATCGAGTGCATCACCGACGCCTGGGTCTCCCCGTTCAAAGCGGACCTGCTGAAAACCATCATGCGGGAAGAGCCCGACTTTGCCTACGCCCTGGCCCTCTATTACGCAAAGGTCATGCGCCAGCTCTGCTTCGACGCGGAAAGCCAGAGCATCAACGACGCCAAGATCCGCTTTTCCAATTTTCTTTACCTGTACGTCACGTCCAACCGCAGCGACACCGTGCCGATGAGCCAGCAGGAACTCTCCTCCGCTACCAACTGCTCCCGCTCCAGCATCTGCCGCATCTGCAACGAATTCAAAAGTCTCGGAATTCTCCGCACCAACGGCCGCGGGCTGACGGTGCTGGATCAGACGCGGCTCAAGGCGTTCTGCGGTTTTTGATGGGCCCGCCGTGCTCCGGCGGCGCGCTCTTGACATTTCCGCCGGATTCCTGTATAGTACTATCAAATCCCAAAGAAGAAAGGATCCGTTGAAGACCTATGGACGACAGCGATTGTACTGCCGGTAATATAAGCGTTTTAGACGCGCCTTTTTCCACCATAGACGCATGCCTGTATTTGTAGCGACACGAATACGGGTGTGCTTTTTTGCGCTTTTTTACCAAAATTGGCTCCAAACGCCCCAAAATGCAGGCCAAACCGCTTCGTCCCGTGAAACGGCGGTATCCTATCAGAACCCATTATAAAAACAGGAGGTTTTTTCCTTGGACACATTCCTATTTCCCCTGCTGCTGCAGGTGGTCCTGATCGCGCTCAACGCTATTTTTGCCTGCGCTGAGATCGCCGTCATCTCCCTCAACGACAGCAAAGTCGCCAAAATGGCGGAAGACGGCAACCGCCGCGCCAAGCGCCTGCAGCGCTTTGTCGAGCAGCCGTCCAGCTTTTTGTCCACCATCCAGATCGCCATCACCCTCTCCGGCTTCCTGGGCAGCGCCTTCGCCGCAGACAACTTCTCCGACACGCTGACCGAGGTGCTCCTGGCCGCCGGCGTCCCGCTGTCCGCCAAAGTGCTCGACACCATCTCCGTCATCGTGATCACGGTCATCCTGTCCTACTTTACGCTGATCTTCGGCGAGCTGGTGCCCAAGCGTCTGGCCATGAAGAAATCCGAACAGCTGGCCATGGCCATGTCCGCCATGCTGACGATGGTGGCGAAAATCTTTGCGCCGATCGTCTGGGTCCTGACCATGTCCACCAACGGCATCCTGCGCCTGCTGGGCATCGACCCCAACGCGGACGACGAGGAGATCAGCGAAGAGGAGATCCAGACCATGGTGGACGCCGGCACGCGCAAGGGCGTGTTCGACGTGCAGGAGCAGCAGTTCATCCAAAATATCTTCCAGTTTGACGACCGCACTGTGGAGGAATTCTGCACCCACCGCACGGAGATCGCCTTCCTGCGCAAGGGCGACTGCATGGAAAAATGGGAAAACATCATCCACACCACGCGCCATTCCCGCTATCCCATCTGCGAGGACTCCCTGGATCACGTGATCGGCATTCTGAACGTGAAGGATTATTTTGCCCTGCAGGATAAAACCTACAACGCCGTCATGGCCCACGCGGTACATACGCCGTTCTATGTGCCCGAAAGCGTGCGGGCGGACGTGCTGTTCCGCCAGATGAAGCAGAGCCGCCGCCACTTCGCGGTGGTCCTGGACGAATACGGCGGCACCGCCGGCGTGGTGACCATCAACGACCTGTTGGAGCAGCTGGTGGGCGACCTGGACGACGATCCTGCCACCATCGGCGAGGAGCGCCCCGAGCTGGAGCAGGTGGATGCCAACACTTGGCGAATCTCCGGTTCCACCGATCTGGAAAAAGTGGCCGAGGCCCTGGATCTGGAACTCCCCTGCGACGAGTTCGACACCTTCGGCGGATATGTATTCGCCAAGTACGGCTATATTCCCGAGGACGGCGCCTCCTTTACCCTGGACGCCGACCAGATGCATATCGAAGTGCTCCAGATCAGCGAGCACCGCATTCTGTCCGCCATGGTCACGCTGACGCGAGAGACCGATGCGGGTTCCAAGTTCCAGGATTGACGCCCCACGTCCTTTCCCGGCCGGCACAGCTTGTGCCGGCCGGTTTTTTTCGATTCTCTTCCGGCGCGGCGCTGTAAAATTTCTTTAGAAACATTGTTAAAAAGTTTGACAACTTCCCCTCCCCGCGCTACAATAAACATACTGTTGTGACAAACCGTACGAGGGGGCGCTTTTTTTGAAAAAGCAGAAGATTTCCGACGCCGTCATCCGGCGTCTTCCGCGATATTACCGCTATCTGGACGACCTTTACAACAACAATGTCATCCGCATTTCCTCCAGTTCCCTGGGCAGCAAAATGGGGATCACCGCTTCCCAGATCCGGCAGGATCTGAGCTGCTTCGGCGAATTCGGCCAGCAGGGCTACGGATACAATGTGGAGATCCTACGCACGGAGATCGGCTCGATCCTCGGCGTGGACCATTATCACAAGCTGATCGTCGTGGGCGCCGGAAACCTGGGCCAGGCCCTGATCCAGAACTTCTATTTCAGCAAAAGCGGTTTTATCCTGGACGCGGCCTTCGACGTGGATCCCGCGCTGATCGGCCAGGAAATCAATGGCATCACCGTCCATTCCATGCACGCCCTGGAGGACTATGTGGTGGAGTGCAAGCCGGATGTGGCTGTGCTCACTGTGCCGCGCAGCGTCGCCCAGGAAAACATGGACCTGCTGGCAAGCTACGGCGTCAAGGGATTCTGGAATTTCACCAATGTGGAGCTGGAGCAGAAGGACCCCGGCATCGTTGTGGAAAATATCCACTTTGCCGACAGTCTTTTGACTTTGAGCTACCGGCTGATGAACCATCAATAAAGGAGCATTTCCATGAAAAAACGTTTGATTGCCCTGTTTTTGATCCTGGCGTTGGCCGGCGGCACCGCAGGCGTCTGGGCTGCCGGCGCCGGGGCGGACGATCCCCTGATCTCCCTGTCCTATCTCCGCAGCACCTATAAACCGCAGCTGATGCAGGCCGTTTCGTCGGTCCTCTCCCCCGCCGCCGGCAGCGGAAAGGACGTTTCCGAACAGATCCTGATGGATCAGGTCCGCTACAAGCAGGGCGATGCGCTGAAGGCTGCCACAGGCAGCGAACTTTTGGTCCTGGCCGGCACGGTGACCGTCTCCTTCTCCAGCGGCGCCGTCGTCAACACCACCGCGGGCAGCGAGGTCCCCTCGGGCCAGACGCTGCAGACCAACAGCCGCTACATCGTGGGCGAGGACACCGCGGCCACGTTCACCATCGTCTCCCCCACCGCTGTCGTTTCCTGCAGCGGCGCCGTGTCCGTCACCGAAAGCACCGGCACGCCAGACTACAGCGCCATGGCCGACGCCCTGCACCGCCTGACCCTCTTCGACGGCACCGGCAGCGGCTATGCCGGCGGCTATGACCTGGAAAAGCGCCCCACCCGCGCCGAGGGCATCGTGATGTTCATCCGCCTGATCGGCGAGGAAGACGCCGCCCTGGCCTCCGATGCCTCCCACCCCTTCACCGACGTGCCCGCCTGGGCCGATCCCTATGTGGGCTACGCCTATGAAAAGGGCTATACCAACGGCATGAGCCCCACGAAATTCGGCACCAGCACGCCCATCAGCGCCCAGCAATATGTGGAATTCCTGCTGCGCGCCCTGGGCTACAGTTCCATCGACCGCAGCGACCTGAGCGGCACCCTGACAGACGCGCTGGATAACGGCATCCTGACCCAGGGCGAATACAAGATGCTGACGACATCCACATTGCTGCGCGCCCATGTCGTGTATCTCTCCTACTACGCTTTGGACGTGCCCCTGCACCAGTCCTCCGTGACGCTGCAGCAGAAGCTCATCTCCGGCGGTATTTTCACCGCCGCGGACCTGAGCAGCGCCCGGGCCATGATCCAGTCCGACCGTCTGTAACGCGCAGAAAACAAACCGGCCCCCGTGCTCCGCAAAAGCGAAGCACGGGGGCCGGTTTTCTCATTTCATTTTGCCTGCGTGGCCTTCTCCCGCTTCCTGCGCGCCCGGGCGGGAAGGCGGAAGGGCTCCTGCAGCCAGTAAGCGGTCCAGTGCCACAGGCTGTCCCGCCCGCAGATCGGCTCCACGCAGAAAGCATGGAAACCGCATCGCCGGGCGCCCAGTACATCGGTGAAGATCTGGTCGCCCAGAAGGGCCGTGGTCTCCGGCGCGGCGCCGAACCGCTCCATAGCCTCCAGCAGGCGGCCGCGCTTCGGCTTGCCCGCGTGGCCCACATAGGGGATGCCCAGATCGTGGCAATAAGCCCGGACCCGGTCCGGCTTGCGGTTGTTGGACACGATCATCAGCTGCACGCCGCCCTCGGTCAGCTCCCGGACCCAGGCGCGCACCGCATCGGTGGGCCGGGCCGTTTCGTGCAGCGCCAGGGTATTGTCCAGATCCGACAGCAGCAGCGTGACGCCCTTTTCTTTCAGGTACGCCGGCGTCAACTCCGTATAGGTATCAAACATCAGGTCGGGAAACAGCAGAAAACTCATAAAAAGCTCCTTGGCTACATAATTTGAAAACAGAATTCTGATCCGCTTACCAGTATATCATCGATGGTAGCGCGAAACAAGGGGGAGTGGATTTGCAGATTTATCTGACCATGGCGCCGGAGGACTACCGCAAAGCGGCAGGCCTGCCTTTCCGCACAGCGCACCTGGCCTATCAGATCGGAGAAGACGGCCGCCTCCACCGCCGCAGCGCGCGTCAGACCCAGGGCGGGCTGATGGCCCTCAGCGATCCGGCCGCGCCGCCGATCCGGGAAAGCGGCCCGCTTTGCCGGGAGATCCTGCGCACCTGCATCAACCACGCCTTTGAGGGTGTGTGCGCCGATTTCGGGCCCCAGAGCACGCCCGACCGGGCTGCGTTCCTTACAGAGCTGGGGCCGCTGCTGCAGCGCAGCAGCAAAAAGCTGTTCGTTTCCGCCGCCTATGGCCGCACCGCGCCCTCGGCCCATGTGCTGGTCAACACCGCCCTGTCCGGCGGCACCCTGGCCACGCTGCTGGCCGACGCCTGCCGCACCTTCGGCAGGGAGCGCGTAGCCCTGGACATCGAGCGGCTGCGGATGGATTTTCTGCTGCCCTCCCCCACCGGCGAGGGCGCGCTTTTGTCCCGGGAGGCGCTGGAGGCCCTTTTGAAAGAGCGCTCCCCCAGCGTGTTCTTCTCCCACGAACTGTGCGCCAAATATTTCACCTATCAGCAGGACGGCCAGGCCCACTTCGTGCTTTTCGACGACGCGGACACCATTCGCTGCAAGCTGAATCTCGGGAAAAAGATGGCGTTTCCCTATGCCTTTCTCCTGTGTTCGGAGGTGGAGGACCTGCTGGAGGAACTGCGCCGGAATTGAACGGCGAACCGCGCCTTCCCCGCCGGACGGCGGCGCACAGCAAAAATGCCCTGTACGGATACCGTACAGGGCATTTTTCACGAAAATCAATAATATCTCTTGTTTCTATTCTTACGCGCAGCCTCAGACTTCTTGCGGCGCTTGACGCTGGGGCTCTCATAACATTCGCGTTTGCGAACTTCGGCCAGGACGCCGGACTTGGCGCAGCTCCGCTTGAAACGCTTCAGAGCATTCTCCAAAGACTCGCCTTCTTTGACGCGGATTTCAGACATTGTTTTCCCTCCCTCCAAGGTGCTGCCGTATGGCGCACTTAAGGGCCATTCGTATGGCTTTAACAGTAGTATTATACAAATCCCTTGGATTTTTGTCAAGGGATGATTCAAAAAATTCCGGATAAATTCCGGCGGCCGTTTCTGTCGCTCACAGCATGGCCAAAAATTCCTCTTCCGTCAGGACGGGGATCTGCAGTTCCCGGGCCTTTGTCAGCTTGGAACCGGCGCTCTCCCCCGCCACCACATAGGTCGTTTTTTTCGAAACCGAGGACGCGGCCTTTCCGCCCCTGGCCTCGATCTCCCGGGCGGCGTCCTGCCGGGTCATGCGGGTGAGGGCACCCGTCAGAACAAAGGTCATACCGGAAAAGGCGTCGCTCACAGCCTGGTCGGCATGGTTCATGTTCACCCCCGCCTCCTTCAGGCGACCGATGAGATGCACCGACTGGGGGCTCGTGAGCCAGTCCAGGATGAACCGGGCGGTGATCGGCCCGATATCCGGGATCTCCGTCAGCTCCTCCAGTCCGGCAGTCGCCAGGGCGTCAAAGGTCCCAAAATGGTCCGCCAGCACCTTGGCGGCCTTTTCGCCCACCTGGCGGATGCCCAGGGCATACAGCAGCCGGGAAAGATCGTTCCCCTTGGAGCGCTCGATGGCCTCGAGGGCGTTCCGGGCAGATTTCCTTCCCATGCGCTCCAGGGCGGCCACGTCCTTTTCCTCCAGATAGTACAGATCCGCCGGGGAGCGGACCAGCCCCTGATCGATCATCTGCTGCAGCACTGCCGGGCCCACGCCGTCGATGTCCATGGCGTCGCGGCTGACGAAATGCATCAGATTGCGCAGCAGCTGGGCCGGGCACTCCGCGCCAGTGCAGCGGACGGCCGCACCATCCGGGTCCCGAGAGACCGGGGCGCCGCAGACGGGGCAGACCGCGGGCAGATGATAGGGCTTTGCGTCCGCCGGACGCCGGGAGAGGTCCACGGACACGATCTCGGGGATGATCTCCCCGGCTTTCTGCACCAGCACTGTGTCGCCGATGCGGATATCCTTTTCGGTGATATAGTCCTGGTTGTGGAGGGTGGCGTTCGTCACGGTGGTGCCCGCCAGATGGACCGGTTCCACCACGGCCTTGGGCGTCAGTACGCCGGTGCGGCCCACCTGCACCACGATGTCCACTACCTTGGAGGGCTTTTGCTCCGGCGGATATTTATAGGCGATGGCCCAGCGCGGGGCCTTGGCCGTGCTGCCCAGCTTCTGCCGGTCCGAAAGGTCGTTGAGCTTCACCACGGCCCCGTCCATATCGAAGGGGAACGTTTCGCGCCGCTCGTTTAGGGCGCGGATCTCCTCGTTGCACGCCGCGATCGTGTCCGCCAGGCAATAGGGGATCACCTTGAAATTCTGCCCCTTCAGATAATCCAGCGTTTCGGTGTGGGTCGCAAATTTCCGCCCCTCGCACAGCTGCAGGTTGAAGATCTGGATATCCAGCTGCCGCTGGGCGGCGATGCGGGAGTCCAGCTGCCGCAGGGAACCCGCCGCCGCATTGCGGGGATTGGAAAAAGGCGCTTCGCCGTTGATCTCCCGCAGGGCGTTCAGCTTTTCAAACACTTTGTGGGACATATACACCTCTCCGCGGACAATGAGGCGGGGCAGTTTTTCCGGCAGCGTCATGGGGATGGAGCGGATGGTGCGCAGATTTTCCGTCACATCCTCGCCGGTGCGGCCGTCGCCCCGGGTGGCGCCGCGGACGAACACGCCGTCACGGTATTCCAGGGCCACGGACAAGCCGTCCACCTTGGGCTCCACGCTGTAGGCCGCAGCGGAGAGCGTCTCGTCCATGCGCGCGCCGAATTCCTCCACCTCGCCCGGCGAAAACACGTCCTGCAGGCTCTCCAGGGGCACGGGGTGCTCCACCGGTTCAAAGCCGCTCAGGATCTTCCCGCCCACCCGCTGGGTGGGCGAATCGGGCGTGATCTCTTCCGGGTGCTCCCCTTCCAGGATCTCCAGCCGCCGGAGCATTTGATCGTATTCATAGTCCGGAATGGTCGGGTCGTCCAGCACATAATAGCGGTAGCCGTGCTCGTTCAGCACCGCGCGCAAATGCTTCATTTCCTCGCGATAATCCATACGTTTCACCCAGTTTTCATTGATTGGTCACATATTCCTGCACTTCTCCCGTGGAATCCGAATGGAAGTAGGTATACGTCTCCGGCACAGAGCCGACGATCACGGTTTCCGCCACGGAAAGCGTGCTGCTCACCGTGATGGTCCTGGTATAGCCCGGCATCAGCATCTGCACATTGACGTCCACATTCAGCAGGATCTGATGCTTCGTCTGATTGATGCCGGCGTCGGTGAACCGGTTTTCAAATTCCGCCGTCGGAGAACCCACGGAGAGCACCTTGATATGGACATCCGGCCCACGACCCGCCAGCAGCGCCACGCCGGTCAGGCTGCCCACGGGGATGGACAGCTCGCTGCTGGACACCGAGCCGACTTTTTTCATCACGTTCTCCGACACGTCGATCTGCAGCTGATTGAACTGGATCATATTGCTGGTCAGGGCCGTGATTTTCCCGCCGTCGTCCTTTTCCAGGCGGATCAGGTCGGTGTAATCGTACCGTCCCGTGGCGATGGTCTCGCTCACGGCTTCCGCCACGGCCTTGTGGATCACATTGGAGACCCGGGCCGTGGCCATGCTGTCCATGATCGGCCGCAGCTGGGCCATAGCCGTCAGCACCGCCGCCAGCAGCACCGCCAGCAGGGCGGCGGCCGCCAGCTTCCAGCGCCCGCCACGCCGCCGCATTCTGAAAAAGCGCACTCCACCTCATCCCCTTGTGGGGTCAGTGTATGTCAGGGCTGCTTGTTTTGATACTTCAGAATTTCAGAAACCGCCAGCAAAATGCCGGTTTTTCCGGATTCGTAAGTCAATCCGCCCTGCATATAGGCGGTGTAGGGCGCCCGCATGGGGCCGTCGCAGGACAGCTCGATGGACGCGCCCTGGATAAAGGCGCCCGCCGCCATGATCACCGGGCAGTCGTAGCCCGGCATGTCCCAGGGCTCCGG
>CAJFFX010000050.1 GCA_904374485.1 Candidatus Pseudoscillospira falkowii | reverse complement strand
TTCGGTGTCAAACGAGGAAAAAGGAGGAAAATCCATGAAGAATCTGAAAAAGGTTCTGTCCCTGGTGCTGGCACTGGCCATGGCTCTCAGCCTGATGACCGTTGCTTTCGCCAAAGACGCAAGTGACTATGCCGACTATGACAAAGTCGCTTACAATGAGGCCGTTGACGTCATGACCGCTGCTGGTATTTTTGACGGCAAGGGCGGCAGCTTTGATCCTCAGGGCAATCTGACCCGTGAAGAAGCTGCCAAGATCATCACTTATATGCTGATGGGCAAGGAAAATGCTGACAAGCTGACCACCACCATCGCTCCTTACGGCGACGTGGCAGCTTCCCGCTGGAGCGCAGGCTCTATTGCCTACTGCACCAACGAGGGCATCCTGTCCGGCATGGGCCACAACAAGTTTGCTCCCACTGACAACGTTACCGGCCTGCAGTTTGCCAAAATGCTGCTGGTTGCCATCGGCTACGATGCAGGCATTGAGAAGCTGACCGGCGAGAGCTGGGCCATCAACGCTTCCAAGCTGGCCATCGCTGTGGGTCTGGACAACGGCATGGAAGAAGTTTCCTTGTCCGGCAAGCTGACCCGTGAGCAGGCCTGCCAGATGGCTTTCAACGCCATGAAGACTCCTCTGGTTGAGTATGCTTCCAAGGGTACCACCATCGAAGTCAACGGCGCTACCGTTACCTTCGGCGCACAGCAGGCACAGTATGTGACCACCACCCGCGCCAACGAGCAGACCATCTCCAATGAGACTCTGTCCAATACTGGCGTTGCTGGTAGCACCCCGGTTTTCACGATTGAGTTTGCTGAGAAGTACTGCCGCGATCTGCGCATTGCTGCTCCTTTCACTGATGGTATGCAGCGTCCCGCACATACCTGGTATTTCGAAAACGATGAGATCGGCCTGTATGCTGACGAAGCCGACTACACCTTCGTGGTGAAGAAGGATCAGACTGCTGCCAAGCTGATCGATGACGAAATGGGCAAGAACACCATTGATGCTGGCCAGATTGCCTATGTGAACGGCCGCAACACGGCTGGTACTGACGAGACCGCTGAGCTGAATCTGGAAGTCGGCGACACCGTGGAGATTTTCATGAATGCTGCTGCTGCCAACACGATCGGCACTGTCGTTGTCACCCGTTATTCCGCTGCTCAGCTGACCGGCGATGTGAAGACCAAGGGCACCGGCGATGATATGGAAGTCCGTATCCCCGGCGTTGTGGGCTACACTGACGCTGCTGATGTCCACGGTTATGCAGGCCTGGTTGAAGACGATGTCGTTTATTACTATGCAGACAGCAACGGTGAGTATTTCCTGACCAAGGCTGCATCTGTTGAAGGCAAGCTGACCACCGTGAAGAGCCAGGATCCTCTGACCTATGTGATCGATGGTACTGATTATACGGTCAACGGCAACTGCGCTGCCAACGGCCTGAACCAGACCAGCGTTGTGTTCAATACCCAGTATCGCTTCTATCTGGACAACAACGGCTTCGCTGTGTTCGGTGAAGAAGTGGAAGAGACCCTGAGCGATTATGTCGTGATCCAGGACCTGAAGTATGTCGGCGTGGATGCCAACAGCGCTCTGGGCGACAGCGCCCGCGTTGAGGCCCGCCTGGTCAAGATGGACGGCACCACCCAGATCGTGACTCTGGCTTCCATTACTGCTCCTATTGATGGTGGTGCTGCCATGACTTATACTGGTATTGGTGCTGGTGGTACCAATAACGAATCTGTTGATGCAAATGGCAACCGTTACCTCGCTGTTGGTGGTAATGCGGTAAATGCTTATGTCACTACCCGTATGCAGGATAAGACCTTCTTCACCTACAAGGTGAACACCGATGGTGAGTATGAACTGACCTATGTGAACGGCACCAACATCAGCACTGCTACCGCTGGCGCTGTTACGCTGCAGGCTGGCAAGGTGCTGACCAACACTGGCAGCATTCCTGTCACCGATGACACCGTGTTCGTGGTGGCAAAGACTACCAATGACTATAAGTTCAACGCTTACACCGGCAAGAACAATACGCCCGACCTGACTGGTGCAACGGTTTCCTATGTCACCAAGGATGGCGTTGTGACTTATATGTACATCGATTCCTATGCGACCAGCACCTTCACCGGCAACTCCATCCTGTTCCTGAACGATGAGCCTATTTCCTACAGCCAAATCAAGAAGGACGATGGCAGCGTGTACGGCTTCAACACCTACAATGCTGTGGTGAACGGCGAACTGGGCACGGTTAACGTGGCTGCAAACGCACCTGCTGTGAACGCAAAGCCCGCTACCGCCAACAACACCAACACTGGTGCTGCTGTGAGCATCGCTCTGTTCAACCCCACCTACAATGAGGATGGCGTGGTCACCGCTCTGGCGGCTGTTGCAGGCGTCAACGAGGGTGTGGCTTATGGCTACAAGCTGACCGGTACGACTCTGGTCACCGGCAAGGACGGCGCAAACTACGACGAGGCTTATGTCTGCACCAATGACGTTCCTGTGTTCGTCATGGATGAGGATGAGGAGCTTTCCGAAATCACCGCAAGCGAGCTGGATAAGGACAACAACGATCAGATCTATGTTGTTCTGACTAATGCGACCGACAATGAGGTTCTGTATCTCTATGTCGTGGAGAAGGCTGATGATGAGACTGGTATCAACCTGAGTGCATCTGCCGGCACGCTGAGCGCGGGTGGTTCCTATGTTGAAACCATTGATGGTGCACAGCAGACCGTGACACGGTATACCCTGAACAGCACTGCTGCAACGGTATCTATTGTGCCTGAGGCTGGTTGCGTTATTGAGTATAAGACTTCTGCACCTTATTGGACTGGCATGAGTGCTTATACCACAGCCATCACCAATCCTGGCTCTGTCGGCAATTGGATTGCTATTAAAGTAACTGCCGAAGATTCTACGGTTTCTTACTATGCTATTGAGATTGTTGCCTGATTAAATTCTTGATTTAATTGTAACAACAAGCGAAAGAGGGTCTCCCATTGGGAGGCCCTCTTTTTATGCGCTCAGCCGATGGCCAGATAAAGATATTTTTCGTTGGCCACATTGGTGGACAGGTAATACTTGATGTTTTCATAATAAGCATAGTAAACCTGAATTCCGTTTTCCGCGATGGCAAGATAGGGATAATTGCCGAAGCTGGTTGTGCAGGGAATGCCCGGCAGGGCCAATCCGCCGGAGTACTGTGTCACGGAGCCGTTGGAACTGTACATGACGCCGTTTCCATTCCAGACAAACACGGCTTTCGGAATGAAATCGAGAGGAATGATGCGGCTGGCGGCACCGTCGCCGGTATATGTTCCGGCGATGACTTTGGGCATTCCGTTCAGCGCCGCCTCGATCTTCCGGTTATCCTCATTAAAATCTTCCATCAGTACGCGATCTGTCTTTTCCCACTGATTTAACTGATAATTTTCTGTATAATTCAATGTTAATTCTCCTTCTTGTAGTCGGATTTTGGCGCGCCGGTGGGGATTTTGCCCCATCCGGCGCGCATTTGACGAAAACTGCGGGGCGCGGTTTTCCTCTCCCCGCCGGGCCGCGATTCGCCCCGCCGCCAGCACAGGCCGGGGCGGGCTGCGAGAAAAATTCTCACTGGCCCGGGGTGGGCGAAAATTTTGCCCTACACTTATAGTGTAGGGCAACGGGTTTGTTGCACGTCCCCGTGCAACGGGATTTTCTGTTTTTTTGCGCTGCGCCGAAGGGCTTTTTGTCGGGCCTTTCGGCCCGGCGGCAAAGATCCCTTATTCTTCCGGCGCTTCCGCCGGGAGAGGCCCCCCGGCGAGATGGGCGGCCGCCAGGGTCAGGGCCTGGGCGGCGGCGGCTTCGCGGACGGCGCGGCGGTCGCCGTCGAAGTGAAAGTGCCAGCAGGCGGTCTTATCCGGGGCGGCCAGGGCGATATAGACCGTGCCTTGCGGATTGCCCCGGTCGTCGGGGCCGGGGCCGGCCACGCCGGTGGTGGACACGGCAATGTCGCTGTGGAGTTGCGCCTCCACAGCGACCAAGGCTTTTAATACACATCCCAAGCATATTTTTCTATCTGCCTCAAGCATACGGCATTACACCTTCTATGTCAATAAAGGGAAATCCGTATGACACGCTATGGCGGAAAATTTCTTCTCCATCCCTAAAATGGAGTGCATTTACCGGTACAAACCAGATGCTTTCTCTGAAGCTGGTCAGGTAGAATAATGGACATGTTGACATGACCACTTTTTCAAACTACTTGCCTATCACGTAGTATTTTGTGAGGATATCATATACATCGCAAAATTCGGCATGAGTCCTCACAAATTTTTGATACAGCCTATACTATAACACTAAGTATTATAATGGTTTTTTATTGCCCGATTAATATTTTCCAGATTCAATGATTTGTCATGAATCACATCATTGTTGCTCTTTCTTCTGATATAATTTTTATATATATAGTAAGATTCGATGCTATTACCGCCAAAGCCGTTTTGTGCGGTCACTTCTATATCCCATCCTGAACCATCACTTCTAGCGCGAACGGCATTGACAGAAACCGTTTCAGGGTTTCTGAATTCATGAAGAACGGTAAGCATAGCTTCAACAAATTTTTGTTCATCTACACTCAGTCTTTCGTATACAATTACTTTACTTGTTGCGGTTGATGCTCCGATAGACGCAATTATCTTTGTTTCTCCTGCATTGTTTGCACATATAACGCCATTATTTATATTAGCAACATATTCATCAACTACGTCCCATGATAACACTGCATTGGTATCTGCAGGAACTATAGTGTACAAAACTTCCACTTTATCTCCAACATTCATAGTATAGATATCTGAAGCCAAAATAATTTCGTAATCATTGGTTATATTTGACTTGAAAGCAAGTATAGTTCCGGGTAGGACAACCAGAAGTCCAAAGAGAAATATTATTAACGCCACACTCCGATTAAATTTGATTTGCTTACACTGTTTAATGGTTAGCCCTCCCAACCATACGAGATAATTTCTGTGTTAGAAAAGCGCATGATATAGCCATCAGCAAAAAGATAATAGCCTCCCGTCAACTTGCCACGCACCGTAAGATTAAGGTTGTAATTATCTAGCACCGTAGAAAATGCGCCTTTTTGATCGTCACTCGGCACAAAATATGCTAAGCAACTCCCATCCTCCACATGATAGAGATCGACAACAACTTCTTTAGATGGATCATCTGTATACACCGGATCTACAAAAATTTGAGCAATAATATATTTATCTTCATATAAATCTTTAAATCGAGAATAATCCGATATCATCATATTGGCCATTTCATCTAATTCTCCATTTTTAAATACCTTTTTTTCTTTACACCTAGAACAGACAAAATCATCGGCAACATCATCATATATGTAATCATGCCCTAAGGCATCACCTTCGGTTATACCACATACCGAGCATTTTCGGGGAGTAGAGCAGGTAGCTTCCTCCCAACTATGGCCCAAAGCCTCACCACGTGTTTTGTTGCAGTTGACACAGGTTTCTGGAGTAGTACAAGTTGCTGGTTGCCATTCATGTTTAATGCAACAGCCGCCAAGAGTGCTAATTAAAAGTAAACATAAAGCAATACGTGCAATGGTTTTTTTCATTTTTATTCGCCCCCTTAACTTTATATGTTTTTATTATATAACTATTTTGTAGATAGCGTCAACATTGAATAAGTATATATGAATACACCGCTTTAAAACATATACCGTAACTGCTCAAATTAGGCTCCCACATCGCTGATTAGACTCTCTTAATATAAATATATATAATGAAAAGCGCATCGTAAAATATAATTTAGATTATAGGAAGAAATTCCAATCAACTACAAATGTATTGGCTTCACAGCCTGGAGATCAACAACATTATTCATATTGTCGAAAGCCATATCTGTGCACGCAGTATTGCCGGCGCCGCGGCCGCCGCGGCAAGTCTTTTCGGTGCAGACCGGCGGGATGTGGCGTAATTCCGTTGGATGCCATAACTATACAAGCAAAAAATCTCCCGGCAAAGCAATGCTTTGCCGGGAGACTGTATTTGTACTGACTAAATAGGCAACGGATTTCACACCGCGTCTTCGCTCATATCCTCACCCGAAAGGCGGCGCACCGCCAGGGCCAGGGCTTGCTGCGCCGCGGCGCGGCGCACCGCATTGCGGTCGCCCGCAAACTGGAACCGGTAACACCAGGTTTCCTCCCCGTCCGCCAGGGCGATGTATACGAGGCCCTGGGGATTGTCCCGGTCATCCGGTCCGGGGCCGGCCACGCCGGTGGTGGACACGGCGACGTCGCTGTGGAGCAGCAGCCGCACCCCCTGGGCCATCTGCCGGGCCACGGGGGCGGACACGGCGCTGTGGGCCGCGATATCCTGGGGGGATACGCCCAGCACCACCTCCTTGACGGCGACGGCGTAGGACACCACGCCGCCCCGGAACACTGCCGACGCGCCGGGCACGTCGGTGATGCGTTCGGCGATCATGCCGCCGGTACAGGACTCGGCGCAGGCAAGGGTCTTCCCCTGGGCCTTCAGCAGGGCCACCGTCCGCTCCGCAGGGCTTTGGGTCTCGTTTTTGGCATGTTCCGCCATGGCGCGCGCCTCCTTGTGGAAAAAGTTTCTATCACTGGGGTTTCAGCCGGAGCTTCTCCGTGCCGGCGAGGGCTTCGGCCACCAGGGCGTCGGCGTCCAGGGCCGCTTCCGCTGCGCGGACTTCCTCCAGGGCCGGGTGGGTCTTGGGATGGCGGGGGGTGAACACGGTGCAGCAGTCCTCATAGGGCAGGATCGAGGTGCCGAAGGTGCCGATCCTGCGGGAGATGGTGACGATCTCCTCCTTGTCCATGCCGATCAGGGGGCGGAACACGGGAAGTTCGCACACGTCCTCGGTGGAGCGCATGGCCTCCATGGTCTGGCTGGCCACCTGGCCCAGGCATTCGCCGGTGACGATGCAGCCGGCGCCGATGCGCCCGGCGATGCTGCCGGCAATGCGCATCATAAAGCGGCGCATGATGAGGGTAAAATATTCCTCGGGGCAGTTTTTGCGGATCTCCTCCTGGATCTTCGTGAAGGGCACGATGTGGAGCATGGTGCGGCCCGTGTAGGGCGTCAGCAGCTGGGCCAGCTCGATGACCTTTTCCTTGGCCTGCTGGGAGGTGTAGGGGGGCGAGAAGAAGTGGACCAGGTCCAACGCCAGGCCCCGCTTGGCCATCATATAGGTGGACACCGGCGAGTCGATGCCGCCGGAGAGCAGGGAAACGCCCACGCCGTTGATGCTTACCGGCAGGCCGCCGGCGCCCTGTTCGGGGTTGCCGTGGACATAGGCGGCCTTTTCCCGCACCTCCACATTGACGACCAGCTCCGGGTGGTGCATATCGGCGGTGAGGTTGGGGAACAGGTCGTCCAGCTCGCCGCCCACCCACTGGGACAGCTGGATGGAGGTCATGGGGAAGTTTTTATCCGCCCGCTTGGACTCCACTTTGAAGGTATGGGCCGCTTCCAGCTGGTCCTTGAGATAGGTGCGGGCCGTTTCCAGAATGGCCTCCTTATTTTTCTCACAGGGGTGCGCCTTGGAGAGGGCCACGATGCCGAAGATATATCGGCAGGCATTGAAGGCCCCGTCCAGGTCACAGCTGTCGTTCAGGGGCTCCACATAGATGGTGCTCTGTTTGGAGGTCACCAGGAATTTGCCGTAGGGGTGGATGCGGCGGCGGATATTGCCGCACAGCCGCTCCTCAAAGGTGTGGCGGTTGAGGCCCTTGAGCACCAGCTCGCCCAGTTTCAGCAAGATCAGTTCGTTCATTCCGTTTCTTCCTTTATTCGTAATGGTTCCATAACGGCAGGTTCTGCCGGTAAAAAGTAATACGGTCCCCCCGAAAGGTTGACCGGATTATATAATTGGATCGGCTAAATTGCAATATTTTAGCGGCAATTATCCATCGCACAGCCTCTTGCGCATCCATGCGGTTCCGCACCGGGCTGCGCTGGGCGGTCACCCCTTCAGAATATCTGTGTTGCGGTACTGGATGGCTTCGGCCAGGTGGAAGGCTTCGATCTTCTCGGCCCCGTCCAGGTCGGCGATGGTGCGGGCCACGCGGAGGATGCGGTCGTGGGAGCGGGCGGTGAGGCCCATTTTTTCAAAGGCGTTTTTCATCAGCTTTTCGCCCTTTTCGTCCAGCGTGCAGCAGGCCGCCAATTGGCTGGGGGTCATGTAGGCGTTGCAGGCCGTGTCCGTGCCGGCGAAGCGGCGGCGCTGGATATCCCGGGCGGCGATCACCCGGGCGCGGACCGTGGCGCTGTCCTCGGGCTCCGTCTTGCGGCGCATGGCTTCGTATTCCACCGAGGGCACCCGCACATGGAGGTCGATGCGGTCCAGCAGCGGGCCGGAGATGCGGGAGACGTATTTTTCCACCGCGGCCTCGGAGCAGGTGCAGCGGCCCGAGGGGTGGCCGTACCAGCCGCACTTGCAGGGGTTCATGGCGCACACCAGCATGAAGCGGCTGGGCAGGCGCAGCGTCCCGGCGGTGCGGGTGATGGTCACTTCCCCGTCCTCCAGGGGCTGGCGCAGGGCCTCCAGGGCGTCCCGCTGGAACTCCGGCAGCTCATCGAGGAACAGCACGCCGTTGTGGGCCAGGGAGATCTCCCCCGGGTGGGGCGAAGCACCGCCGCCGGACAGGGCCACGGCGGACACCGTGTGGTGGGGCGAGCGGAAGGGGCGGTGGGTCAGCAGGGGATGGCGGCTGTCGGTCAGGCCGGCGGCGGAGTAGATCTCCGAGGCCTCCAGCGCCTCCTGCCGGGTCATGTCCGGCAGGATGGAGGGCAGGCGGCGGGCCAGCATGGACTTGCCCGCGCCGGGGCTGCCGATGAGCAGCAGGTTGTGGCCGCCGGCGGCGGCGATCTCCAGGGCCCGGCGGCAATTTTCCTGGCCCATGACGTCCCGTAGGTCCGGCAGGCGCTCCGTCTCCTCCCCCGGCTGCCAGGCTTCGGCGGGCGTCAGGGGTTCCTCGCCCCGGAGATGGGCCACCAGCTGCATCACGTTCTCCGCGCCGTAGACCGTCAGGCCGTCGGCCAGGGTGGCCTCGGCGGCGTTCTCTTTGGGGACGTAGAGGGTTTTGATGCCGGCGCGCACGGCGGCCAGGGCCATGGGGAGCACGCCCCGCACGGGGCGCAGCGCCCCCGTCAGCGACAGCTCGCCCAAAAAGGCTGCGTCCGCCGGCGGCGGGTCCAGGGTCTCCGAAGCGGCCAGGATACCCAGGAAAATGGGCAGATCGTAGACCGTGCCCTCCTTTTTCTGGGCGGCGGGGGCCAGGTTCACGGTGATGCGGCTGACGGGGAACTTCGCCCCGCAGTTTTTCACCGCCGCCCGCACCCGCTCCCGGGACTCCCGCACGGCGGCGTCGGGCAGGCCCACCACGTCGAAGGCCGGCAGGCCGCCGGAAAGAAAGCACTCCACGGACACCTCGTAGCCCGAGATCCCCGTGAGGCCCAGAGAACGGATGGATATGACCATAATACACGCTGCCCCTTTCCTGCCGCCCGCGCCGCGGAAAGGCGGCGGGGCGGACGGTTTGTCATGGTTTATTGTACAACAAAGGCCGCGGCGGCGCAAGGAAGTTTTGCCCGCCGGCGCGGAGCGAAAAAAGCAATTGTCTTTGACATGCGGACAAATTTTGCTCCATCTGACGCCCGGGGAGGGAAAAACTGGAAATATTTCGAAATCGGCGAAATTTTATAGACACCCCCGAAATTTTATGGTATCGTATATGCTAGTGTGATAGCAGGTTAAAGCAAAAGCGCGCACTTTTTCCTGTATTCGTGCCGGTTTTGATGGCCGCCTCCTCCCCCCGGGGCGGCGAGCGAAATTTTAAGGAGTGTGAAAATCTTGATCAAACGTGCGATGAAAACCATGGACGGCAATACTGCCGCCGCCCATGTGGCATATGCCTTTACCGAGGTCGCGGCCATTTATCCCATCACCCCTTCCTCCGTCATGGCGGAGTGCGTGGACAAATGGTCTGCCAACGGCCGCAAAAACCTGTTCGGCCAGACGGTCCGCGTGGCGGAGATGCAGTCTGAGGGCGGCGCCGCCGGCGCGGTCCACGGCTCCCTGACCGCCGGCGCCCTGACCACCACCTTCACGGCTTCCCAGGGCCTGCTGCTGATGATCCCCAACATGTACAAGATCGCCGGCAGCCACCTGCCCGCCGTGATCCATGTGTCCGCCCGCGCCCTGGCCACCCACGCCCTGTCCATCTTCGGCGACCAGAGCGACGTGATGGCCTGCCGCCAGACGGGCTTTGCCCTGCTGTGCTCCACGAACCCCCAGGAGGTCATGGATCTGGCCGCCGTGGCCCATCTGGCCACGCTGAAGGGAGAGGTCCCCTTCCTGCACTTTTTCGACGGTTTCCGCACCTCCCACGAGATCCGCAAGATCGCCGTCTGGGATTATAAGGACCTGGACGAGATGCTGGATCCGGCCCTGGTGCGCCGCTTCCGCGACCGGGCGCTGAACCCCGACCATCCCGCCCTGCGCGGCAGCGCCCAGAACCCTGACATTTTCTTCCAGTCCCGCGAGGCCGACAACGCCTATTACCTGGCCCTGCCCGGCGTGGTGCAGGAGACCATGGATATGATCAACGAGAAGATCGGCACGAATTACCACCTCTTCGATTACTACGGCTCCCCCGAAGCCAAGACCGTCATGATCGCCATGGGCTCCGTGTGCGACGCGGCCGAGGAAGTGGTGGACTATATCAACGCCAAGAAGGGCGACCAGGTGGGCCTGATCAAGGTGCGGCTGTACCGCCCCTTCTCCATCGAGCATTTCCTTTCCCAGCTTCCCGCCACCTGCCAGAACATCGTGGTCATGGACCGCTGCAAGGAAGCCGGCGCCCCCGGCGAACCGCTGTACCTCGACGTGGTGCGCGCCCTGAACGGCAGCGCCTTCGCCGGCGTGCGCGTTGTCGGCGGCCGCTACGGCCTGGGCTCCAAGGACACCACCCCCGGCGGCATCCTGGCGGCCTTTAAGAACGCCGCCGCGGAGGAACCCATCAACGGCTTCACCATCAACATCAACGACGACGTGACCCACCTGTCCCTGCCTATCGCGGCCGAGCCCAACGTGGCCGCCCGGGGCACCATCGCCTGCAAGTTCTGGGGCCTGGGCAGCGACGGTACCGTGGGCGCCAACAAGAACTCCATCAAGATCATCGGCGACCACACCGACCTCTACGTCCAGGCGTATTTCCAGTACGACTCCAAGAAGTCCGGCGGCGTCACCATTTCCCACCTGCGCTTCGGCAAGCAGCCCATCAAGTCCACCTACTATGTCACCAAGGCGGATTTCGTGGCCTGCCACTGCCCGGCCTATATGGAAAAATACAATATCGTCCAGGACATCAAGCCCGGCGGCACTTTCCTTTTGAACTGCGAGTGGCAGCCCGAGGATCTGGACAGCCACCTGAGCGCCGAGGTCAAGCGGTATCTGGCCCGCAACAAGATCAAGTTCTATATCTGCGACGCCATCAAGCTGGCCCGGGACATCGGCCTGGGCGAGCGCACGAACATGGTGCTCCAGGCCGCCTTCTTCAAGCTGGCCAACATCATCCCCATCGACGACGCGGTGGAGTATATGAAGAACGCCGTGCAGCAGACTTACGGCCATAAGGGCGAAAAGGTCGTCAATATGAACTGCGAGGCCATCGACGAGGGTCTCCACGCCGTGCGCCTGATCGAGATCCCCGAGGAGTGGAAGACCGCCAAGGAAAAGAAGGCCAAGGTCAAGATCGACACCGACCGCAAGGATCTGGCCGAATACGTGGAAAAGATCATGATCCCCGCCAACGCCATGCAGGGCGACACCATCCCCGTTTCCGTCATCAAGGACATCTGCCCCGGCGGCACCCTGCCCCAGGGCACGTCCCAGTTCGAGCGCCGCGGCATCGCCGTGGACGTGCCCGAATGGGTCCCGCGCCACTGCATCCAGTGCAACCGCTGCGTCATGGTCTGCCCCCACGGCGTGCTCCGCTCCTATGCCATCACCGCCGACGAGCTCGCCGGTGCTCCCAGCCAGATCCGTACGGCGGCCATGATCGGCCGCGGGCTGGACACCTATAAGTTCGCCATCTCCGTCTCCCCGGTGGACTGCACCGGCTGCGGCTCCTGCGCCAACGTCTGCCCCGCCAAGAACAAGGCCATCGACATGAAGCCCTACGAGGAGCAGCTGGACCAGCAGGAGGTCTACGATTACGCCCTCAAGCACTTCTCCGACAAGAACCTGCGTTTCCCCGACAACCTGACCAAGGAAGCCCAGTTCCACCGTCCGCTGCTGGAGTTCTCCGGCGCCTGCGGCGGCTGCGGCGAAACGCCTTACGCCAAGCTGGTCACCCAGCTTTTCGGCGACCATATGTATATCGCCAACGCCACGGGCTGCTCCTCCATCTGGGGCGGCAGCGCGCCCTCCACGCCCTACACCGTCAACGACAAGGGCCGGGGCCCTGCCTGGGAAAACTCCCTGTTCGAGGACAACGCCGAATTCGGCTACGGCATGAAGCTGGCCGTGCGCCAGCGCCGCGCCAAGCTCCACAGCGTCATCACGGAGCTGGCCCACAACCCGGCCTTCGCCGAGATCGCCAACCGCTGGCTGGCCGAGCGCGACGACTACGACGCCTCCCGCGACCTGGGCGACAAGCTCATCGCCAAATGCAAGCAGAATACCGACCCCGCCTATGCCGACCAGTGCGCCTATATCCTGGAGAACCAGGATATGCTGGCCTACAAGTCCGTGTGGATCTTCGGCGGCGACGGCTGGGCCTATGACATCGGCTACGGCGGTCTGGACCACGTCCTGGCTTCCGGCCTGAACGTCAACGTGCTGGTGTTCGATACCGAGGTCTATTCCAATACCGGCGGCCAGGCCTCCAAGGCCACTCCCACCGCCGCCACCGCCCAGTTTGCCGCGGCGGGCAAAGCCGTCAAGAAGAAGGATCTGGCGGCCATCGCCATGTCCTACGGCTATGTGTATGTGGCCCAGGTGGCCATGGGCGCCGACTATGAACAGTGCATGAAGGCCTTTTTGGAGGCCGAGGCCTACGACGGCCCGTCCCTGATCATCGCCTATGCGCCCTGCATCAACCACGGCATCAAGGCCGGCATGAGCAAGTCCATGACCGAGATGGAAAAGGCCGTCAAGGCTGGCTACTGGCACCTGTTCCGCTACGATCCCCGCCGGATCAGCGCGCCCTTCCGTCTGGACAGCAAGGAGCCCAACGAGAGCTACCGCCAGTTTGTCATGGGCGAGCACCGCTATTCTTCCCTGACAATCACTTTCCCCGAGCGCGCCAAGGAGCTGCTCACTGTGGCAGAGAACCAGGCGAAGAACCGCTACCTCGCACTGAAAAAACGCGCCAAAGACGATTGATCGGCGGCATGTGCCCCCGCCCCGGATTTCCCCTCCGGGGCGGGGTTTTTTTACTTTTTTATGCCTCACGTTCCTCTTGTTTGCAAGGCAATGACTTGCTGGCTTGTCCGAGATGCGCCCCCGCTTCTTTTTCTCCCGCAGGAGAAAAAGAAACGCGCCGCACGGTCCCACAAACGCTGCGCTTTTGCTGTAGCCCTGATCCAAATAAGCGACGGCAAAAAGGGCTGGATTTTGCGCTATCCCAAGAGACAAAAAATCCAGAAAATTCCAATCGGTGTCTACCCGGTCTACCTGATGTCTACCAAAAATAATTTGGGTACCTG
>CAJFFX010000049.1 GCA_904374485.1 Candidatus Pseudoscillospira falkowii | reverse complement strand
CGGCACCGGGGCCGCCACCTTGTGCAAGGACATCTTATAGAAGCACGGTACTGACTTAGTTTGCACCCCAGCCCTCTTCTTCTCCTCCACCGTGCACGGCGCTCCTCTTCTTCTCGCTTAGAGAAGAAGAGGAGGGGGGTGCATCTCGGACAAGATAGCAAGTCATTGCCTTGCTGGCGAAAAAGGGAAGAGTGAAGAGATAAGAAGGAAGAGGTTCCGGGCGGAGCCCGGCGAAAGGAAAAAAATGGAAACAATTACAATTACCACCGAGTTTATCAAACTCCAAGATCTATTAAAATTCACCCATGCGGCAGCCTCCGGCGGGGAGGCGAAGGTCGTGATCCAGGATGGGCAGGTGTCCGTCAACGGCGAGATCTGCACCATGCGGGGCAAAAAGATCCATGCGGGGGACCGGGTATCCTTCGCGGGGCGGGAATGGACCGTCCGGCGGGAAGCATGAGGGTCGATACCCTGGAGCTGTCCCAGTTCCGCAACTACGAGCACGAGACCTTCTCCTTCGCCGGGGACTGCAACGTGATCTACGGCGAAAACGCCCAGGGCAAGACGAACTTGCTGGAAGCGCTGATCCTGCTTTCTGCCGGCAAGTCTCCCCGGGCCAGGAGCGACCGGGAGATGATCCGCTTCGGGAGCACGGCCATGAAACTGCGCGCCAGCGTTTTTTCCAGGGAAAGGGACTTCGTGCTGGAAACGGAGGCCCGCGCCGGCCGGGCGCGCAGGACCACGGTCAACGGCGTGGCGGTCCGGGGAATGGGAAAAAACGGCGGCGTACTGTCCACCGTCTATTTCTGCCCGGAGGACCTGCTGCTCATCCGCTCCGGTCCCGCCGAGCGGCGGCGCTTCATGGACACGGCCCTCTGCCAGCTGCGGCCGCGGTACGTCGAGGCGCTGAGCCGCTACAACCGGGCCTATGAAAGCAAGACCCGCATCCTCCGCGACAGCGAGGAGCACCCGGACCTGCTGCAGGCCCTGCCGGAGTTCAATGAGCAGATGGCCGTCTGCGGCGCGGCGGTGATCCACTACCGCGCCCGCTTCGCCGCGCGCCTGGCGGAATACGCGGCGGCGTGCCACGAAGAGTGCAGCGGCGGGCGGGAGCATCTCTCCCTGCGCTATGTCACCGTGAAAACCGTGGCGGACCCCTTCGCTTCCCAGGCGGAGCTTTGCGACGCCCTGCGCCGCCATCAGGCGGAGCACGCCGCCGCGGAACGGGCCTCCCGTCTGTGTCTCTCCGGCCCCCACAAGGACGATATAGAAGTGCTGATCGACGGGACGGCGGCCAAGACCTATTCTTCCCAGGGGCAGACCCGCACCGCGGCCCTGGCTTTGAAGCTGGCGGAGCGGGAGATCTATCAGGAAGTGCTCGGCGAGTATCCGGTGCTGCTGCTGGACGACGTCCTCAGCGAACTGGACCGCCGACGCCAGGAATTCGTCCTCAACCGCATCGCCGGCGGGCAGGTCTTTATCACCTGCTGCGAAGACGACCGGCTGGGAGAGCTGCTGTCGGGAAAAGTCTTTTATATTAAAGGGGGCGCTTCGCTCCCCCTTTAGAACCCCCACCACCAGTCTGCGGACTGGTGTGCGCGCCCAAGGCGCGCGGGTCAACGTATTTTTGTCAGGCACATGTCCTGACAAAAATGATTTGAATTCAATTCGCCCTGTGGGCGAATTTCTAAGGGGCTTCGCCCCTTAGGGATCCCCTTCTTCCAGGGGGCGCTGCCCCCTGGGTACCCCCGCCGGGCGGGAGCCCGGCAACTATTCATTATTCATTTTTTATTCGCTTGCAGGGCGCAAGTTTGCCGCCTTGTCCAATTTGCGCCCCCCATTTCTTTTTCTCCCTGCGGGAGAAAAAGAAACGCGCCGCGCCCGGTGCAAAGGAAAAAGAGGGGCTGGGATGCAGGTCAAGATGGACCCGTGCTCCTACAAGTTGGTTTTTGTACTATGTGGTAAGCGTATGCAAGTTTGGTGCAAACCAGAATGCCCCACCCTTCTCTTTCCGCTGCCGCTCCCCTGGTGCGCACGAGAATCCTGTAAGGGTCCTACGGACGCCCAGCCAGCGAGCGAGCGGATGGGGACGCTGAAGCAAGTCAAGTCTGTACCAAACGGCACCGGGCTTGCCGCTTTGCAGAAGAATCTCTAATAGAAGCACGGTACTGGCTCAGTTTGCACCAAAGCCTCTTCTTCTCCTCCACCGTGCACGGCGCTCCTCTTCTTCTCACAGAGAAGAAGAGGAGGGGGGTGCATGACGGACAAGACGGCAAGTTAATGCCTTGCTGGCGAAAAAAGTAAGAGTGAAGAGGTAAGAAGGAAGAGGTGCCGGGCGAAGCCCGGCAGGGGGAGCCAAGTAAGAGTGAATAGTGAATAGTGAAGAAGTGCCGGGCCGAAGGCCCGGCGGAAAGGAGACACGGCGTTGTATGTTTCCATCGGTCCCGGCGCGGCGGTGCGCCGGAGAGATATTATCGGTGTTTTCGATCTGGACCAGGTCACCTGGTCCCACAGGACCCGCAAAAGTTTGACCGTCTGCGAGCAGGCGGGGCGGGTGCGGTCCGCCGGGGGCGATCTGCCCCGGTCGCTGGTGCTCTGCGCGGCGCGCGGCAGGGGCCGGCGAAGCGGACCTTCTACCGCCAAAGCCGCTGTCGTTTACCTTGCGCCCCTGTCCGCCGCCGCCGTGGCGCGGCGCGTGGAGAGCGAGCGCATCTGAAACAACACAGCAAACAACGTGCTCCCAAAAAGGACGCGCGGAAATAAAGAATCGTGCTCCCGCGAGGGGGCGAAAAGGAAAGAAGAAAACCCTGTTTTTCGTCTGAACGGACAGAGAGCAAGGAGATCAAGGAGGTTTCCCAATGGACGAAGAAAGAGAATCCGTATACAGCGTCGAGACCGACAACGAGTATGACGCTTCCGAGATCCAGGTGCTGGAAGGGCTGGAAGCTGTGCGCAAGCGGCCCGGCATGTACATCGGCTCCACGTCGAAGAGCGGCCTGCACCACCTGGTTTATGAGATCGTGGACAATTCCATCGACGAGGCCCTGGCGGGCTACTGCACCGACATCACCGTGCAGATCAACGAGGGCGACACCATCACCGTGGTGGACAACGGCCGCGGCATCCCGGTGGACATCCAGCAGCAGACCGGCCGGCCGGCTCTGGAAGTGGTGTTCACCGTGCTCCATGCCGGCGGCAAATTCGGCGGCGGCGGCTACAAGGTCTCCGGCGGCCTGCACGGCGTGGGCGCCAGTGTGGTCAACGCCCTCTCCGAATGGCTGGAAGTCCGGGTCCACAAGGACGGCAAAATTTATCAGATGAAGTTCTCCCGGGGCAAGATCACCGAGGAGATGCGCGTCGTCGGCGAGACGGACCGCACCGGCACCACCGTTACCTTCAAGCCCGACCCCGAAATGTTCGAGGAGCTCGTTTATGATTACGACGTGCTCCACACCCGGATGCGGGAGCAGGCCTTTTTGAACGCGGGCCTGCGCATCCGCACCATCGACAACCGCGCCGGCCGGGAGCAGAGCGACGAGATGTGCTTTGAAGGCGGCATCCGGGAGTTCGTGTCGTATATCAACGCCAACAAGGACGTGCTCCACAAAGACGTCATCTACATGGCCGGCACGCGGGGCACCTCCATGGCCGAGATGGCGCTGCAGTACAACGACGGCTACAACGAGACCATCCTCTCCTTTGCCAACAACATCCACACCCCCGAGGGCGGCATGCACGAAGAGGGCTTCAAAAAGGCCCTGACCAGGGTGCTCAACAAGTACGGCCAGAAAGCGGGCCTTTTGAAGGGCGACGAAAAAGTCAGCGGCGACGACTGCCGCGAGGGCCTGGCCTGCATCATTTCCGTGAAGCTGACGGAGGCCCAGTTCGAGGGCCAGACCAAGGCCAAGCTGGGCAACAGCGAGATCCGCACGCTGGTGGACAACATCGTGTCCGAAAAGCTGGAGATCTATCTCGAGGAGAACCCCGCCGTGGGCCGCGCCATTCTCGACAAGGCCCTGATGGCCAACCGGGCCCGGGAAGCGGCCCGTAAAGCCCGGGAATCCATCCGCCGCAAGACGGCTCTTGGCGGCGCGGCCATGCCCGACAAGCTGCGCGACTGCAACGAGGTCAACCCCGAGCTTACCGAGCTTTACATCGTCGAGGGCGACAGCGCCGGCGGCTCGGCCACCCAGGGCCGCGACAGCCGTTTCCAGGCGATCCTGCCGCTGTGGGGCAAGATGCTGAACGTGGAGAAGGCCCGGGCGGACAAGGTCTACGGCAACGACAAGCTCCAGCCCGTCATCACGGCCCTCGGCGCCGGCATCGGCGACGAGTTCGATCTGAACAAGCTGCGCTATCACAAAGTCATCATCATGGCCGATGCCGATGTGGACGGCTCCCATATCCGCACGCTGCTGCTCACGTTCTTCTTCCGCTTCATGCGGCCCCTGATCGAGCACGGCTACGTCTATTCCGCAGTGCCGCCCCTCTACAAGCTGGTGCGGGGCAAGACCACGCGGGTGGCCTTCTCCGACGAAGAGCGCGACCGGGTCTCCGCCGAGCTGCGCGCCGGCAACCCCAACACCAAGGTGGTCATTTCCCGCTTCAAGGGCCTGGGCGAAATGGATTACCACGAACTGTGGGAGACCACCATGGACCCCGAAAAGCGCACCCTGCGCCGCATCACCCTGGACGACGCCGTCGCTGCCGACGCCACCTTCAGCGTCCTCATGGGGGAGAAAGTGGAACCGCGGAAGGAGTTTATTGAGAAAAACGCCAAATATGCCGTAAATCTGGACTATTAAAGGATCGCTGCATCGATAGAAGCAAGATCGCGCCATTGACACAAATCACTATATTGAAATGGCAGGAACAGATACTCTCCGAGCAGACGGATAAACTGCCCAGGAAACAAATTGACCAGAGCAAGGAGAACAAAGAAAATGTCTAAAAAACCCCAATACGATCCGGAGGAGATCCGGTATCCCGATCAGAAGATCGTGGAATCTCCCCTGGTTCCCGAAATGGAACAGTCGTACATCGAATACGCTATGTCCGTCATAAAGGGCCGCGCTCTGCCCGACGTGCGGGACGGTTTGAAGCCTGTCCACCGGCGCATTCTGTACTCCATGTACGAAAGCGGCCTCACCGCCGACAAACCCTTCAAAAAATCCGCCACCTGCGTGGGCGACGTGCTGGGCAAATACCACCCCCACGGCGACGGCAGCGTCTACGACGCCCTGGTCCGCCTGGCCCAGGATTTCTCCATGCGCTATCCCCTCATCGAGGGCCACGGCAACTTCGGCTCCGTGGACGGAGACCCCCCGGCCGCTTACCGCTACACCGAAGCGCGTCTGGCAAAGCTCTCCGAGGAGATGCTCCGCGACATCGACAAGGACACCGTGGACTGGGAACCCAACTTCGACGAGAGCCGCAAGGAGCCCAAGGTGCTTCCCTGCCGCTTCCCAAACCTGCTGGTGAACGGTTCCAGCGGCATCGCCGTGGGTATGGCCACCAACATCCCGCCCCACAACCTGCGGGAGGTGGTCAGCGCCTGCATCCGCGTGCTGGACGACCCGGAATGCACCCTTTCCGACCTGATGCAGGACATCAAGGGTCCGGATTTCCCCACGAAAGGCATCATCATGGGCCGCAGCGGCATCCGCGCGGCTTACGCCACCGGCCGGGGCCGCCTCTGCGTCCGCGCCCGCCACGAATTTGAGGAATTCGGCAAGGATCGCACCCGCATCGTCATCACCGAGATCCCCTACCAAGTCAACAAGCGCATGCTCATCAAGAACATGGCCGACCAGGTGGAGGACAAGCGCTTGGAGGGCATTTCCGACATTCGCGACGAGTCCGACCGCAACGGCATGCGCATCGTCATCGAGCTCAAGCGCGACGCCAACCCCCAGGTGGTGCTCAACCGCCTTTTCGCCCAGACCCAGCTGCAGACCACATTCGCCATCAACATGCTGGCGCTGGTGGAAGTGGACGGCAAGATCCAGCCCCGCATCCTCTCCCTGCGCCACATTCTCGACGAATACCTGGCCTATCAGGAGCAGATCATCACCCGCCGCACCCGGTACGATCTGAAAAAAGCCCGGGAGCGGGCCCATTTGCTGGAAGGCCTGCTCGTCGCCCAGGACAATATCGACGAGGTCATCCGCATCATCCGCCAGAGCTACGACGACGCCAAGGAGCGCCTGATGGAGCGCTTCGGCCTGGACGAGGTGCAGGCCCAGGCTATCCTCGACATGCGCCTGAAAGCCCTTCAGGGCCTTGACAGAGAAAAACTGGAAAATGAATACAAGGAACTGGAAGAGAAGATCGCCTGGTATGAAAAGATCCTCAGCGACGAAAGCCTGGTGCGCCAGATCCTGAAGGAAGAGCTGACCGCCGTGGCCGAAAAATACGGCGACGACCGCGTCACCGAGATCCAGGACGTGGAGGACGAGATCGACATCGAGGACCTGATCGAGGAGGAGCAGTGCGTCTTTACCCTGACGGCGGCGGGCTACATCAAGCGCACCCCTGTCAGTGAATACGCCGCCCAGAGCAAGGGCGGCCAGGGCCGCCGGGGCATCACCACCCGGGAGGAGGACTATGTGGTGGACGTGTTCACCGCCTCCACCCACGACTACCTGCTCTTCTTCACCGACACCGGCAAGGTCTACCGCAAGAAGGGCTACCAGATCCCCGAATCCGGCAAGACCGCCAAGGGCACCAATATCGTCAACATCCTGCAGGTGGAGCAGGGCGAGCGGGTGCAGACCATGCTCCACATCCGGAGCATGGACGAGGAGGAAGACCGCTTCCTGTTCATGACCACCCGCCAGGGCACCGTGAAGCGCCTGCCCCTGAGCACGCTCAAGAACCTGCGCAACAACGGCATCCGCGCCCTGCGCATGGAGGAGGGCGACGCCCTCATCGCCGTGGGCGAGACCGACGGCCAGCAGAAGATCCTGCTGGCCACCCACAACGGCCAGGCTGTCTGCTTCAAGGAGACCGACGTGCGCGCCATGGGCCGCGACGCCATGGGCGTGCGGGGCATCCGCCTGCGCGAAGGCGACTTCGTGGTGGGCGCCGGCGTCGCCGCCGAAGGAAAGGCCGTCCTCTCCATCACCGAAAAGGGCTACGGCAAGCGCACGGACACGGAGGAATACCGCCTGACCAACCGCGGCGGCCTCGGCATCCGCAACTACGCCGTCACCGAAAAGACCGGCAGCGTGGTGGGCATCAAGGTCGTGGACGGCAGCGAGGACCTGCTGCTGGTGACCCACGAGGGCATTTTGATCCGCACCCCCGTCGCAAACATCCGCACTGCCGGCCGCGCCACCCAGGGCGTCATCGTCATGCGCTTCAAGGAGGCGGGAGACCGCGTCATCTCCCTGGCTCTGGCGGAGCACGAAGCTGCAGAAAACGGCGGGGAGGAAGATGCTCCCGCGCCTGCGGAAACGGGAGAAACGGGGGAGCAGGCATGAGCGAAGCGAAAAATCCCCGGCAGTGGCTGAAGACCCGCAAGACCGCCACGGCGGAGGATCTGAGCAACGACATCTGGGTGCGCATCGAGCGGACGAACCGCTCCCTGGAAAAATACGGCCGGGGCGATTTCCTGGCCAACATGCCCGTGCTGTTCGCCATGTATTACTACGGCCTCGTCCTGCTGATGCAGGTGCCGGAGGAACCCACGGGCATGGACCTGCAGCGGCTGTACCGGGACAATGTCAAGGCGCTGGAGGACGAGTGCCTGATCGATGAGGAGGAGGGCCGCGCCATGGTGGACGGCTTTCACGACGCCTGTCAGAAAATGGCCGACGGCTGCGTCCGCGCCAAGGCGGCGCAGGGGAAGGACTTCAACCCCTTCGGCGCCATCGTCACGGAGGCGGCGGCCCTGCTGGACCTGCCCTATTCGGACATCCGCCTGGAGCTGGCGAACCACCTGGCGGAATTCGCCATGACCTACAAAACCGGCAGCCCCGAAAAGCGGCCGGGGATCAAGAATTAAAATTTGCCACACTGAAGCGGCCCGAAAGGGTCGCTTCAGTGTATTGAAAAAAGCCTCGCAGAGTTCCGCCGCCCGCAGGCGGCGGAAGAAAATGGAATCGTTTTTCCGGCGGCATGTACGTCGGAAAAACACTTTGCGCGAAGCGAGCGTCGAAGCGTCCGCCTTAGGCGGACGGCTAAGGCGCAGAGCGGAGCGAGACTCCTTTGGCAGAAAAGGCGTCAGCCTTTTCGCCAGTTGCAAAGCGGCCCTTTCGGGCCGCTTTTTTTGCGATTTGCGGAGAAATTCGTTGTGAAACCGCACAAAAGAAGCGTCGCTATATTGTGCGTTGCTACAAAAATCGAATTTTTCAAAAAAAGTTTGTCCAAAAATCGGATTTTTTACGTTGTTAATATATAGAGGGGGCAATCGTATGCCCTGAAAAAAAGAGAAAGGAAGGATTTTTTGAAAATTGTGGTATAATAGCCACGCAGCTATTATACTTAAGATTTTAAGTCCTTTTTCTCGCCCCTGACGGGGCAACCGAAAAAGCTGACATAATAGCGCCAAAAAGGGAAAGCAGGAGGGAAGCGCATGTTTGCCCTGTGTTTGGCAATGGTGGAACCGGAGGAACGGGATGCCTTTACCGATTTTTTCGATCGGTATCATAAACTGGTGCTGTTCAAGGCGCTGGAGATCACACAAAACAGAGAAACTGCGGAGGATGTGGCTCAGGAAATGTTTTTGTATGCGGCGAAGAACTTTGAAAAATTCAAGACGGGGACGGAGCGGGAGATCCGGCATTATCTCATGATCTGCACCCAGTCGCGCGCCATGGACGCGCTGCGGAAAAACCAGGCCGCGCCGGAACCGGCGGACGAGGACGCCGCGGCCCGGGCGGCGGTGGATGACACGGAGCGCATCGTGCTGCGCCGGGATACGCTGACGCGCCTTCTGCGCTATATTGACGAGCTGGATGAACGCTACCGCGCGCCGCTGAAACTGTGGATGGACGGGGTTCCCTATTCCGAAATCGCGCAGATGCTGAATATTACGAAGGACAACGCCTATAAGCGCACGCAGCGCGCCTATGCGCTGCTGCGGGAAAGGATGGTGCGGGAAGATGAGGCATGAAGCGGAAAGCGTATCGCTGTATGCGCTGATCCAATGGGGATTGCAGGAGCACACGGAGCGGCAGCTTGCGGCTCTGCCGTCCCCGCAGGAGGTCGACGCTGTGCTGGGCGACACCTCGGATTTTTGCCGGCGGGTGCTGGAAGCCGTGCAGCAGCTCCTGCGCCGGCAGCGCCGCGGCCCGCGTATTCTGCGCATGGTCAAGAGAACCGTAGTAGCCGCGGCGATCCTGGCCGCTGCATTTTTTTGCCTTGCCATGACAAATCCCTCCGTGCGCGTTACGGTGCTTCACACGGTTATGGAGTGGACGGGGCAGGATGTGGGCATTCGTTTCCAGGTATCTGGTATCCCATTGACGGAATTGCCCGAAGGGTACGGTCCGCATTATATTCCGGCGGGATTTGTTTATCAGGATGAATCTTCCTGGAAAAATATTGACGGATTTTCCTATGGATATGAGAAAGAGGACGGGTCAGCTGTTTTGAGCATTGAAGTCAACACCGCAAGAAACGATGCTGTCCGCTTTTTGGATAATGAACATACAGTTTTTACAGAAATAACATTTCTCGATACAACAGCCTATCTTGGTACATTCCAGATGAATAATGGATATGTTATGCTGTGGGTTAAAGATGGCATAGAGCATATGGTCAGCCTTTCGGGTGAAACGGTGGAACTGTCCGAACTGATCTATATAGCAGAAAATATTTACTGAATACAAAATCTCAAAAGCAGAGTGGCGCATTGATTGTTCCACTCTGCTTTTTTGCACAAAAACTGGATTTAGGATTTGGAAGATCTAACAAATTATAAAAAATTTGAAAAAATTTTGTCCAAAATCCGGATTTTTTACGTTGTTAATATATAGAAGGGTAAATCGTATGCCCTGAAAAAAGAGAAAGGAAGGATTCCCATGTACACAACACAAAAAACAGCAGTCACCAAACTCCTTGCCGTCGCAATGACCATTGCGATGGCGCTGACCATGACGGTCAGCGCATTTGCCGCTGAAATCCGGCCGTTTTATAACGAAGAAGTCGTGATTGCAGCATCGGTCAGTACTGCGTCCAAAATGTATACGGTTACGGTGCAGGCACCTGCCGGTACTACGCAGATTAAAATGGATGCAACGCTTTATCAGAAGCAATTGATCGGCCGCAAGCAGATCAGCACTATGTCCGGAAGCGCCAGTGGCGCGAGATGTTCTAAGAGCAAAAGCGCAGCCATTCAGACCGGAAAAACTTATGTGATCGAAGTCACGGCACAGGTTTACACGAATGGTTCCTGGGATACGGTCGAAGATACGATCACGGTGAAAACCTGATCGTTCCGGACGCGGGGCGGGCGCGCCGTTCCCTGCCCGCCCCGCGGACAACACAAAAGGGGGGAGGTGATACACCATCCAATTTCCAGAAAAATCCACTGTTTCGTTGTTGAAATTTGGTAAAAGAAGGATTATTATGAAAATGAGTAAAAAAATGATCTCCGCCATGTTGGCAGCAGCAATGTGCGTTAGCCTCACGGCTCCGGCATGGGCAAGCGGAAAAGAAGAGATTACGCTGGATACCGTTATTACGGAAGAAAATATGTATGACGTATTTGAATACCTGGATTTTACGCCTGAACATATCGAAAAAACAGATCGGGTGGCTACGCGTCAATATACGGTTAGAGATTTGCAATATCTCCTGTTGTTGTGCGATTCTATTTCGGAAGACGATTTTAATGAAGGAGTAATTATCGCT
This sequence comes from Candidatus Pseudoscillospira falkowii, assembly GCA_904374485.1. GTDB lineage: Bacteria > Bacillota > Clostridia > Oscillospirales > Oscillospiraceae > Pseudoscillospira > Pseudoscillospira falkowii. The sequence goes on along the minus strand of CAJFFX010000049.1, from coordinate 3,230 downwards.
GTTCCGGATGAAAACACTGAAATTGCCCCGCTCGCTACTACCGGATTAAAGAGTGTCTCAGCTCCGGACAATATGCTGAAGGATCACCTTGTCGATATTACGGTTGAATATTACGCTACCGGAGAATATTATTGCAACGGAGGCGAGTGTTATTGGACACGAGCAATCCCAAATACGATTTTGCTTAAGAGGAACAATAGTGAATATACAGTCGATATTGAAATTCTGAGTATGTCTGCTGCAGCATATGGGATGGGTTCAACTGAAAGCTCTTATATAAAAATGTTGAGCAATTATGACGTCACCATTAGCATGATTGTTCAAGGTGTTATTTTCGTTGCCAATACATATGAGCAGCGAGGAAAGGAGGCTATATTCAGAGCCGCAGACTGGCTGTGAAAGGATAGAATGGGAGGATTTTGAATGGTAGAGTCTTTTATCCTGCTTGCCATTGTTGTGCAGTATGCCGTTTGCAGAAAGCTGCCAAAATACCGCTATTTTGCGCCGCTGGTCTGTTTGGCGGTATGTATGCTGGTCTTGTTCTGCGCCGTGCAGCTGGACCCGTGGAGCAGCGATAAGTATTATATTGTGACGGGCATTGAAGATGATTCGCGCGTTATCTTTGAGACATGGGAGGAAGCAAAAGAATATGCGGAGGGGATCCCCTTCGGCCATGTCTCGTCGATCAGCCGCGAGCGGCATTGGGGAAACATTTTGTTCCTCACGGCGCTTCCGGCTATTGGGATGCTGCTTTTTGCGCTGGCCAGAGATCTGCTGCTGTGGGTTTTCCGGAAGGTCCGCGCCAAATAAGAATGTGATAGGCAGGATGATCCCATCTTTCCCAGGACGATCTGCGCGCTCTGGCGGAACGGATCGAAAGGCGCACAGCGGAGATCCGGCAGAGATGTTGAAATAAGCCCCCGCGCCCCGGCGAACCGTTCCCCGGGGCACGGGGGTTCCCCGTCAAAATCCCCCAAAGGCGCCGCTTGCTTTTGTGCATCCATCCAAAAATGCGAAAAAACGAAAAAATTTGCAAAAATCCTGTCGCAAATCCGCGTTTCGATTGTTTATTAAATAGGGAGGGAAGGTGCATTGGAGTTGAATGATGATAAAAAACCAAACCGGGCAGACCAATGGGTGAAAGAGCACAGTGTGGCAATCGAACTCATCGTTCTCATTTTAGCGTCCTGCCAGTTGATCAAGTATATTCTGGGGGATTTGAATGTGATTGCGCTTGAAACGCCTCCTGTCCGTTATTTTATGGTGATTGTGTTGATTTTGGGCTCATCCGTCACATTGATACAATCTTTTCGAAAGCGGCGGAAAGGCGAAGAATAAAGGCGATCTAGAAAGAGAGCGGGTTAGAAAAAGGGAGGAAAACACCATGAAAACGATGCGCGAGGGCCTTGGCCGGATGTGGCGGGAAAATCCGCTGATCGTGATTTTGCTGCTGATCGGCACAGCGCTGTGTATCTGGCGCGTGGCGGCGGGGCGGTATGACACGCTGCTGCAGACGCTGCTGCCGGTGGCGTGCCTGATCGGCCTTGCGCGGACTTTTTACCACCGCGGCACGATGAACGACGCCGCCGGTGCGCCGTCCCAGACGAAACTGTCGGAGGAAACGGACCTCAGCCTGCAGGTGACGGGCCTGGTTTTGAACGACGAATGGTCCTTTTCCCCCATCAGCGCCGGGCAGCCGACGGTGAAGCGTTACAGCGTGGTTTTTGAAAACCGCACCGGCGCGCCGATCCGGACCGACACCTCCCACCGCATGGAGCGCCGGCTTCGGGGCGTGTGGCGGACTGTGGAGCCGCTGACGGACGCGCCGGAGCACTGGGAAGCGCTGGAGATCCCGGAGGGGAAATCGGAAAAGATTCCCATCCCCTCGGCGGCGGGCTACGCCAACCTGCGGATGGGCTATTACCGCATGGTGAAAACCGTGCAGACCGCCAGGGGCGAGCGCACCGTGGCGGGGGAATTCGCCCTGGACCTGCCGGGAGAAATGTGACATTTTTGCATCCGGCGCGGGAGCATGCTTCCCGCGCCGGACGCGGTAAACGAACGAAAAAGGGAGGAAAACACCATGGAAAGGAAAAAAGAACTGCGGATCAGATGCTCCCCGGCGGCGGTGGCCGCCATGATGCTGGCGCTGCTTTTGTGCGGCTGCGGCAATGGGGGCGCGCCGGACGAGCAGGCGTCGGGCGAGGGCTACGCGCTGAAAAACGTGAGCGACCCGGCCCTGGTGGAAGCGGCCTTCGGCGCGCCCCAGGACGAAGTCACCGCGGCTTACGATTACACGCTGCAGGAAAATGAAGAGGGCGCGTTCATGCCCTACACCGTCGAGGCGGAGCTGACGTTCACCGCCGGCGGCGAAACCTGCACCATCCCGGTTTCCGGCGAAGTGGACGCCATGGAGCTGGGCGATGAACTGACCTTTTTGACCGGCCCGCTGTACGGAGAAGCGGAACTCGGCGGCGTTTCCTATCAAGTCTCCGCCGGGTTCAACAAAGTGCTGGAGCGGGACGGCGCGTCCTTCTCCATGGTGCTGACGCTGCTCAGCGGCGACGTGGGCGGCATGACCTTCTACTTCGGCGACGAAGTCATGACCGACGACGTGCAGGCCGCCCTCGGCGGATAAGAAGGCCTGCCGGAACCCGGCCCGGCGCGGTCTTTCCCTCCGTCACCCCCCCAAAAAGCGCCGGGCGCTTTTGTGCATCCATCCAAAAATGCGAAAAATCGAAAAAATTTGCAAAAATCCTGTCGCAAATCCGCGTTTCGATTGTTTATTAAATAGGGAGGAAAGGCGCGTTGGAGCAGAACACGAAAAAGAACGAGAAAGACGAGGGACAGCGGGACCCCAAACGGACGAGTCCCGTCTTAATGATCTTATTATTTGTGGCCGCGGGAACATGTATTTATCATATTGTAAGCGGCGTGGAGCAAACCTCCTTTAGAAGCATGCCGGTTCAAATCGTTTACGTCACAGCGGCGCTTCTTGTGATAGAATGTGTGATCTCTGCAGTCCATGCTTTTCGAGAGCGGCGGAACAAAAAATAAATGCCCGTGACCGGCTGTGAAAGGAGCGTGATCCTGTGAAGGAGAAGATCAAACAACGCCTGCGGCAGTATTTCAGCAGCGTTCTCTGCCTGCGGCTCACCTGCATCGTGCTGGCCTGCCGCCCTGCCGCCTGGCAGGGCGGCACTTTTTCGCTCTTCACCCTTCACTATTCA
>CAJFFX010000048.1 GCA_904374485.1 Candidatus Pseudoscillospira falkowii | reverse complement strand
CCGGGGGCCTGCGGGCCCCGCCTTGGATCCAACCCCCGGGAGAGTGGGACGGGAGTGCGAGTTTCTGTTGTTCTCCGCGCGCACCAGGGCAGCGGCAGCGGAAAGAGATGTAGGGGGCATTCAAGTCTGCACCAAACTTCTGCCATGCTTGCCACCTTGTACAAGGTTATTTTGTAGAAGCAAGGGTCCATCTTGACCTGCGCCCCAGCCCTCTTCTTCTCCTACACCGTGCACGGCGCTCCTCTTCTTCTCCGCACGGAGAAGAAGAGGAGGGGGGTGCATGACGGACAAGATAGCAAGTCATTGCCTTGCTGGCGAAAAAGGTAAGAGTGAATAGTGAATAATGAATAGTGAATAGGTGCCGGGCGAAGCCCGGCAGGGGGAGCCAAGTAAGAGTGAAGAGTGAATAGTGAAGAAGTGCCGCGCCGCAGGCGCGGCGGAAAGAGAGGTTGACTCCGCTATGGAAGAAGAGATCAGAAAAACCATTGCCGACAATATCGCCGCCGTGCGCGAGCGGATGGCGGAGGCCGCCGCGCGGGCCGGGCGCGACCCGGCGGAGATCCTGCTGTGCGGCGCCAGCAAAATGAACGGCGCGGCAGCCTGCCGCGCGGCCATCGCCGCGGGCATCGACTGCCTGGGCGAAAACCGGGTGCAGGAAATGACCCAGAAACTCTCCGAGCACGCCTACGACGGCGCGCCCCTCCATTTCATCGGCGTGCTCCAGAAAAACAAGGTGCGCCAGGTGGTGGGCAGGGTGGATTTGATCCACTCGGTGGACTCCCTGTCCCTTTTGGACGAGATCGACCGGCGCGCCGCAAAAGAGGGCGTTGTTCAAAACGTGCTGCTGGAGGTCAATGTGGGCGGCGAGGCGAGCAAGAGCGGCTTTGCCCCCGGCGACGTGCGCGGCGTCATCGAGGAGGCGCTGGGCCGGGCGGAGCGCCATGTGCGCATCTGCGGCCTGATGGCCATCCCCCCCGCGGCGGAGAAAAAGGGCGAAAATCTCCCCTATTTCGAGCAAATGCACCAGTTATTTGTTGACAGCACCCCGCTTTTGCTTCATAATAGTACTGAATTATATCTTTCTATGGGGATGAGCGGCGATTTTGAGGACGCCATCGCCGCCGGCTCTACCATGGTGCGCGTAGGCACGGCCATTTTCGGCGCGCGCCATTACCCAGCCTGAAGAAATTAAAATCATATTCTATTGGAGGCTTGACACGATGGGACTGTTTGACGAACTGAAAAAGCTGACCCATACATACGAGGACGAGGACGACGAATACGAAGAGGATTTTCCCGACGTCCGCAAACCCGACAACACCGCCGCCCTGTTCGACGACCGCCGCCGCGAACGCAGCGAAGAGCGCCGCAGCAACAAGGTGGTCAATATCCATGCCACCACCCAGCTGAAGGTGGTGCTGGTCAGCCCCCAGCATTTTGAGGACGCATCCGAGATCGCCGATCAGCTGAAAAACAAGCGCACCGTGGTCATGAACCTCGAGGCCACCAACAAGGACGTGGCCCGCCGCCTGGTGGACTTCCTCTCCGGCGTCGCCTATGCCGGCGAGGGCAAGATCAAGCGCGTGGCCAACAGCACGTATATCATCACCCCCTACCATGTGGATATCGAGGGCGACCTGATCAACGAGCTGGAAAGCAACGGCCTCTATTTTTAAGAAAGGCAGGCGAACGCAACCATGCTGACTCCCCAGGAAGTTTCCACCCATGTATTCTCCCGCTCCCGCATGGGCGGCTATAATATGGCCATGGTGGACGAGTTTCTCGACACCCTGACGGAGGATTACACCACCCTTTACAAGGAAAACGCCGCCCTGAAGGCAAAGCTGAAGGTGCTGGCGGACAAAGTGGAGGAATACCGCGCCACGGAGGACTCCATGCGCGCCACCCTCCTGACCGCCCAGAAAATGGCCAGCCAGATGGTGCAGGACGCAGAGAAGGAAAAGGCCGCCCTGCTGGAAAAGGCCGAGGGCGAGGCCAACGCCCGCAAAGCTGAGCTGGAGGCCGAGATCGTCGCCGAGACTGAGCGGCTGCGCATCGCCCGGGAGGAGAGCGCCGCGTTCATCGCCAATATGCGCAAGCTGTGCAGCAGCGAGCTGGAATTCCTGGACGGCGTGCCCGAGATCCAGGTGGAGCAGCCCGATCGGGCAGCGGAAAAGACCGTGGAGGAACAGGTGGAGTCTATCGAATCCTCGGTGATGTCCACCTTCCAGGACAAGCCCGCCGCGCAGGAGGACGCCGCCCCGGCGGCAGAGGAGGACACGGAGGTGCCCGCCGCGCCGGAGGATGCGGAAAGCGTCCCGGCAGAGGGCGATGACGACGACACGGTGGACCTGACCGCCACTCGCCGCATCGATTTCGGCGACCTGAAATTCGGCCGGAATTACAAGCGCAATTCCTGAAAAAGCATATAGAAAGAGGGAAACGGAAAGCGGTTTCCCTCTTTTTTTCAAAGGAAGATCCGCGCCCGCGGGCGCGCTACAGGAGGTTTTTCCCATGACCCAGCAGCCCATCATCGCCCTGATGTACGATTTCGACAACACCCTCAGCACCGAGGATATGCAGGATTATTCCTTCATCCCCTCCCTGGGCTACACCGTGCCGGAATTCTGGAAGCTCGCCAATGATTTCGGCCGCCGCGAGCGCATGGACGGCATCCTGGCCTATATGTTCACCATGATGCGCGAGGCCGCGCGCCGGGGCCGCCCCCTGACCCGGCGGCAGCTGACGGAAACGGGCCGGGATATCAAGCTGTTTCCCGGCGTGGAGGATTGGTTTTCCCGCATCAACGCTTTCGGCGCCGCCCTGGGCGTGCAGGTGGAGCATTACATCATTTCCTCCGGTCTCAAGGAGATCATCGAGGGCCACCCCGTCAGCCGGGAATTCAAGGAGATCTTTGCCAGCGAGTTTTATTACGACGAAAACGGCGTGGCCGCCTGGCCCAAGCTCAGCGTCTACTATACCTCCAAGACTCAGTTCGTCTACCGCATCAATAAGGGCGTGCTGGACGTGTCCGACGACAAGACCCTCAACGACTCAATGCCCGACGACAGCAAGCGCGTGCCCTTCACCAATATGATCTACATCGGCGACGGCCTTTCCGACGTGCCCTGCATGAAGATGATGCAGTCCTACGGCGGGGCCAGCATCGCCGTGTATAAGGAGATGACCCAGGGCGTCAAGGACCTGCTGGAGCGGGGGCGGGTGGATTTCATCTACCCCGCCGACTACCGGGAGGGCAGCGGGCTGGACCTGACGATGAAAAATATCCTTCGCCGCATGGCCACCGCCGACGCCCTCAGCGAAGAAAACGCCCGCCAGAAGCAAATGATCCGCCGCTCCGACGAAGTCTCCGGCCAGCTGACGCTGGGGGAACTGCTGGAGTGACATTGCTGCCCTGCCTCCCCGCCGCTCCGCGGCGGGGAGGCGAAAAAACGCGAAAATGAAAAGGAACCGCCGGGGGTTATCCGGCGGTTCCTTTTCACAAATTCATAGATTCACAGATTTTTGACCCACAATGCCCGGATGGCATTGAGGACTGCCAGGACCATCACGCCCACGTCGGCGAAGATCGCCAGCCACATGTCGGCGTAGCCGAAGGCTCCCAGGGCCAGGCACAGCAGTTTGACGCCGATGGCGAAAACGATATTCTGGTAGACGATGGCAAGGCACTTTTGAGAGATCCGGATGGCTTTTGCGATCTTCAGTGGATCGTCGTCCATCAGCACCACGTCGGCGGCCTCGATGGCGGCGTCGGCGCCCAGGGCGCCCATGGCGATGCCGATGTCCGCCCGGGAGAGCACCGGCGCGTCGTTGATGCCGTCGCCCACAAAGGCCAGGGCGGCGCCGGCGGGCTTTTCTGCCAGCAGGGCCTCCACCTTTTCCACTTTATCGGCGGGGAGCAGCTCGCTGTACGTCTCGTCCAGCCCCAGTTCGGCGGCCACCTGATCGGCGGCTTTTTTCCCGTCGCCGGTGAGCATGACGGTTTTGCGCACCCCCGCGGCCCGCAGGGCCGCGACGGCCTGGCCGGCGGTGGGCTTCACCACGTCGGAGATCAGGATGTGGCCCATATACTGGCCGTCGATGGCCATGTGGATCACGGTGCCCGCGCCGCGGCAGGGGATGGGCGCGACGCCCAGGGAAGCCATGAGCTTGTCGTTGCCGGCGGCCACGCTGCGGCCGTCCACCACGGCGGTGACGCCCTGGCCGCTGATCTCCCGGATGTCGCGGACCCGGCTGCGGTCCAGTTCCTTCCCGCAGGCGCGCTGCAGGCTCTTGCTGATGGGGTGGCTGGAGGCGCTCTCCGCCAGGGCGGCGTATTCCAGCAGCTTCTCGTCCTTCAGGCGGCTGTGGTGGATGCCGCTGACGGCGAACGCCCCCTGGGTCAGGGTGCCGGTCTTGTCAAAGACCACGATCTTCGTTTTGGAGAGGGTCTCCAGATAGTTGGAGCCCTTCACCAGCACGCCCGCCCGGCTGGCCCCGCCGATGCCGGCGAAAAAGCTCAGGGGAATGGAGATCACCAGGGCGCAGGGGCAGGAGATGACCAGGAAGGTCAGCGCCCGGTAGATCCAGGTCTCCCAGCCGGGGGCGGCCTGCAGGATCAGCAGCTGCGCCAGGGGCGGCACGAAGGCCAGGGCCAGGGCGGCCAGGCACACCGCCGGTGTATAGATGCGGGCGAATTTGGAGATGAAGTCCTCGGACTTCGACTTGCGGGAGGAGGCGTTTTCCACCAGGTCCAGGATCTTGGAAACGGTGGATTCGCCGAATTCCTTTGTGGTGCGGATCTTCAAAAGGCCGCTCATATTGATGCAGCCGGAAAGGGCCTCGTCTCCGGCGGCGACGTCCCGGGGCAGGGATTCGCCGGTGAGGGCGGCGGTGTCCAGGGTGGAGCGGCCCTCGAGGATGATGCCGTCGATGGGCACCTTTTCCCCGGGCTGGACCACGATCACCGTGCCCACGGCCACCTCGTCGGGGTCCACCGTTTCCAGCCGGCCGTCCCGCTCGATATGGGCGTAGTCCGGACGGATGTCCATGAGGGCGGAGATGTTCCGCCGGGATTTGCCCACGGCATAGCTCTGGAACCATTCGCCCACCTGGTAGAACAGCATCACGGCGACGGCCTCGGTGTAGTCGCCGCTGCCGGTGTACACAGCCAGGGCGACGGCGCCCACCGTGGCCACGGCCATCAGGAAGCACTCGTCGAACATCTGGCGGTTTTTGATGCCCTTCCCGGCCTTCAGGAGGATGTCCCAGCCCACGATCAGATAGGGGATCATATAGAGGACGAAGCGCGCCGCACCCTCCGATGGCACAAAGTGCAGCGCGACCAGCAGCGCTGCCGCCGCCAGGATGCGCACGAGCATTTTCTTCTGTTTTTTGGTCATAAAAGACACCTCGCTTGCGGATAATTAAATAAATGTTTAATCGTTTGGGCGGGAAAAAGCGCCCGGGGGCGCGTTCGGCGCGGCGGCGCCGCGCGGTTCCGGCGGGCGCTTTGCGGCTCAGAGGTAGATCTCGCAGTCGTCCTCCACCCGTTTGCAGTTTTTGCGCACCTGCTCCATGACGGCTTTAGGGTCCTGGCCCTCTTCAAATTCCACGTGCATCTTCAGCGCCATAAAATTGACGGTGCAGCTTTCAACGCCCGGGGTCTTGCAGGCGGCGGCCTCCATTTTGTTGGCGCAGTTGGCGCAGTCCACTTCGATCTTATAAGTCTTTTTCATCGGGGAAGCTCCTTTCCGGAAAAGTGGTATATTGTTCATATGGCTTAAACAATTAAACCATCGTTTAACTGTATAATCATCATAGCAGACCACGGAAAAAAGTCAATGCCCGGGCGGGCCCTCTTTCCGCCCGGGCGAAATCTTTTTCCGATCGGGCTAACGGGCGGAATTTTATTTTACTTTTTCCCACGCTTATGCTACCATCAATGGGAGAAGATCCCTTTTCCGAAAGGAGGAATGCCCCGTGTTTGACCTGCCCCTGCCCCATGACCACGGGCAGTTTATGGAGCGTTCGCTGGAGCTGGCCCACATGCCCGCCGCGGCGGATTTCCAAACGGTGGCCGACGTGTTCAAGCAGCTGGGCGACGGCAGCCGCATCCGCATTTTCTGGCTGCTGTGCCACTGCGAGGAGTGCGTGATCAACCTCTCCGCCATGGTGGAGATGAGCTCCCCGGCGGTGTCCCACCACCTGCGGCAGCTGAAGGCCGCGGACCTGATCGTCAGCCGCCGGGAGGGCAAGGAAGTGTATTACCGCGCCGCCGAAAGCGAGCGGGCGCAGCTGCTGCACCACATGATCGAGGACCTGATGAAGATCGTGTGCCCCTCCGCCGCGGCGGAGGAAGGGGCGCGGCCGTGAAGGGCGGCGAAGCGGCCCGGGCGGACCGGCTGCTGCAGGACGTGCCGGAGGGGACGCTGGCGGTGTCCTGCCCCGCCGGCGCGCCGGCGGAGGCGGTCCGGGGACCCCTGCGGGGCGAGACCCCCGGCCGGGGGCGCGTGGAGCGCTATGCGGTCTTTCCCGCTGTGGAAGCGGCCTATCATGTGTTCCGGGCGCCCTGGGCGGCCTTTCACCACGCGGCGCTGGAGCATGTGCTGGAGCTGTTTTACTGCCGCAGCGGCCGGGTGGGCTGGAACCTGCGCGGCGGCGCGGCCCTCTACCTCGGCGCGGGCGATCTGGCGGTCCAGAGCGCCGTGTGCTGCGCGGATTCCACGATGAGGTTTCCTCTGGGCTTCTGCGAGGGCGTCTCTTTTTCGGTGGACCTGCGCCGCCTGGAGACCCAGTGCCCGGAGATCCTGCGGGAGGCCGGCTTTGCGCCGGAGGCGCTGCGGCGGACCTTCTGCGAAGGGAAGCCTGCGGCCATTTCCGCCGGCGCGGCGCTGGAGGGGCTGTTCGCCCCGCTGTACGATGCGCCGCCGGCGCTGCGCCTGCCCTACCTCAGGCTGAAGGCCCAGGAGCTGCTGCTGTATCTCAGCGCCCTGCGGCCGGAGGAGCGGGAGATGCCGGCCTATGTCGCCCGGCAGACGGAGCAGATCCGGGCGCTCCACACCCTGCTGACGGAGCATCTCGACCGGCGCTATACCATCGAGGAGCTCTCCCGGCGCTTCCTCATCAACACCTCCACCCTCAAGGAGGTCTTCAAGGCGGTGTACGGCCTGCCCATCGCCACCTATATGAAGGAATACCGGGTGCGGCGGGCCATGGAGATGCTGCGGGAGACGGACGAGAGCATCGCCGCCGTCGCCGCGGCGGTGGGCTATGAGACCCAGAGCAAGTTCACCAAGGCCTTCAAGGACACGGCGGGCGTTTTGCCCTCGGTCTACCGCAGGACCTGCCGGGACCGGCGGGAAACGTAACAGCGAAAAAGCGCTTCGGAGCATGCTCCGAAGCGCTTTTCTTTGTCAGGGCACCAGCTTTTCCAGCAGCTGCAGGGCTTCCTCCAGCTTGGGGTTGGGCTCGTCGCTGTGCAGGCCCTCCCGGACGCAGCCGCGGATATGGGCCTGGAGAATGTCGTGATTCACCCGCTTCAGCAGGGCCTGGGTGGCCATGATCTGGTTGGAGATGTCCACGCAGTAGCGGTCCTCCTCCACCATGCGCAGAATGCCGTCCAGCTGGCCCCGGGCGATCTTCAGCGAGCGGGTGACCTGTTCCTTGTCAGCTTTCATAGGTCTTGACGGCGGTCACTTCGTAGCCCTCGGCGGTGACGGCGGCCTTCAGGGCCTCGTCGGTGACGCCGGCGGGGACGGTGAGGACGGCGTTCTTCTCCTCCAGGCTGACGGTCACGCCGGCGGCGCCGGGGATGGCGCTCAGGGCGTCGGTGACGTGCTTGACGCAGTGCTGGCACATCATGCCTTCAATGGACAGTTCTTTTTTCATCATGGTTCCTCCATTCGTATGTTCGTGTTTTTTATCTTCATCGCCGGACGCGGCGGTCTCCGGCGCAGGTCCCGCCGCAGGCGCTTCCGCGCCGCCGTCCGATGCGCGGTATTTGGGCTTGAAAAAGCGCAGGCGCAGAGCGTTGCTCACGACGAACACCGAACTGAAGCTCATGGCCAGGGCGGCCACCATGGGGTTCATCTTGAGGCCGAAGGCCGCGAAGAAGCAGCCCGCCGCGATGGGGATGCAGATGATATTGTAGAAAAAGGCCCAGAACAGGTTTTGCTTGATGTTGCGGATGGTGGCCTTGGAGAGTTCGATGGCCCCGGCAACGTCCAGCAGGTCGCTGCGCATGAGGACGATGTCGGCCGACTCCATGGCCACGTCGGTGCCCGCCCCGATGGCGATGCCCACGTCGGCGCGGGCCAGGGCGGGGGCGTCGTTGATGCCGTCGCCTACCATGGCCACTTTTTTGCCGGCTTCCTGCAGGCGGCGGATCTCCTGCTCCTTGTCCTGGGGCAGCACCTCGGCCACCACCCGGTCAACGCCCACCTGCTGCCGGATGGCCTCGGCGGTCTTCCGGTGGTCGCCGGTGAGCATGACCACCTCGATGCCCATGTCCTGCAGCGTCCGGACAGCCTGGCGGCTGGTGGGCTTGACCACGTCGGCCACGGCGATCATGCCGGCGAGGGCGCCGCCGGCGGCGAAGAACAGGGGCGTTTTGCCGGCTTCGGCCATCTCGTCCTGCAGGCGCTCCAGCGCCGTGTCGTGTATGCCGGCGGCGTCCAGCAGCTTCCGGTTGCCCGCCAGGCAGGGAACGCCGTCCACCGCGCCCCGCAGGCCCTGGCCGGGGATCTGTTCGAAATCTTCCACCGGCAGGAGGGCCGTGCCCCGCGCTTCCGCCGCGGCGGCGACGGCCCGGGCCAGGGGATGCTCCGAGCGCGTTTCCAGGGAGGCGGCCAGCTGCAGCAGCCTCTCCTCCGAAACGCCGGGGGCGCAGACGATGTCGGTGACCTGGGGCGCGCCCTGGGTGATGGTGCCCGTCTTATCCAGCACCACCACGTTGACGCTGTGGGCCGTCTCCAAGGCTTCGGCGGACTTGATGAGCACGCCGTTTGCCGCGCCCCGGCCGGTGCCCACCATGATGGCGGTGGGGGTGGCCAGGCCCAGGGCGCAGGGGCAGGACACCACCAGCACGGAAACGGCGATGGTCAGCGCGAACTCAAAGGCGGCGCCGCACAGCAGCCAGACAGTCATGGCGATCAGCGCCGCGGCGATGACCGCCGGCACGAAAATGCCGGCCACTTTGTCAGCCAGCTTGGCGATGGGGGCCTTGGAGCTGGTGGCCTCGTCCACCAGGCGGATGATCTGGGCGAGGGCGGTCTCGTCGCCGACTTTTTCGGCCCGCATTTTGAACCAGCCGCTCTGGTTGATGGTGGCCCCGATGACCTTGTCGCCGGGGCGCTTTTCCACGGGGATGGACTCGCCGGTGATGGCGCTCTCGTCCACCGAGCCGCCGCCCTCCAGCACCGCCCCGTCCACCGGGATGGATTCGCCGGCCTTGACGATGAGGATGTCGTCTCTTTCCACCTCTTCGGCGGGGATGACGGTCTCCGCGCCGTCTCGGAGCACCGTGGCCTTCTTGGGAGCCAGATCCAGCAGCTTGTTGATGGCGTCGGAGGTGCGGCCCTTGGCCCGGGCCTCGAAAAATTTGCCCAGAGTGATGAGGGTCAGGATGGTGCCCGCTCCCTCGAAATAGAGGTCGTGGGAGAATTGGTCCACCATGGCCATGTCGCCGCTGCCCAGGCCCCAGGCGATCTTGTAGAGGGCGTAGATCCCGTAGGCCAGGGACGCGCCGGAGCCCAGGGCGATGAGGGAATCCATATTGGGCGCGCGATGGAGCAGGGAGCGGAAGCCGTTGCGGTAATACTTATTGTTGATGGCGGCCACCGGCAGCACCAGCAGGAAGAGCGTCAGGGCGTAGACCATGGCGTGCTCCGTCCCCAGAAAAACGGCGGGCAGGGGCCAGCCCATCATGTGGCCCATGGAAAGGTAAAAGAGGGGCACGGTGAACACAAAGGACCAGATCACGCGGCGGCGCATGGCCTCGTATTCCTTTTTGGCCGCGCTGACCGGGGAGACGGCCTGGGCGGCCCCTTTGCCGCCGCCCTTCTGCCGCGGCGCGGCGCCGTAGCCCGCCTTTTCCACCGCCGCCACGATCTGGCCGGCGCTGAGGGCCTTGTCGTCATAAGTCACTACCATGCTGTTTTTCAGCAGATTGACGCTGCACGTCTCCACGCCGGGCAGGGCGGAGACGCATTTCTGCACCCGGGCCGAGCAGGCCGCGCAGCTCATGCCGGTCACGTCGTATGTTTCCTCCATGAAAAACCTCCTTTGCAGGAAACCACCCCTACGGGGTGGGGGTATCTGATGGTTTCAGTATACCCCGCCGCGCCCGGTTTGTATCGCCCGTTTGGAAATTCTTTTTGCCCGAACGGCCCCATTCCGCCGCGGCGGGGAGAAAATTTCTAAGAATTCATGAATTTTCTAAAAATTTTCCGGGCGGGATGAACAATTCCGGGGCGGATGTGTTATACTGATTCCAACGCACATTTACGATCTGCGTTCGATCCGTTCAAAACGCCTTGCCCCGGGAAAGGAAACAGATACATGGCAAAGTTACTTGAGAAATTACAGAAGAGAGCCGCCCCGGAACCGGCGCGCCCGCCCCGGCGGGACGTGGAGCGCCTGTACCCCGACCCTGACGCGGGGCTGACGGAGGAACAGGTGCGCGCGCGCATGGAAGCCGGCCAGCAGAATTTCGACTCCACCCCCGCCACCCGCACGGAAAAGCAGATCGTGCTGCGCAATATCTGCACGCTGTTCAACTTGGTCAACATCATTTTCTTCGTGGCCATCATCGCGGTTGGTTCCTTTAAGGATACGCTCTTCATGGCCGTGGTGGCGGCCAACACCGCCATCGGCATTTTCCAGGAGATCCGCGCCAAGCGCTCCATCGACGCGCTGAGCTTCCTCACCGCCGCCAAGGCCAAGGTCATCCGCGGCGGCAGGAGCGACACCGTCCCCATCGAGGACATCGTGCTCGACGATATCGTCGTCCTCTCCGCCGGCGACCAGGTGCCCACGGACTGCGTCGCCGTCAGCGGCTTCTGCGAGGCCGACGAGAGCTTCCTCACCGGCGAGAGCGACGCCATTTCCAAAAACATCGGCGACACGCTTTTGGCGGGCAGCTTCATTATCAGCGGCAGCGTCCACGCCCGGGCGGACCGCGTCAGCGCCGACAATTACATCTCCAAGATCTCCACCTCCGCCAAGACCGTGAAAAAGCAGGTCAATTCCGAGATCATGCGCACCATGCGCGCCATCGTGGCGGTAATCTCCGTGGCGCTGATCCCCATTTCCATCATCCTGTTCCGCAACCAGCTGGCCCTGGCCGACGCCACCGTCCGCAGCGCCGTGCTCAACACCACCGCGGCCCTGATCGCCATGGTGCCCGAAGGGCTGATGCTGCTGACGTCCACGGTCCTGGCCGCCTCGGTGGTGCGCCTGACCCGCCAGCACGTCATGGTCCAGGAGCTTTACTGCATCGAGACCCTGGCCCGGGTGGACGTTTTGTGCCTGGACAAGACCGGCACCATCACCGAGGGCACCATGAAATGCACCGACGCCATCCTGCTGGACGACGCCTACGAGCAGGCCGTGCCCAAGGCCCTGGCCTCCTTGACGGCGGCGCTGGAGGACCGCAACGCCACCTTCGCCGCCATCGCCGCGCAGTATACCGACCCCGCCCCCTGGCGGGCGGAAAAGGCCGCCCCCTTCTCCAGCCGCACCAAATGGTCCGGCGCCACCTTTGAAGGCCAGGGCACCTATATCCTGGGCGCCGCGGAATTCGTGCTGCCCAATCGGGACCGGCGGCTCCAGGAGGCGCTGTTTGAATACAGCCAGGAAAACCGCGTGCTGCTCCTGGCCCACAGCGACGAGCCCCTGCCCGCCGAGGGCCTGCCCGGCCGGCTGCGGCCTGTGGCGCTGATCCTGCTGCAGGACAATATCCGCAAGGCTGCCCCCGCCACGCTGCGCTATTTCAAGGAGCAGGGCGTCATCTGCAAGGTCATCTCCGGCGACAGCGTGGAGACCGTTTCCGGCATCGCCCGCCGGGCGGGCGTGGAAAACTGGGACAAGGCCGTGGACATGTCCCGCGTCAGCAAAAAGGACATCCCTGAGGCGGCGGAAAAATACACCGTCTTCGGCCGCGTGACGCCGGAGCAGAAAAAGCTGCTGGTAAAGGCCCTGCAGAAAAAGGGCCACACCGTGGCCATGACCGGCGACGGCGTCAACGACGTCATGGCCCTCAAGGAGGCCGACTGCGGCATCGCCATCGCGGGCGGCGCCGACGCCGCCCGCAACGTGGCCCATCTGGTGCTGCTGAAGTCGAATTTCGAGGCGCTGCCCAAGGTGGTGGCCGAGGGCCGCCGCGCCATCAACAATATCCAGCGCTCCGCCTCCCTCTTCCTGGTGAAAACGGTTTATGCCACCATTTTGTCCGTGGCCTTCATTTTTATCACCGCCCCCTACCCCTTCGAGCCCATCCATCTGACCCTTATCGGCCTGACCACCACGGGCATCCCCTCGGTGATCCTGGGCCTGCAGCCCAACCACGAGCGCGTGCAGGGCCACTTCCTGCGCAACGTGCTCACCACCGCCGCCCCCTGCGGCATCACCATCGCCCTGGCGGTGCTGGTGGCCGTGGTCTGCGGCCAGGCGTTCCAGTTGGACCAGGACCAGGTGGAGGCCATGTGCGTCCTGTTCACCGGCGGCGCGATCCTGATTTTGCTCTTCTACGTCTGCCACCCCTGGACGCCGGTGCGCGCGGCGCTGTTCGGCTCCATGACGTTTTTGTTCTTCCTGGGCTACTTCGGCTATAACGAATTCTTCTCCATCGCCCGCTTTGCGCCCTCCAGCTTCCTGCTGCTGGTGCTCATCGGCGTGGGCAGCTGGGAAGTGTTCCGCATCCTCTGGCAGCTGTTCCACCATCAGCGCGTCACGCTGGTGCCCAGGCCCGCCACGGAGTACGAGTGCCCGAACCAGCTGCGCGGCAAGCGCGAGCGGCGGCGCTGATTTTCCCGGAACCGTCTGCAGGATGAAACGCGCAAGGAGGCGACGCCATGGCTCTGTTTTCCGGCCTGCTGCTGGCCAGCGATTTTGACGATACCCTGCTGCCCACCTCCCGTGTGCGCGGCGCCGGGGCGCCGCCCCGGTCCGTTTCCGAAGAAAACCGGGCGGCCCTGGCCTATTTCATCGCCGAGGGCGGGCGCTTCACCGTGTCCACCGGCCGCAGCGCGGCCACCTTCGCCCCCTTTGCCGCAGCGCTTCCCATGAATGCGCCGGCCATCGTTTCCGGCGGCGGCGCGCTGTATGATTACGGCGCGAAGCGCTATCTCGCCGTGACCCACCTGCCGGACCGGGCGGCGGCGGACCTGGCGGATCTGGCCCGCCGGTTTCCCGCGGCAGCCCTGGAGCTTTACCACGAGGACGAGGTGGTTTGGGTCGTCCACCCCAACGAATTCTCCGAAAACCACCGCCGCATCACCGGCACGGTTCTGCGCCCGGCGGCGTCGGTCTCCGCCGTGGCCGCGCCGTTTCACAAGGCGCTGTTCGAGGGGGAGGACGCCTGTTTGGAAGCGCTGTACGCCGCCCTGGCCGGCGAAGGGCTCCTGGCGCACTACGAAGCGGTGTTCGCCTCGCCCCACATGCTGGAGCTGACGGCCAAGGGCGCCGACAAGGGGGCCATGCTGCTGCGCCTGGGGCGGCAGTTCGGCGTCCGGAGGGAAGATCTGTGCGCCGTGGGGGACCACCGCAACGATCTGCCCATGCTGAAAGCGGCGGGCCGGGCCTTTGCACCGGCCAACGCGGTGGCGGAAGTGCGCGCCCTGCCCGGCATCACGGTGGTGCGCAGCGCGGAAAGCCATGCCCTGCAGGACGTTGTGGCCCGTTTGGCGCACGAAAGACACTGAATTTATCGCTTTTTGCTAAAAAGAGCCGCCGGCGTGTGTCTGATTTATAAAATTTTTTGTAAAATAGCGAAAAACGCTGGAAATGCAAGCGTTTTGTGCTATAATGCAGATAGCCTATCTCAAATTTGTAAAAAAAGGAGATAATTCGACTATGAACAAGACTGAACTGATCGAAGCCATCGCTGCCGAGGCAAAGCTGAGCAAGAAGGACGCCGAGGCTGCCGTCAACGCTTATACTTCTGTGGTCACCAAGGCTCTGAAGAAGGGCGATAAGGTTACCCTGGTGGGCTTCGGCACCTATGAAGTCCGCAAGCGCGCCGCCCGCACCGGCAAGAACCCCCAGACCGGCGAAGCCATCAAGATCAAGGCTTCCAAGGTTCCCGCTTTCAAGCCCGGCAAGGGCCTGAAGGACACTGTCAACGGCGTCAAGAAAAAGTAAATCACAAGAAGAAAAAGAGCCCTGCGGACTGCCCCAGCCCGCAGGGCATTTTTTGTTTTTTCGCCGTGGCGGCGCCGGGCAAAGCCCGGCGACCTTCTGGATTTTGCGCTATCCCAAGAGACGAAAAATCCCCAGAAAATCCCAATCGGTGTCTACCCGGTCTACCTGATGTCTACCAAAAATAATTTGGGTACCTGCTGCGGCACAGCGGGTGTAAAACGATTTCCTTTGCATGTAGAAAGGGTCAATGTCTACCTAATCGAAAAAATTTGAATTTTGCAAAAACCCGAAAGCCGCTCTACGAGCGGCTTTCCGGCGTTTTTGGGCATTTTCGTCCGGGGGGCTATGCGGCTGTGATATTTGCGAAAAAGTGATTGATTTTTTGCGAATACAGCAAATAGAAGAACTTTTCGGTGTCAAACGAGGAAAAAGGAGGAAAATCCATGAAGAATCTGAAAAAGGTTCTGTCCCTGGTGCTGGCACTGGCCATGGCTCT
>CAJFFX010000047.1 GCA_904374485.1 Candidatus Pseudoscillospira falkowii | reverse complement strand
GCTCTGCCTGCTCTGGGTATTGCCGGCCTGCACGCCCGCGACATCATGGGCTACCTGGTCATCGTCACCATTTTCGTCGGTATCGTCGCCTGCATCGGCTTCCTTTGCTGGGCAATGTTCTTCTGATATCGCCGAAAAGGGTTCCCGCAGGAGCCGTCCCTGCGGCTGCATAGCCGTCGGACCCATCCTGCATGCAAACGGCAGCCGGCCTTCCCGACCGGCTGCGAGAGAAGATTTTTATACACACGCAGCGGCGGGCGCGCAAGCGCCCGCCGCTTATTTTTTCATAGGAAAAGCGGAACGCTAAAAGCGTTCCGCTTTTTCTATGAATCCACCTCCACTGCAAATGCAGCAGGCCAAAGCTTCAAAGCTTCGCAGAGTTCCGCCGCCCACAGGCGGCGGGAAAAATTAAAATCCGTTCTTTCCGGGGACGCAAGGTGAATTGCCTCGCAGGGGCAAGGGAATGCCCCCTGGGTGGGAGCGCCTTGGAAAGAGCACCGCACACGCCGGGCAGGCCGTCTTTTCCTTTTGGAGTCGAGGTCTGCCCGGCGTGCGATCCCACTTCAAAAAAGCGAAGCTTTTTTGAAAGCCAAAAAAAATATGCACGCCTATGCTAAGGCGCGCATATTTTTTAGCTCGTTTATTCTCCCATCGGTGCGCCGCACTGGGGGCAGAACTTGCCGTCGGAGGTGTTGCCGCAGACGGGGCAGACCCGCTCCACGGGGGGCTGCTGCTCTTCCACGACGGCGCCCTCGGCGTGGAGGACGTCCTCATCAGCGGCGCGGCGCTGTTCCTTCATATTTTCCAGCTCGGCGATCTTTTCCTTGGCAGCCTTGACGGCGGCCACCACGTCGGCAATGGCCTCGGGGGCCTCGTCGGCATGCTCGGCCATGTACCACTCGCCGATGGTCTTGTAATCCTTCTCGATCTCCCGCTGCTCGCTGGCGATCTGCATGTTCAGCTTGGCGATATCCGCCGTCATCTTGGCCTTCTCGCCCGCGGCGGAAGCCACCGCCTGGGCCTTTTTGCCCAAATTATCCAAAAATGCCATTTCAAAAAACTCCTTTCGTTTTTCCCGTTTCTATAGAATGCGCCGTAGCGCGCCCTTTTATTTATCGGAATGTATTATAGCATCACGCCGCCCTTTTTTCAATCGGCAGGGGAAAAATTCACAATTTCGCAAAAACTTTCCACCCGCGCGGCTGTTCACCGGCCCGGCGGCATGGTATAATAGCTGCAAGCAGCTATTATACTTAAGATTTGAAGTCCTTTTTCTCGCCCCTGACGGGGCAACCGAAAAAGTTGACATCATGATGCCATTCCGGCTATGCCGTCATGGTATCCTATCAGAAAAATTTTCCGGAAAGGCATGTTCCGGAAGCACCCCGTTCGGAACAGGAGGAGATCCCATGAGCAAACGCACCGAATTTTTCTTTCCCGCCAGCGCCGGGACCCACCGCATCCACGCCGTGCAGTGGCTGCCGGAAAACGGCGTACCCAGAGCCGTCGTGCAGATCCTGCACGGCGTGGCCGAGCACATCGGCCGCTATGAGGACCTGGCGGACTATCTCACGGGCCAGGGCTTTGCCGTGGTTGGCAATGACCACCCCGGCCACGGGCAGAGCGCCGCGCCCGGAGACCTGGGCTTTTTTGCCGCGCACGGCGGCTGGATGCACGCCAGCAACGACACCCGCACCCTCCAGCTCATGACCGCCCGGCAGTTCCCTGGCCTGCCCTATTTTCTGCTGGGCCACAGCATGGGCTCCTTCCTGGCCCGGACGTATCTCATCCGCTTCCCGGGGACCGTTTCCGGCGCGGTGCTCTGCGGCACCGGGGACATGAGCGGCGCGCTGATTGCCGCCGGGCGGGCCGCCGCCTCCCTGGAGGCCCTGCGCCTGGGCAGGCAGGGCAAAAGCCCCCTGCTGGCCCAGCTGAGCTTCGGCGGCTATAACAGGGCATTCCGCCCCAACCGGACGGAATACGACTGGCTCAGCGCCAATGAAGAAAACGTGGACCGCTACATCGCCGACCCGCTGTGCGGCTTTCCCATGACCGTGGGGCTGTTCCAGGACCTGATGGACGGGCTGGACTTCATCCGCAGGGAGCCCAACCTCCGCCGCATGGACAAGGACACGCCGGTGCTGTTCATCGCCGGGGCCGAGGACCCGGTTGGCGACATGGGAAAGGGCGTTCGGCGGGTGTACCTCCGGTTCAAAAAAGCCGGGGTGCGCCGCGCGGACATCCGCATCTACCCCGGCATGCGCCACGAGATCTTCAACGAAACGGAGCACGCGCAGGTCTATGCGGACCTGCGGCGGTGGTTGGAAGCACAGATCGGGGGCGGCGCGCAATGATGGACTGGGGAAGCCTGAAGGCCGCCTGCGCGGCCTGCCGGAACTGCGGACTCTGCGAAGAGCGGCACAACGTGGTCTTCGGCACCGGAGACGAAAGCGCCGAGGTCATGTTCATCGGCGAGGGCCCCGGCGAGCAGGAAGACCTGCAGGGCGAGCCCTTCGTGGGTCCCGCCGGCCACCTGCTGGACGAAATGCTGGAACTGATCGGCGTGCAGCGCAGCGAGGTCTACATTGCCAACATCGTCAAATGCCGCCCGCCCCACAACCGCGACCCGCTGAACACCGAACAGGACGCCTGCATCCCCTACCTCTACGACCAGATCGCCCTGATCCGGCCGAAAATCATCGTGTGCCTCGGGCGCATCGCCGCCATGCGGCTGATCAACCCGGAATACCGCATCAGCCGTCAGCACGGCCAGTGGGTGGAGAAAGACGGCGTGCGCATGACCGCCATCTATCACCCCTCCGCCCTGCTGCGGGACGAGAGCAAACGGCCCGAGACCTTTGAGGACCTCAAGTCCCTCCAGCAGGAGATCCACCAGTGCTGCGCGAAAACGAAAGCGGTGCTCCCTTTCGCGGTGCCGGCAGCAGCGCCGGACGCCGGGCCGGCGAAGCCCCTTGCCTAAAGAAAAAATCGCGCACGGAACAATGTTCCGTGCGCGATTCTGTTTTTCAGGAAAAAGCGGAACGTCTCAGACATCGGCGCCGGTGGAATAGGGGAGCAGCGCCTCTTCCGCATACCAGTCCTGCTGGACCGCGCTGAAGCGGACGAGATACTTCCCCAGCTTTTCAGCGGTCCCGGTCATGCCTCGCCGTCCTTTTTCGAATGCTTCCGCTTTTTGACGCATTCGGTCAGGAGATACTCGATCTGGCCGTTGAGGGAGCGGAAATCGTCCTCCGCCCAGCGGGCCAGCTCTTCATACAGGGATGCAGACAGCCGCAAGGGCACCTGCTTTTTCGCTTTCTTCTTGTCCTCCACGGCCGCCGCCTCCCCTCTTTCGATCTTCTCCCCAGGTTTTTATTCCCGCAGCCCCCGCGCCAGCCGGCGCAGGAACAGCGCAAGATATACGGTGCAGGCCGCGCCGATGGCCAGGCACAGCAACCGCACCGCCGCGCCGGCCTGGACCAGCAGCCCGCAGGCCAGAAGCAGCGCCGCGGCGCTGCCGAAAAATACGATCACCACCGCCGCCGGCAAAATGCGCAGGGCAAGGGGCAGCCCGGCCGACTGCGCCCCCTCCGCCGAGCCGTCCACGATCAGCGAAAGGATCAGATCCATCAG
The DNA here is from genome assembly GCA_904374485.1 of Candidatus Pseudoscillospira falkowii. Taxonomy (GTDB): domain Bacteria; phylum Bacillota; class Clostridia; order Oscillospirales; family Oscillospiraceae; genus Pseudoscillospira; species Pseudoscillospira falkowii. Next base: position 11,320 of record CAJFFX010000047.1, on the reverse strand, counting down.
CAAAGTGCCCCCCTCCCTTCCAAAAATTCCGGCATTTTATATCAGTTTAACAGGTTTTGCCGCCCGATGCAAACGCCGGTCAATACAAGCTGCCGGAATTGACCACGGGCTGGGCGTCCTTGTTGCCGCAGAGCACCACCAGAAGGTTCGACACCATGGCGGCCTTGCGCTCCTCGTCCAGGTCCACCACGCTCTCCTGATCCAGCTTTTCCAGGGCCATGGTCACCATGCCCACGGCGCCGTCCACGATCATCTTGCGGGCGTCCACGATGGCGGAGGCCTGCTGGCGCTGGAGCATGGCCGCAGCGATCTCCGGAGCGTAAGCCAGGTGGGTGATGCGGGCTTCCAGCACTTCGAGGCCGGCGATCTCCACCTTGCTCTGGATCTCCTCCTTCAGGCGGCCGGCCACCTCCTGGCTGCTGCCGCGCAGGGAGATCACAGTGCTGTCCTCGGGCGCGTCGTAGGGGTACAGACGCACGATGCTGCGCAGGGCGGAGTCCGCCTGGATGGAGAGGAACTCCATGTAATTATCCACGCTGAACACGGCCTTGGCCGTGTTCACCACCCGCCAGATGACCACGATGCCGATCTCAATGGGGTTGCCCATGGCATCGTTGATCTTCTGTTTGCCGTTGTTGAGAGTGATGGCCTTGAGAGAAATGGCCTTGCCGGAGGCGGTGTCGCCCTTTTTCTTCAGTTTCACCGCCGTGCCGCTCTCGCTCTTTGCCGCCGCGGCGTCCGCCGCCGCGCCCATGGTGGGATTCACTGCCGAGCAGAAAGGGTTGACGCAGTAAAAGCCCGCGCCCTTGAGGGTGCCGTAGTATTTGCCGAAGAGGGTCAGCACCAGCGCCTCGTTGGGTTTGACCACTTTCAATCCGCAGGCGATGATAACGCCCGCTATAAAGGCCGCCGCACCCACGGCAATAAGCGCCACGCCGCGGACATCATCCGCCTCCACGGCAAAGATGCAGCCGCCTGCGAAAGCCAGCGCGCCCACCGCCAGCAGCACCACGGCCAGGATCAGCAACAGCACGCCGTATTGTCCGCCGCGGATGATCTTCTCTTCATAAGTCGTTTCCTGTCTGACTTGTTTTTCTTCCATCGTCTGTTACCTCCCGGATACCGTTTGCTTTTGTTTCCTTCGTTTCCCGGCGGCCGCAGGCCGTCTCCAGCGCCAGGCGGCCCAGCAGCAGGCAGAGACCGCCCCGCGGCGCTGCGCTTTGCCGCGGCCCGTCCGGCGTTATTCCGTCCATCGCACCGCCGTGCCGTAAGCCACCATTTCCGCCGCGCCCTGGGCGATGGCGGAGGTGGCGTAGCGCATGGAGACCACGGCGTCCGCCCCCATACCCTGGGCCTGGGCAAGCATGCGCTGCAGGGCCATATCCCGGGCTCTGTCCATCATCTCCGTGTAGGCCGGCAGCTCGCCGCCCACCAGCTGGCGGAAACTCTGGGTGATATCCCGCCCCACATTCTTGCACAAAATGGCGCTGCCCTGCACCAGCCCCAGGGCTTCATACTGCCGGCCGGGCACCTGTTCCGTCGTGACGATCAACATCATGTATCTCTCCTTTTTCAAATAGTCCGTATGTTTTATTATGATATTATTTTGATATCATAATCATAGTACCATCCCCCGCCGCCACTGTCAAGGGCTTTCCCTGTAAAATTTGCGCAAAAAAACCGCCCCGCAGATGCGGGGCGGCGTTGGAGCCGTTCGTTCAGATCTGGGCGAGGGCCTGGTCGATGTCGGCGATGAGGTCGGCAGCGTCCTCAATGCCGCAGGACAGGCGCACCAGGTCCGGCGTGATGCCGGCGGCCAGCAGCTCCTCGTCGTTCATCTGCCGATGGGTGGCGGAGGCGGGGTGCAGGCAGCAGGTGCGGGCATCGGCCACATGGGTCTCGATGGCGGCCAGCTTCAGATGCTTCATGAAATTCTCCGCCGCGCTGCGGCCGCCCTTGAAGCCAAAGGACACCACGCCGCAGGTGCCGCCGGGCATATACTTCTTCGCCAGGTCATAATACTTATCCCCCTTCAGGCCGGGATAGGTGACGAAGGAGATCTTGTCGCAGCCCTTGAGGTGCTCGGCCACAGCCAGGGCATTTTCGCAGTGCCGGGGCATGCGGACGTGGAGACTCTCCAGCCCCAGGTTCAGCAAAAAGGCGTTCTGGGGGGACTGGATCGCGCCGAAGTCGCGCATGAGCTGGGCGGTGCATTTGGTGATGAAGGCCCCCTCCAGGCCGAATTTTTCGGCGTAGGTGATGCCGTGGTAGCTCTCGTCAGGGGTGGTGAGGCCGGGGAATTTGTCGGCGTGGGCCATCCAGTCGAACTTGCCGGAATCGACGATGCAGCCGCCTACGGCGGCGCCGTGGCCGTCCATGTACTTGGTGGTGGAGTGGGTGACGATGTCGGCCCCCCACTCGAAGGGGCGGCAGTTCACGGGCGTGGCAAAGGTGTTGTCCACGATCAGGGGCACGCCGTGGTCGTGAGCCGCCTTGGCAAAGCGCTCGATGTCCAGCACGGTCAGGGCGGGGTTGGCGATGGTCTCGCCGAAAACGGCTTTGGTATTGGGCCGGAAGGCGGCGGCCAGTTCCTCATCGGTGCAGTCGGGCTCCACGAAGGTGAAGTCGACGCCCATGCGCTTCATGGTGACATGGAAGAGGTTATAGGTGCCGCCGTAGATCGTGGCGGAAGCCACCACATGGTCGCCGCAGCCGGCGATGTTGAAAATCGCGAAGAAATTGGCCGCCTGGCCGGAGGAGGTCAACATGGCCGCCGTGCCGCCCTCCAGCTGGGCGATCTTGGCCGCCACGCAGTCGTTGGTGGGGTTCTGCAGGCGGGTGTAGAAATAGCCGCTGGCCTCCAGATCGAAGAGCTTGCCCATGTCCTCGGAGGTGTCGTATTTGAAGGTCGTGCTCTGCACGATGGGAATCTGCCGGGGCTCTCCGTTTTTCGGCGTGTAGCCGCCCTGGACGCAAATGGTGTTGATACGCTGTTTCATAGTCGATAGATCCTTTCTTTTTTAGCGCATGGGCGCCCTTCAGCTGAGGGGCGCGCTGATGTCCACGCCGCCGTAATATCCGGCGGTGCTCCCTTCCACCGAAAGCTGCACCGCTTGGATATCGCTGACGGAGCACAGGGACCTTACAAGAGAGTATACCACATTTTCCTGCTGGTGCATACTCTGCGGGATATTTTCCAAAAAATCTTCGGAAAGGGTGACGTAGCAGACGCCGTTTTCCACCCGGACCGCCCGCACCTGCACCTCTTCCGGGAGCACCGCTTCCAACGCCGCGCTCTCCGGCCCTTCCAACAGGGCCTCCAGCACGCCCCGGGCTTTTGTCTGCCCCTCGTAAAGCTGGATGGTCCGGCTTTCGGAGGTCAGGTCCCCGCTTTCGCTGTCGGCAAAAAACAGGCGCACGCGCAGGGTGCGCACTTCCTCGTCCATGCTGCTGAGCAGCACGCCGCCGGCCGTCATCGCCGGCCGCTCCCGGTAGGGCAGCGGCGCGCCCTGGCACAGGATGTCCACCCGCTCCACCGTGGGCAGCTGGCACAGCGTCAGGGTGATGCAGGCGTCGGCAATGGTCAGCTCCACCCCGGAAAGGGCCGCATAGCCGCCGGAGAGGTCCACGATGGCCGTCCCGTCCTCGATCGTCACCGACAAAAGCCGCGTCCCCGCGGGCAGGGGACTCTCGCATCCAGGAGCCTCGGCGTCGATGATCCGATGCACCAGCTCCGAGGCGATGCGCGCGTCGTTCTCCCCGGACACGTTCGCTGCCAGGGCGTACACGGCGTCTCCGCCGCCGGCGGCGTCCAGATCGGCCCGGCAGTAGATCAGGTATTCGCCCCGGCCGCCGCGCTCTGCGGCGCAGCCTGTCAGGAGCACCAGCGCGGCGCACAGCGCCGCCGCGATCCGCTTTTTCATGGCGCTCCCTCCTCCGGCGCCGGGAATATGACGGTGAAGACGCTTCCGCCGCCCTCCCGGCGGGCGGCGGCGACGGCGCCGCCGTAGCGCCGCGCCGTGTCGCGGACGATGGAGAGACCCAGCCCCGTGCCCCCGGCGGCCCGGGAGCGGGCCTTGTCCACCCGGTAAAACCGGTCGAAGATCTTGGGCAGATCCTCCTCGGGAATGCCGATGCCGTTGTCCTCCACCGCGATCGCCGTGCCGCCGCCCTCCCGGCGCAGGGTCAGGCGCACAAAGCCGCCGCGGCGATTGTATTTGATGGCGTTTTCCACCAAATTGTAGAGGATGTGGTAGAGGTCGTCCTCGGTGGCGCGGACGACGCAGTTTTTGTCGATGTCCGTTTCCAGCGTCACGCCCTGCTCCTCGGCCAGCATGCGCAGCATGCGGACCACCCGTTCGGCCACCGCGCCGGCAGGCACGTCGCAGCACTGCAGGGGCGGCTGGCCGTCCAGCCGGGTCAGGCGCAGCAGCTCCTCGGTGATGCGCTGGAGACGGTCGGCCTCGCTGCGGATGTCGCCCACGAAATCCCGCACTGTCTCCCGGTCGATCTCTTCGGTCTGCAGAATGGAATCTGACAGCAGCCGGATGGAGGCCAGGGGCGTTTTCAGCTCGTGGGACGCGTCGGCCACAAAGCGGCGGCGAGCATTTTCCGTCACCTGCAGGCGGTCCGTCAAACTGTCGAACTCCGCAGCCAGCTCTGCGATCTCGTCCTTCCCGCCGATGGCGGTGCGGTGGTTGTAGTCGCCCTCCCGCACCACGCGGATGGCCGTCATCAGGCGGCTGAAGCGGGCCGTCATCAGCCGCGACAGCACCAGGCTGAGCAGCAGCACCGCCGCGCCCGTCACCAGGGAGATGCGCCGCAGATTCTGCTGCAGGCCGGAAAGGAGCGAGGCCTGCTCCGTATCGTATTCATAAACATAGACCGCGCCGATGATCTGCCCCCGGTACACCACCGGCGAAGCCGCGCGGCTGCGGAAGGCCCCATCGGAATAGTCTACATAGAAGGCGTCGCTGCCCTGGAGAGCCTTGACGATCTCGGTGTAGAGGGCATAGCTGCCCACCGCGCCGCCGGACTCCCGGTCGTCGTACAGGACGAGGCCGTCGGCATCTGTCACCAGAACGCGGGATACGGCCGTGTCCTCCGCCACCGTCAGGGCCTGGGCCACATTTTTCTCCGTCAGCACATCCAGGCCCGACAGCGCCGACACCATCACCGAGACCGTGCTCTGCATGGTGGTCTGCTTGGAGCGGAACACCATGTTCTCCGACACGATCAGGGGGTAGGTGTTGAGCAGGGCCAGCACCGCGAGGATGATCAGGATATAGCTGAGGGTCATGCGCTGGCTGATGCTGCCGAACTTACCCATTGAAGTAATACCCCACTCCCCATTTTGTCAGGATGTATTCCGGCTGGGCCGGGTTTTCCTCGATCTTTTCCCGCAGGCGGCGCACATGAACGTCCACCGTGCGGAACTCACCCTGGTAATCGTAGCCCCAGACCACGTTCATCAGCACTTCCCGGCTGTAGACCCGCCGGGGGTGCTTCATCAAAAGCTCCAGAAGATCGTATTCCTTGGCTGTCAGCTCCACCCGTTCGCCCCGGCGGCGCACCACATGCTCCCGCCGGTCCAGCGTCAGGCCGCCCACAGTGATCTCCTCCCGCTCGTCCCGCGCCGCGCCGCCCCGGGCGCGCTTGAGCAGCGCCTTGACCCTGGCTTTCAGCTCCAGGATGTTGAAGGGCTTTGTCATATAGTCGTCGGCGCCGCAGTCAAAGCCCATCAGCTTGTCCGTATCCTCGCCCTTGGCCGTGAGCATGATGATGGGCACGTCGGAAAATTCCCGGATGCGCATGCAGGCCTCCAGCCCGTCGATCTCCGGCATCATCACGTCCAGGATGATCAGATCGAAGCCGCCGGCGCGGGCCATTTCCACGGCGGCGCGGCCGTCGTAGCCGCATTCCACCTCATAGCCCTCGTGTTCCAGATTGAATTTGATGCCCTTGACCAGCACGCGCTCGTCGTCCACCACTAAGATCTTCATGCTGCCGCCTCCCCGACCGTGACCAGTTCCCGGATCTTTTCAAATGTAACCTCGCCGATGCCCTCCACGTTCATCAGGTCCTCGACGCGCGCAAAGGGGCCGTGCTCCGCGCGGTAGGCCACGAGTCGCTCGGCCAGCACCGGCCCGATCTCGGGCAGCTGGTCCAGCTCCGCCTCGCCGGCCTCGTTGATATTCAGCGGGTCCTCCGCCGTGGGGACCGGGAGGGCGGGCGTCTCCTCTTCCACTTCCTCCTCCGGCTCCTCCGCCAGAGCCGCGTTTCCCGCGGCGGTGATGACGTAGTCGGTGCGGTCCTGGGCCGCGCGCAGGGCGAACGTCACCGCCGTGCAGAGCAGGAACAGCACCGTCAGCGCCAAAAGCGCCGCCTCTGTTTTCGTCAATTTTCCCGATGCTTTCACAGTTGCGCTCCCCTTTGTTCTCTGGTATAATAAATGTCGATTTCTGTCGCACCGATTCCCTGCGCCCCAGGCGATTGCCGGGCAGGGGCCCCTTTCCTGCAAACCGGATACGTATAGCATACCATAAACAGTGGGAGATTAGAATGAAAAAACAACGTTTCCTGTCAATTTTTTTGGTCGTGTTCCTTCTGGCCGGTCTGCTGGCCGTGCCTGCCGCCGCCGCAGAGGAGGACGCGGCGTCCTTTTCCTATCCGACGGTGGCCGCCAAATCTGCCCTGCTGGTGGACGGCGACACGGGGCAGGTCCTGCTGAACCAGAACGCCCACGAGCAGCTCTACCCCGCCAGCATCACCAAGTGCATGACGGTGCTGCTGGTGCTCCAGGCCGTGGACCGGGGCGACATCTCCCTGGACCAGACCGTCACTGCCTCCCAGACCGCCATCAACCTGCTCACTGCCGATTCCAGCTCCGCTGGCATCAAAGTCGGGGAACAGCTGACGGTGGAGCAGCTGCTGTACTGCGTCATGGTCCAGTCGGCCAACGAGGCCTGCTACATCCTGGCGGAGGTGGTCTCCGGCTCGGTGGACGCTTTTGTGGACGAGATGAACGCCGAGGCGGAGCGCCTGGGCTGTGAAAACACCCACTTCGTCAACCCCTGCGGCCTGCACGATCCGGAGCACTACACCACCGCCTGGGACGTGTATCTCGTGACGAAGGAAGCCATGCAATACTCCATGTTTATGACCCTGGCAAGCACGAAGACCTATACCCTGCCGGCCACGAACCTCTCTGAGGAGCGCACCTTCCACACCACGAATTACCTCATCGACCGCTGGCGCGCCACGGAATACGTCTACCCCTACGCCAAGGGCATCAAGACCGGCCACACCAGCGACGCAGGCTACTGCCTGGTGTCCTGTGCCGAAAAGGGCGGCCGCAGCCTCATCTCCGTGGTGCTGGGGGCCGAGGCCGTCAGCGAAAACGGCCGGACCGACGTCAAGAGCTTTTCCGAGACCCGGCGGCTCTTCGAGTGGGGCTTTTCCAGCTTTGACCGCGCCACAATCCTGAACCACGCCGACCTGGTGGAACAGGTGCCCGTCACGCTGTCGCGCCGGGCCAATTACGTTTCTATCCATCCCGCCGAGGATGTGGAGGTGCTGCTGCCCTCCAACCTGACGGCGGAAGACCTGAAGCAGGACATCCAGCTGGACGCCGACTCCGTCGCCGCCCCCGTGGCCGAGGGGCAGAAGCTGGGCACCATTACCGTCACCGACAGCGACGGCAATGTCTACGCCTCCGTGGACCTGCTGGCCGCCAACGAGGTGCCCGCCTCCCGGGTGCTGACGATCCTGCACAAGCTGCAGGTCTTCTTCTCCAACCCGCTGATGAAGATCCTGGCCGCGGTGATCGTGGTGCTGGCGCTGGTGCTGCTGATCCGCCGCCTGCGCCGCCGGCCCAGCCGCTACCGCGGGGGACAGAGCTATCTCACCCGCCGCCGGAACCACCGCTATCACGGCCGGCGCCGCCGCTGAAAACCGCATCCGCCCGCAGCCCCGATGCCGCGCATCGGGGCTGCGTTTTCCATTGCGCGTCAAAAAAACGCGCTCTTCCCCGCGGCAGCTCTTGACAGCGCGAAAGAAAATATGCTACAATTGACCTCACAAAAGCGAAGATCGGGGAAAAGTACCGCGACGATCCCGATTTGCAGAGAGCGGGGGCAGGTGAAAGCCCCGCATCGGCCGCGCGGGAAAGAACACCCCGGGAGCCGCCGCCTGAACGCCCCGCCGCGGGGCCTGTAGGGCGCGCCGCCGGCCCGGCGTTATCGGGGCAACGCTTGACGAGAGCGCAAAAGGTGGCCCGCGCAATGGCGCGCGGGTAAATTAGGTGGCACCGCGGATATGACAGCAATTCGTCCTAATGAAGGAGGAATGCTGTCTTTTTTTGTACCCTTTTTGAGGGTGCAGAAAGATTTGAACCAATCCGCCCCCTGCGGGGCCAGAAGAAAGGGTGCTTATTATGTGTTGTATCATGGGGTATGCCGGGAAGGATCTTTCCCGGGAGGAATTCGCCGCGTATCTTGCCCGGACGAAAAGCCGCGGGCCGGACGACAGCCGCATCATCGAGGGGCCCTTCGGCCTTTTGGGCTTCAACCGCCTGGCCATCATGGGCCTGACGGCGGAGGGCATGCAGCCCTTCGTCCGCGGCGACGACGCCGTGGTGTGCAACGGAGAGCTGTATGGCTTCCGCGCGGAAAAGGCGCGCCTGGAGCAAAAGGGCTACACCTTCCAGAGCGACAGCGACTGCGAAATCCTGCTGCCCATGTATTATGAATACGGCCTGGACATGTTCCGCCATATGGACGCGGAATTCGCCATGATTCTCTATGACGCCAAGCGCGGCCGGCTGATTGCCGCCCGGGACCCCTTCGGCATCCGCCCGCTGTTTTACGGCTATTCCGACTCCGGCAAAATCGCCTTTGCCAGCGAAGCCAAGCAGCTGGTGGGGCTGTGCGCGGAGATTTTCCCCTTCCCCATCGGCTCATTCTATTGCGACGGCCTGTTTGTCCAATATGACGACATCGCCGCGGTGCAGGAGGTCTGCCGCGACGATTTGGACACCATCACCGCAAACATCCGTGAAAAACTGATCCGCGCGGTGGACAAACGGCTGGACGCCGATGCCCCCGTGGGCTTCCTGCTCTCGGGCGGGCTGGATTCCTCCCTGGTGTGTGCCATCGCCGCCCGGCAGAGCAAAAAGCCCATCCGCACCTTTGCCATCGGCATGAGCAGCGACGCCATCGACCTGAAATACGCCCGGGAAGTGGCCGACTATCTCCACTCCGACCACCGGGAAATCCTCATCGACCGAAACGACGTCCTCTCCAGCCTGGAGGACGTGGTCGCCGCCCTGGGCACCTTCGATATCACCACCATCCGCGCCAGCATGGGCATGTATCTCATCTGCAAGGCCATCCACGAGCAGACGGACGTGCGGGTGCTGCTCACCGGCGAGATCAGCGACGAGTTGTTCGGCTATAAATACACCGACTTCGCCCCCGACGCCAACGCCTTTCAATGGGAGTCCCAGAAGCGGGTGCGGGAGCTTTATATGTACGACGTGCTCCGGGCCGACCGGTGCATCAGCGTCCACTCTCTGGAGGCCCGGGTACCCTTCGGCGACCTGGATTTCGCCCGCTATGTCCTCTCCATCGCCCCGGAAAAGAAGCGAAACACCTATGGCAAGGGCAAGTATCTGCTGCGCAAAGCCTTCGAGGGCGACTGGCTGCCCGAACACATCCTCTGGCGAGAAAAGGCCGCTTTCTCCGACGCCGTGGGCCACTCCATGGTGGACGACCTGAAGGCCTACGCCGAAAGCCTGTACACCGACGCGGAATTCGAGGAAAAGCGCCGCGCCTATACCCACTGCCGCCCCTTCACCAAGGAGAGCCTCCTGTACCGGGATCTGTTTGAAAAGCACTATCCCCACCAGAGCCACATGATCCGCGATTTCTGGATGCCCAACCGTACCTGGGAAAACTGCGACGTCACCGACCCCAGCGCCCGGGTGCTGAAAAACTACGGCGACAGCGGAAAATAAGAAAAGCCTGCCGGCGCAGTTTTTGCGCCGGCAGGTGGTTTTTGTTGATCTGATTGTTTTTGGGTCAGGTTCAGGCGGGGCGCTCGGGGGCGAAAGCGCCGGTGACGCCGGCTTCTTCGGCCACGATATTCATGCGCTCGGGCTGGGGCCGCGGGCCGCCGGAAACCTTTTCGCCGTTATAATAGCCGATGTAAAACGCGCAGCCGGCCACCCCCCGCTCCCGGGCTTTCCACCCCCGGCAGAGCCGGCGCAGATCATCCATGACGGTGGCGCGCAGTGGTTTGCTTTCGATGCGGTGCAGCCATTCCGCGCAGTCCTGGTAGGACCGGTCGCTGTAGGCCGGGAAGGCATAGTCCCCAAGCCCCAGCGGATACAGCTTCCGCCAGACCCGCTTTTCAAAAAAGTCCTCTTCCAGCTCCCTGCCGGCACAGTCCCGGAGATACAGGGCGGTGCCTTCGCGGAAGGCCAGCAGGGCGACCTCGCACAGGTGGTTCTCCCAGCCCTCCTCCCAGGCCGCGAAGTCCCCCTGCACATCCTCCGGCAGTTCCTTCCGCAGGTTGTCGTGATATTTCTTCAGATAGGCCTCCCAGGTGTTCGGCAGCTTTCCGTCCCAGGCCGTGGTGGCGTTGTGCCATTCCCGCAGCAGCGCTTTTACTCTGGTCCTGTCGGTCATCGCCTGCATCATCCCGCTCCAATGATAAGCCACGAGCATGCGTGTTTCCCCCTTTCATCGATATGGCCAAACAACGGCCATGGTATATGGCTATTATAGTAGCCATAATAGAGGATGTAAAGGAGGAGAGGACATGATTTCTTACGCCCCTTTGTGGCGCATCATGCGGGAAAAGCACATGACCACCTACACCCTGCGCGTCAAATACGGCATGAGCCACGCCACGGTCCAGCGGCTGCAGGCAGATCTGCCAGTCTCCACCCACACCCTCAACAAGCTCTGCGCCATCCTCGAGTGTCCTCTGGAAGCGGTGGCGGAATATATCCCGGACGATCCCCGGGACTGAACCGGCCGTGCATTCCCTCACCAGGAACCGCGGCTCTTTTTTTATGCCCTCCGCCAGGCATATTTCATTCTTCTGTATGCTTTACATACGGGATTTTCCCATTATCTTCTTCAAATTCCTTAATTTTTTGACGAATCCAATAGAGCACCTGCCCATTGCCGGTTCTCCCCTCATAATCAGCAATGTAGCGCAGTTTATAATGCGTTTCTTCATCGATCATAAATCCCAAATGCTTATTTCGTCTCATGTTCCTGCCCCATACGTTCAAATTACCTTTATCTTACCG
>CAJFFX010000046.1 GCA_904374485.1 Candidatus Pseudoscillospira falkowii | reverse complement strand
ATTTTTCAAAGAACTGGTTGCGCACTTTACATCCGTGTTTTACAATAACTTTACAATTGTTTTTGAGAAGAGGTCGGAGGAGAAACGGGACATGGATATTTTTAATGTATTTACGCTGTTCGGCGGACTGGCGCTGTTCCTGTTCGGCATGGACATCATGGGCAAGGCCCTGGAAAAACAGGCGGGCAACAAGCTGCAGCCCATCCTGGCCAAAATGACGGACAACCCCATGAAGGGCTTTTTGCTGGGCCTTTCCGTCACGGCGGTGATCCAGAGTTCTTCTGCCACCACGGTCATGGTGGTGGGCTTTGTCAACAGCGGCCTGATGCAGCTGCACCAGGCGGTGGGCGTGATCATGGGCAGCAACGTGGGCACTACGGTGACGGCCTGGATCCTGAGCCTCTCCGGCATCGAGGGCGACGGATTCCTGGTGCGTTTCCTGAATCCGTCAGGATTCTCTCCCATTCTCGCCCTGATCGGTATTATCCTTTATATGTTCACCAAGAGCGCCCGCTCCCGGGGCATCGGCACCATCCTGCTGGGCTTTTCCATGCTGATGACCGGCATGGAGATCATGTCCGACGCCATGGCGCCCCTGGCGGATATGCCCAGCTTCCAGGCGCTGTTCACGAAGTTTGAAATGCCGATTCTGGGCCTGCTCTTCGGCGCCGGCCTCACGGCCCTGATCCAGAGCTCTTCGGCCAGCGTGGGCATCCTGCAGGCCCTGTCCCTCACGGGCACCATCACCTGCGGCAGCGCCCTGCCCATCATTCTGGGCCAGAACATCGGCACCTGCGTGACGGCGATGCTCTCATCCATCGGCGCCAACAAGAGCGCCCGCCGGGCCGCCATCGTGCATCTCTATTTTAACATCATCGGCTCCATTCTATTCATGACGGTGTTCTACTCCCTCAACGCGGTGATCCACTTCTCCTTCCTGTCGGCGCCGGTGACGCCGCTGACCATCGCCATCATCCACACCTGCTTCAACGTGCTGGCCACGGCGGTGCTGCTGCCCTTTGCCCGGGGGCTGGAGAAACTGGCCTATCTCACCATTCCCGACCGGGAGAACCCCGGCAAGACGGAGCTGCTGGACGAGCGCCTGCTGGCCACCCCCAGCATCGCCGTGCGCAACAGCTGGACCCAGACCGTCAACATGGCGGGCCTGATGCGCACCAATCTGCTGCAGGCCATGTCCCTGCTCCACAAATGGGACGCGAAATGCGCCGACAAGGTGGGCGCCGACGAGGATATCATCGACGCCTACGAGGACAAGATCGGCACCTATCTCGTCAAGCTCTCCGAGCGGGACATGACGGCCGCCGACAACCGGGAGGTGGCGGTGCTGCTGCACACCATCGGCGATTTCGAGCGCATCGGCGATCATGCCTGCAATATCTATGATTCCGCAAAGGAGATCCACGACAAGCAGCTGCACCTTTCCGACACGGCCTGGAGTGAGCTGGCGGTCCTGGAATCCGTCATCCAGGACATCGTGGACCGTACTCTGCAGGCCTTTGAGACCAACGACCTGGCCCAGGCCCGGAAGATCGAGCCTTTGGAGCAAGTGGTGGACGATCTGGTGCGCAGTATGCGCGACCGTCATATCCGCCGCCTGCAGCAGGGCGTCTGCGGCATCGAGGCGGGTTTCGTTCTGCAGGACTTGCTGGTGAATTACGAGCGCATTGCCGACCACTGCAGCAATGTGGCCGCGGCCATGGTCGAGGTAGCCGAGGATAAATACGAAGTGCATGAATATCTCGACACCATGCGCAACGCCGACGAAAAATTTGACGAACGCTATGAAAAATACGGCCGGCGCTATGTGCTGCCGGATACTGAGGAGAGTCAGGTGAAATCTTAACGTGATTTATATTGTAGAAGACGACAGCAATATCTGTGAGCTGGAACAGTACGCCCTGAAGAACAATGGCTTTGAGACCGCGGGCTTCGGCGACGGAAAGAGCTTTTTCGAGGCCTGCCGCAAACAGCTGCCGGAGCTGGTAATCCTGGATATCATGCTGCCCGACCAGAACGGGCTGGATATCCTCAAGACCTTCCGCGAAGGCGTGGACACCCGCAACATCCCTGTGGTCATGGTCACGGCCAAGGACAGCGAGATCGACGTGGTCAAGTGCCTGGACCAGGGGGCCGACGATTACATCAGCAAGCCCTTCGGGCTGATGGAGTTCATTTCCCGCATCCGCGCGGTGCTGCGCCGCACCCAGAAGCAGGCCGGCGCGGCGGTGCAGTCCTTCCGGGAGATCCAGATGGACGGCATGACCCGCCGGGTGACCGTGGCGGGCAGGGAAGTGGACCTGGCCTATAAGGAATATGAGCTTCTGCGCTTTTTTATCGAAAATCCCAACAAGGTCCTCACCCGGGAGGAGCTGATGAACCGGGTCTGGAACACCGATTTTTCCGGCGAGAGCCGCACCCTGGACATCCACATCCGCACCCTGCGCCACAAGCTGGGCGAAGCCGGGAACTATATCCACACCGTGCGCAAGGTGGGCTATCAGCTGACCTTTGAGGGCGGAGAAGGCTGAGCATGGGGCGAAAGATCACAACGCGCCTGCTGCTGGTGGGCCTTTGCAGCATCCTGGTGACGCTGGTGCTGTGCGTATTTGCCTTTTACACGGTCTTTGAGCGCCAGGCCGCCCGGGACATGCGCATTTCCGCCGCGGTGATCGCCGCGGCCTGCGAAGATATGGACCGCTATGACCAGCTGGAACGCTACAATGCAGACGGTCAGCTGCGCATCACCCTGATCCGCCCGGACGGCGCGGTGCTGTATGACAGCGAATTTTCCGGTGCCCTGGAAAACCATCTGGACCGCCCGGAGGTGCAGGAGGCGCTGGAGTACGGCGCCGGCGAGGACGAGCGGGAGTCGGAAACGGCCAGCAAGAGCGCCTATTACTACGCCCTCCGCCTGGAGAACGGCGATGTCCTGCGCATCTCCATGGACATGAACAGCCGCTTCGACCTGTTCCGCAGCGCCCTGCCGGTGATCGTGATCTGCTGCATCGCGGTGGCGGTGCTGGCGGCGCTGCTGAGCCTGCTGTTCACCCGGCAGCTGGTGCGCCCCATCGTGCGCATGGGCAGCCGCCTGGACGAGATCGACCGGGAGGTCCCCTATCCGGAGATGCAGCCCTTTGTGGACGCCATCGTCCACGACCGGGCCATCCGCCGGGAAAACGAGAACATGCGCCAGGAATTCACCGCCAACGTCAGCCACGAGCTGAAAACGCCGCTGACCTCCATCTCCGGCTATGCCGAGCTGATCGAAACGGGCATCGCCAAGCCCGAGGACGTGCAGAATTTCGCCCGGAAGATCCACAAGGAGGCCGGGAGGCTCCTGCACCTGGTCAACGACATCATCCAGCTTTCCCGCCTGGACGCGGCCCAGGAGGCGCGGCAGGTCCAGGAATTTGAGCCGCTGGATCTGAAGGAGTTGATCAGTCTCTGCGCGGAAAACCTGTCGGTAAACGCCCAGCGGGCCTATGTGACGCTGCTGTGCGAGGGGGAGCGGACCGTGATCCTGGGCAGCCGCGCCAGCATCGAGGAACTGTGCATCAACCTCACTGACAACGCCATCCGCTACAACCGCCCCGGCGGAAAGGTGATCCTTTCCTGCGGCACGGCGGAGGGCCGCCCCTACCTCCGCGTGCGGGACAACGGCATCGGCATCCCGGCGGAGGATCAGGAGCGGGTGTTCGAGCGGTTCTACCGCGTGGACAAGAGCCGCAGCAAGGAGACCGGCGGCACCGGCCTGGGCCTGGCCATCGTCAAGCACATCGCCGCCGTCCACGGCGCCCAGATCGAGCTGAAAAGCGAAGAGGGCCAGGGCACGGATATCCGCGTTTCCTTCAAGCCGGTGAACCATAAGAAATAAGCGCCGCGGCAGGCCGCATGAAGGGCCCGGCGAATATCCTGAAAACGAAAAAGGCCGGCCGGAAGCGAATGCTTCCGGCCGGCTTTTTTGTGCGCCCGGCAGATGAAAAGCTCCCGCGCCAAAGGCGCGGGAGCTGGAAATTTTATGTGCGGCGCGGGGCTTATTTCACGCGGACGATGCAGGATGCGCTGCTGCCGTCCCAGGAGGCGGTGACGCGGGTGGTGCCGGACTTGACGCCGGTGACCTTGCCGCTGCCGTCCACGGTGGCGACAGAACTGTCGGCCACGGACCAGGTGAGCGCGGTGGTGACGCCGGAGACCTTCAGCGAGAAGCTCTCGCCTACGGAGAGGGTCATGTCCGTCCGGTTGAGGGAGGCGGCGCCGCTGCCGGAGGAGGAGGCGCCGGAACCGTCGCTCTTGACGCGGACGATGCACACGGCGCTGGCGCTGCCGCGGCGGACGGTGATCTCCGTGGTGCCCTTTTTCAGACCGGTGACCACGCCGGCGGAGCTGACCGAGGCGATGGCGGGGTCGGCGCTGGTGTAGGTTGTGGAGCCGCTGCCGCTGCGGGCTGTCAGGGTGAAGCTCTCGTCGCCGGAAATGGACACGTCTGTGTGGGACAGGGTCAGCGGTCCGGCGGCGTCGTCCTCGCCGGAGGTGGTTTCCTCGTCGGGATCGACCGCCGGGTCGTCCGGCTCGTCCGCGTCGGGCTCGTCCACCTGGGGTTCGTCACCCTCGTCGGGGTCGGTGGAGAGATCGTCGTCATCCTGGGGTTCGTCGCTGCTCATGGAGGAGGGCGGCGTGGGATCGTCGTTCCCGCCGGGCAGCAGATTGCCGAGGAAGCCCCGGCCCAGATACAGAAGGCACACGATGATGATGGCGATCAGGATCACCATCACGATCTTGAACCAGGGGCTGCCCTGGTTGTCATCGTTGTCATCATAGCGGGCGCGGCGGCCGCGATAGCCGTCGTCGTAATCGTCATAGTCGTCGTAATCGCCGTTTTCGCCGCGGCGGCCGCGGTAAGCGGTGCGGTCCTCGCCATCGTAATCGTCGTAATCGTCGTCCCGGGCCCTGCGGCGGCTGCGGCGGGGGGCATCGTCCGCATCATAAGCGTCGTCGTCCCGCCCTTTGCTGCGGCGGGGGGCGTCTTCGTCGCCGTACAGCGGGCGGGGCAGGTCTTCCTCGTAATTGCGGCGGGCCAGGCGGCGGCCGCCCTCCCCGTAGCCATAGCGCTTGGGCTGCCTGGCTTTGCGGGGGTTTTCATCCTCTTCGCAAAAAGGACAGTGTTTGTATGTATCGGCGAACAGCTCGCCGCAGATCGGGCATTTTTTCAGCCCCATAGAGCAACATCCTTTCCTGTGTCGGCGTCAGGAGACGGCAGTATTTTTCATTTACATAATACTGATTTTGTTATACGCCGTCAAGGGCGGCGCCGACATTTTTCGGGGATTTTTTGCCGCGCGGTCCGCCGGGCCTGCCGCTTGCGCTTTTGCGCCGATTTGGGTATACTGAGCAGGGACGCTGCAAACGTTCCTTGACCGAAAGGGAGGCATGCTTTTATGCGTAAAACAAAGATCATCTGTACTCTAGGCCCGGCCAGCGCCAACTGCGATGTGATCGCGCAGCTGCTGCGCGAAGGCATGGACGCCGCCCGGTTCAATTTTTCCCACGGGACCCACGCGTCCCACCGGGAGCTTTTGGAGCTTTTGCGCCGGACCTGCCGGGAGGAGGGGCGCATCGTGGCCACGATCCTGGACACCAAGGGCCCCGAGATCCGCATCGGCACCTTTGCCGAAGGCCCCGTCACCCTTTCGGAGGGCGGCAGCTTCACCCTGACGCCGAAGGAGGTCCCCGGCGATAAAACGAAGGTCTCTGTCACCTATGCCGACCTGGCCCGGGACGTGCATATCGGAGACCGTATCCTGCTGGACGACGGCCTCATCGAGCTGCAGGTGGCGGGCCTTTCCGGCGGCGACGTGCTGTGTACCGTCCTCTCCGGCGGCGTGCTCAGCAACAACAAGAGCATCAACGTGCCCGATGTGAATATTTCCCTGCCGGGGCTGACCTCCCGGGACCGCAGCGACATCAAGTTCGCCGTGGAGCAGGATTTCGATTATATCGCTGTGTCCTTTGTCCGCTCGGCGGCGGACATCCTGGCGGTGCGGGACCTGCTGCGCTCCCTGGGCAATACGGACATCCGCCTCATCGCCAAGATCGAAAACCGCGAGGGCGTCAATAATCTCGACGAGATCATCGCCGCCGCCGACGGCGTTATGGTGGCCCGGGGCGACCTGGGGGTGGAGATCCCCATGGAAGAGATCCCTTTCTTGCAGAAGGAGATGATCCGCAAGGGGGTGCGCGCGGGCAAACCCGTCATCGTGGCTACCCAGATGCTGGACTCCATGATCCGCCAGCCGCGGCCCACCCGGGCCGAGGTCAGCGACGTGGCCAACGCCGTGTTCGACTACGCCTCCGGCGTCATGCTCTCCGGGGAGACGGCTTCGGGCAAGTACCCGGTGGAGGCCCTGCGCACCATGGTGCGCACGGTGACCGAGGCGGAGGACCATATCGATTACCAAAAACGCTTTCAGGAGGAGCATTTCTCCGTGGGCGGCTCCGTCACCGACGCCATCAGCCACGCCGGCTGCGCCGCCGCCTTCGACCTGCACGCCAACGCCATCATCACTGTGACCCACGCCGGCGTGACGGCCCGCATGATCTCCCGCTTCAAGCCCAGCTGCCCCATCTGCGCGGCCACGGTGTCGGAAAAGGTCTGCCGCCAGCTGCGCCTGTCCTGGGGCGTGTACCCCACCATGACAAAGCCCGCCGGCAATACCGACGAGCTGTTCGCCGCCGCCGTGGAGGCCTGCCGAAAGGCCGGTTATATCCAGGACGGCAATCTGGCCGTTATCACCGCCGGCGTCCCCGTGGGCCGCAGCGGCACCACCAATTTGATCAAAGTCGAGATCATCTGAAACGCAAAAAACGACCCGCCCCGGGAGCATCGTGCTCCCGGGGCGGATTTTTTCAAGATTTTCCGCGCATGACGGTGCGCCCGGCGCGCATGCTATGGGCGGAGAACTGTGCGGAAAAGGAGGATGCGGCATGGACATGGGATTTTATATGCGCGATCCAAAGCTGTGGGATTATTTCATTTCGCTGCCTGCGCCGGTGCGGGCGGCACTGCTGCGCCACCGGGTATATGTGGCCAGCCTCGGCGAGCTGCGGATGATGGCGGAGCACTTCCGCTATGAACTGGACGGGGAGTGACCTCAAAGCCCCGCGGCGCCGAACAGGGCGCCCACCGCGGCGGAGCCCAGGATAAAGACGATGGGGTGGAGTTTTTTCGTGGGCTTCACCCAGCGGCTCAGCACCAGCACCGCCGCCGCCAGGGCGATATAGTGCCACTGGAACAGCCCCGCGGGGGGCGCGTCCAGATCCAGCAGAGCCAGGGCCGCCACGGAGAGACCCGCCGCGGCGATCAGGCCGCAGGAAGCGGGGCGCAGGCCGTAGAACACGGCGTCCACGGTCTTGTTATGGCGGAATTTGCTCAGGAATTTGGCCACGATGAGGATGACGATGATGGAGGGCGTCACCAGCCCCAGGGTGGCGACGACCGCGCCGGGAATGCCGGCGATGGTATAGCCCACATAGGTGGCCATGTTCACGCCCATGGGGCCGGGGGTGGACTCGGACACGGCGATCATGTTCGCCAGCTGCTCATAGGTGAACCAGCCGGTGTTGTCGGCCATGTGATAGAGGAAGGGCATGGTGGCCAGGCCCCCGCCCACGGCGAAGAGCCCTGTGTGGAAAAAGGCGGCGAACAGCTGCAGATAGATCATTTTTCAGCCGCCTCCTTCCGCCCCTTGCCGTCCAGGCCCAGGGTGCGCACCGCCACGCCCAGCACGCCGGCCGCCACCACGAACACCACCGGCGACAGATTCGTGCAGGCCGAGGCGATCAGCACGACCAGAAAGATCAGGAACGTGGCCGCGTCCGCCACGCCAGAGCGGAACAGTTTGAGCACTGCGTTGAAGATCAGCACGCACACGCAGGCGCGGATGCCGCCAAAGGCGTCCTGCACGATTTTGAAATCGGCAAAATTGTCCAGCACGCCGGCGATGATGCAGATGATCACCAGGCAGGGGAAGACCTGCCCTAGGGTCGCCACGATGCCGCCGATGACGCCGGCCTCCTTGCGCCCGATGAAGGTGGCCACATTGACGGCGATGATGCCCGGCGTACACTGACCGATGGCGTAGTAGTCGGACATTTCCGCCTCGTCGGCCCAGTGCTTGTTGTCCACGATCTCCCGCTGGAGGATCGGGAGCATGGCGTAGCCGCCGCCGAAAGTCATCACGCCGATGCGGGCGAAGGTCCAGAATAATTCCCATAATTTGCTTGCCATGGTCTGCTCCTTTTCTGCGATTTTTCCGTTATACATATCCGTAAAGGCCCCGCACGGACACCTCGCCGCTGCGGACGGTCTCCCGCGCGCCGTCTGCGCGGCGCACGATCAGGCCAAAGTCCTCGTCGACGTCCTCGGCCAGGCCCCGGCGCTCTGCGCCGCCGCCCAGGATGCGCACTTCCCGGCCCAGCGTCACGCAGTTTTCGCGGTAGGCCCGGCGATAGGCCCCCAGATCGCCGCCCAGGGCGGCATAGGCCTTGTCCAGTTCTTCGATCAGCGCCGCCGCCAGGGCCAGGCGGCTGACGGGCGCACCCGTTTCCAGGGCCAGGGAGGTGGCGATGGGGGCCAGCTCCGGCGGGAAATCCGCCGCGTCTTCGTTGACGTTGACGCCGACGCCCACGGCGATGTACTGCACCCGGCCGCTCTCGCCCTCCAGGCCCAGCTCTGTCAGGATGCCGGCCAGTTTTCTGCCGCCCAGCACCAGGTCATTGGTCCACTTGATGCCGGGGCGCAGGCCGCAGGCGCGCTCCACTGCGGCCATGGCCGCCACCGCTGCCAGGGCCGTGACGGGCATCACCGCCGCGCCCGGCAGGTCCGGCCGGAGCAGGGCCGTGAGATAAAGCCCCTTTTTCGGGGAGTGGAAGGCGCGGCCCAGGCGGCCCCGGCCGCCGGTCTGTTCCGCGGCGATGACGACGAGGCCGTCCGCTGCCCCTTCCTGGGCGGCTTTTTTGGCATAGGTGTTCGTGGAGTCCAGCGCGTCAAAGCAGAGGATGTGCCGGCCCACGGTCTTTGTGTCGATGCGCGCCGCCAGGGCCTCCGGCGTCACGGCCTCCGGCGCGGCGCGCAGACGGTAGCCCCGGCGGGTCTTCGACTCGATCTCATATCCTTCGCTGCGCAGGGCCTGGATCTCCTTCCAGACGGCGGCGCGGGTGATGTGCAGCGCCCGGCTGAGTTCCTCGCCGGAGAGATACGTTCCGTCCTCCTGAGCGCGCAGCAGTTTGAGAATGGTGTTCTGGTGCATGGTCTCTCCTCCTTCGGTGGATCGGGTCCAGTGTAACACGGAACGGGGGAATTGTAAACCAAATAGAAAAATAGTAGTTGACAATTAAGAGCGAAGGCGCTATTCTATTGTAAACTAAATCGAGAAAGAAAGGTTTACAATTATGGCCCACGCAAACAAACGCACTTCCATCAAATGGCTGAGCCTGACGGCGCTGTTCGCCGCCCTGACGGCGGCGGGCGCCTTTTTCCGCATCCCGACGCCCTGGTCCGCCTACACCCTGCAGATCCTGTTCGTGTGCATGGCGGGGCTGCTGCTGGGGCCGAAATACGGCGCGCTGTCCCAGCTTGTGTATCTCCTGCTGGGCCTGGCGGGCCTGCCGGTGTTCAGCGGGGGCGGCGGGCCGGCCTATGTGCTCCACCCCACGTTCGGCTTTCTCCTGGGGTATTTGGCGGCGGCTTTCCTCATCGGCTTTCTCTGCCGAAAGGACCCTTCGCCCCGGCGCATGGCCGCCGCCTGCGCCGCGGGCCTGGCGGTCATCTATCTCGCCGGCCTGCCCTACATGGCCCTGATCCTCAACGTGTATCTGGGCCGGGGCGTGGATCTTGCGGCGCTGCTGTGGCTCGGGATGCTCCCCTTTTTGCCGGCGGACGCCCTGAAGATCGCCGCGGCGGTGTTCCTGTCGCGCAGGCTGCTGCCGGCGCTGGGCCGGGGCGAGGGGCGGGAAACGTGAGGAAAGAAGTGCTCCGCAGAAAGCGGAGCACTTCTTTATGCGTCTCCCTCCGGGGACGATTCTTCTGTTTTTGCGGCGTTTTGGGCATGGGCGCTCTGCCGCTGGGCCAGGATGGTCTGGTGCTCCCGATACAGCTCCGCGAACAGGGCCGCGGCGGACCAGTCCTTGTTGTAGGGCGTCAGCACGGCCTTGTAGGGCACATAGACCCCGGCTTTGCGCAGGGCCAGGACGACGGCCTGGATGCCGCCCTCGGTCAGGCCGCACATCACCAGCATCTCCCCGGTCAGGGCCGCGGCGTCTTCGGCCGCCGGCGCGTCCGTCTCCAGGCCGGCCAGGGCCTCCAGGGGCGCGGTCCAGTCCTCCTCCGGCACGACGCGGCAGGGAATGTGCAGCGGCAGCAGCGCCTTGCGCACGGCGCTCAGCCGGGCGGGATCGCTGAAACAAAACAATAAGACCTGTGCTTTCATGTCCCGATTGCTCCTTTTCCGCGCGCCGCTGGCGCGCGCTTTGCCATTCATCATACCACACCGGCGGCGAAAGCGTCAATCGCCCTGGTGCAAAATTTCCGTAAAAATGCACAATAAAATGCGTAAATTTTCATCGTTTTCCCAGGGGCCGCCGGCGCGGCGGAACCGGCGCAGCGCCTGCGGCCCAGGAGAAAGAAAATTAAGAAAGCTTTAATCGATTCCCCCCTTTGCTTTTGGGGCGGGGCATGCTATGCTAAAGGGGCAAAGGAGGCAACTCTTTGATGTATAATATTTTGATTTGCGACGATGAGAAAGACATCGTTTCCGCCCTGCGCATCTACCTTTCTGCGGAGGGCTACCGGATTTTTGAGGCCTATACCGGAAAGGAAGCCCTGGATATCGTGGCGCGCCAGGAGATCCACCTGATCCTGATGGACATCATGATGCCCGAGATGGACGGCATTTCCGCCACGGCCCAGCTGCGCGAGCAGTCCAACATCCCCGTGATCCTGCTCACGGCCAAGAGCGAGGACAGCGACAAGATCCTGGGCCTGAACATCGGGGCCGACGACTATATCACCAAGCCCTTCAACCCCGCCGAGGTGGTGGCCCGGGTGCGCTCCCAGCTGCGGCGGTACACGAACCTGGGCGGCATGGTGAAGAAGGAGTCCCGCTTCGCCATCGGCGCCATCGAGATGGACGACGCCGAGAAATCCGTCACCGTGGACGGCGAAGCCGTGTCCCTGACGCCGCTGGAGTACAACATCCTCAAACTGCTGATGGAAAACCCCGGCCGGGTGTTCTCCTCCAGCGAGATCTATGAAAAGGTCTGGAAGGATGTGGCCCTGGGCAACGAGGGCACCGTAGCCGTCCACATCCGCCACCTGCGTGAAAAGATCGAGATCGACCCCGCCCAGCCCCGGTATCTGAAAGTGGTCTGGGGCCAGGGGTACAAAATGGAGAAAGACAAAGGAGCGGAACGCGAATGAAGCGTTTTTCCACCAACACCGGCGCGAAGTTTGCGCTCTTCTGCCTGCTGGTCGTCATGACCTTCGCTGCGGTGCTGCTGCTGTGCCAGGCGCTGCTGTTCGCCGTCCAGGGCTGTATTCCGGGGCAGCGCTATGAAAACAGCGAGACCTACCGCAACATCATGAGCGACCACATCCTGGGCGCCGCCAACCTCTACCGCATGGAGGGAGAGGACCTGTCGGACCTGTCCTTTGTGGACCAGCAGCGCCGCACCGCGGAGCGCCAGGCCCTGAAGGACGCCCTTTCCGCCGAAAAAAACAATTTCCGCTTTCAGATCCGCACGGAGGACGGCCAGAGCGTGCTCTACTCCAACTTCCCCGCCGGCGAGGATTTCGGGACCCTGGGCGTGGAGCCGTCCTACGCCACCGTGACGTCGGGGCAGATGAAGGTGGACTTCCCCGACGATTACCGCTGGTATTTCAACATTTCGGAGGAATATCAGCTGTTTTTCAACGACTATGCCTACACCACGAACAGCGCCTACCGCGACTACGCCGATTATGCCGTGGAGCCGTCCCCGGACTGGGAACTGTCTGCCTGGGGTTACGCCATCCCGCCCACGAACAGCGAGGAAAATTACGTGCTGTGCTACGCCGTGGCGCCGGACTACCCTGTGGAGGATTCTCTCCTGGCGGTGTACAACTGGTATCAGCAGATGCAGGGGGAATTTCCGGTGTATCTGGTTTTCGCCCTGTTCTGCGCGGCGCTGGTCGTCGCGCTGCTGGTGTTTTCCTGCCGCAGCGCCGGGCTGCGCCGGGACAGGGAGGGCGTGACGCTGCGCCTGTTTGACCGCGTGCCCTTCGAACTGCTGGTGATCGCCGTCGTGGTCCTGGCGTCGCTGCTGCTCATCGCGTTCGACGGCGTCGCCTATGCCAACGGCTCCCCCAGCGCGGGCACGGTGATCTATGCCGTCGGCGGCTATCTGGCCTGCGTCCTTTCCATGGCGGAACTGCTGATCCTGACGGCCGCCGTGCGCGTCAGGGCCCGCGTCTTCTGGCGCCACACCCTGGTGGGCCGGCTGGTGGGCCTGTGCATCGTCGTGTTCAGTCATCTGGAGCTGGCGTGGAAATTCGTGCTGTTTTATGTGGCGTATGAGCTGGTGTCGCTGTGGCTGTTCCTGCCCTCCAACGCGCCGGGCGTCTTTTTCCTGCTGGGCATCCTCAACTTTTTCGTGCTCCTGGCCGCCTGCCGCTGGTCGGTGAAGTTCTCTGCCGTGCGCCAGGGGGCGGCGGAGCTGGCCAAGGGCAATCTGGACTACCGCATCAACGCCGTCCGCCTGCCCGCCCAGCTCCGGGCCCATGCCGACGACCTGAACCATATTTCCGACGGCATGGCCGCCGCCATCGAAGAGCGGACCAAGAGCGAGCGGCTCAAAAGCGAGCTCATCACCAACGTGTCCCACGACATCAAAACGCCCCTGACGTCCATCATCAACTATGTGGACCTGCTGAAGGCCGAGGATATTGACAATCCAAAGGCCCGGGAATACATCGCCGTGCTGGATCGCCAGAGCGCCCGGCTGAAAAAGCTGACCAACGACCTGGTGGACGCCTCCAAGGCTTCCTCCGGCGCCATGCAGGTGCATCTGGAGGATGTGGACGCGGGCGAGCTGCTGCAGCAGGCCATCGGGGAATACACCGAGCGCTTCGGCGAAAAGGGGCTGGAGAGCGTGCTGTCCCTGCCCCAGCAGCCGGTGTATATCCGGGTGGACGGCGCGCTGCTGTGGCGCGTGATCGACAATCTGCTCAGCAATATCTGTAAATATGCCCTGCCCGGCACCCGGGTGTATATCGACGCCGCATCCAACGGGGCGCGGCTGACCGTTTCGGCCAAAAACGTATCCCGGGCGGCCCTCAACATCCCGCCCGACGAACTGATGGAGCGCTTCGTCCGGGGCGACAGCTCCCGCAACAGCGAGGGCAGCGGCCTGGGCCTCTCCATCGCCCGCAGCCTGACGGCGCTCATGGGCGGCACCTTCGGCCTGGAAATCGACGGCGATCTGTTCAAAGCCCACCTCTCCTTCCCGGTGATCGAAAAACGTGGATAAGCGCGCCGCGCCGCGGCATTTTGGAAATCCCGCCCGCAAAGGCGGGATTTTCGGTTGTTTACGGAGGAAAAGTGTGATATCATTTCATAGAATCCATCCACAGGAGGCCCGCTTTGAACAAGGGAGAACTGCTGAGAAAAATCACGTCCGACGAGGAGGACCGGCTGGTCCTGGCCCGGCTTCTCGACCAGTGGGAGCGCTGCGAAAGGCGGAGCATTCCCGCCGCCACGGCGTTTCTCACCCCGGGCCAGCAGCAGCTGGCCGAGGAATTGCTGCGCGTCCTGGACGCCGCGGCGGTGTTTGACGGGGGATACGACGGCGCCGAGCGGCGCGCGGCCCTCTTCCTGCCGGACTATCTGACGGCGGAGGGCTACAGAGGGGACGAGGACTACCCCCTCCGGGCGGTGCGCTGCGCCTGGCGGACGGAGGACCGCCCCAGTCACCGGGACTTTCTCGGCAGCCTCATGGGCCTGGGCATCCGCCGGGACATGGTGGGCGATATCCTGGTGGACGCGGACAGCTGCGACATCCTGCTGCGGCGGGAGGTGCAGGAATTCGTCCTGCAGAATTATACCGCCGCCGGCCGCGTCCATGTGAAAACGGCTCCCGTCGCTCTGGGCGACCTGCATCTGCCGGCGCGGCGGGTGCAGGAGATCCGGGATACCGTGGCCGCATTGCGGCTGGACAGCCTGGTGTCCTCCGGCTTTCGCATCAGCCGGACAAAGGCTGCCGCCCTGATCCGCGGGGGAAAAGTGGAGGTCAACTGGCGCGTGTGCGACAAGGCCGACCACCTGTGCGCCGAGGGGGACTGCCTCAGCGCCCGGGGCTACGGCAAATGCCGCCTGGCCGAGGTAGGCGGTTTGAGCAAAAAAGGACGCATCGCCGTTCGCATGGAACGGTATCAATAAAGAAAGCGGGAGCACAAAGGATGATCGACGAGGCAAAGATCCAGCGCATCAATGAGCTGGCAAAAAAAGCGAAGTCCCCCGAGGGGCTGACGGAGGCGGAGGTGCAGGAGCGGGCGCTGCTGCGCCGGGAATACGTGGAAGCGGTGAAAGCGAGCCTGCGTGCTCAGCTGGACAACACCTACATCGTGGACGAGCAGGGAAACAAGCGGAAGCTGGAGCCGAAAAAGGGAGGGCCAAAGCAGTGAGCACCTATGATTACGGACACAACGCCGGCGGCGGAAACGCGCCCCAGGGCCCGCGTCAGGAAAACGACCTGACGTTCTGGATCCTGGTGCTGATCAGCTTCGTGCTGTTTTGGCCGCTGGGGCTGTTTTTGGTGATCCGCAGATTTTCAGGCAGCAACAAGCAGAAGCGCGCGGCGGCGCAGAACGCCCGGCAGAGCGCGGTGCCCCCCGGCTGGACGGCCCCGGGCGCCGCGCCGCGGCAGGGCGCGCCCCA
>CAJFFX010000045.1 GCA_904374485.1 Candidatus Pseudoscillospira falkowii | reverse complement strand
TGAAGATCGGCGGCGGCGTGCTGGCGTTTTTCGGCGCGCTGTCCACGGCGGCGGTCCTGCCGCCGATGCTGGCGGGTTACGGCCTTTCCCTGGCGATGCTGCCGGCGCTGATGGTGGTGCTGGCCATGCTGATCGGCGGCATCCTGCTGCTGGTCCAGGGCGTGCGCATGGACGGGGCTGTCAAGCGCTACCGCCAGTATCTGGCCGTCATCGGCGACCGGCAGTCCATTTCCTTCGTGCAGCTGGCGGACATCGTGGGCCGCTCCCCCAAGCGGGTGGAGGATGATCTGGACGCCATGATCACCCAGGGCTATTTCGGCCCCACGGCGTACCTGGACCTGAGCCTGGGTTATTTCTTCCGCAGCCGCACCGCCGCCGAGGAAGCGGCGGCCCGCCGGCGCGCCGCCGCCGCGCCCAAGGAGGCCGAGGAGGGTTATGCCGGCATCCTGCGCGCCATCCGCCGGGCCAACGACGCCATTGCAGACCCCGTCCTCTCGGCCAAGATCGACCGGCTGGAGGAGGTTACGGCCCAGATCTTCCGCATCATCGAAAAGGATGAGAAAAAGGAGTCCCAGGTGCGCATGTTCCTGGAATATTACCTGCCCACCACCCAGAAGCTGCTGGATTCCTATGTGGAATTCGAGGCCGCCGGCGTGGACGGCGACAACCTGCGCATGGCCAAGGAGAAGATCGAGGAGACCATGGACAACATCGTCCGCGGCTTTGAAAACCAGCTGGACGCCCTCTACGCTGCCGAGGCCATGGACATCCAGACCGATATCGACGTGATGAACAATATGATGCAGCGCGACAGCGCCATGCACACCTCGGATTTCCGCGTGGACACCGGGGACGGCCCCCGCCTGACGCTGGACGGCGAAGACGAAGGCGCCGCCGTGCAGCAGCGGCGGGAAGGCTGAGAAGCGCAGAAGATGAAAAAAAGAAAGCCCCGACGGGGCTTTCTTTTTTGTGCTTTCAGTGCGGCGCGGCAAACAGGCCGGAAAGATAGAAATCCTCGCCGGAGGCGACGGCGGTCTCGCCCAGGGGCGCCAGTGTGTCCAGGGAGAATTTGGCCAGAGCATCCCGGCTGAGCACATAGAGCGCGCCGCCGTGGGCGGCGACCTGGGCCGGCCAAAGCCCCAGGTCATGGGTGGTCAGCACCCCGGAGACAGGATCGTAGAGTGAGAGCTGGGTGCCCTCGCCGGTGACAAGGTTGCCGTGGGAAAGGTAGAGCCGGCCCTCGGCCCAGAGCAGCTGAAAGACCGTCTGGCCGCAGTCGAGGGCTTCCACTGTGCCGCTGTCCGGGCGGTAGACGCCGATGCACCGGGGCGCCGCGCCGCCGATGCTTTCAGTGGGGGCGAAGTACAGCGCGGTGCCGTCATAAGCCATGGAAAAGACGCCGGTCCCGAGGGCGGAGAGGTCGATGCGCCGCCGCTCCGCCAGGGTGCGGGGGTCGACGCAGTGCAGGACGCTGCCGCCGGCGCTGTCGGAAGAAAAGGCGTAGACCGTGTCACCGCACAGTTGGGCGGCGGAGAGGTAGCAGTTTTCAAATATTGCGGTGTCCGTGTCACCGCTGACAAGGTCGATGCGGCTGAGAAAGGAGTCGCCGTTGAGATTGCTGACGGTGTACAGCGCCCCGTCGCCGGCGCTGGGGCTGTAGATGGCGATTTGGTTCAGGTCGTAGCGCCGTGTGTCGAAGGTGGCGAGGTCCAGGGCCAGGATGCACCGCAGATCCTTTCGATTGGCCTGCCCCTGGGGGATGATGTAGACGGCGTCCTCCGTCACTGCCGGAGGGTAGAACAGCTCGCCGAAGGTGGCGTAAGGGAAGAAGAGCGTGCCCGCCGGCGCCCCAGGTTTTCATCGAAATAGAGGATGGCGCTTTCGTTGCGGAAACCGCTGGTGCGGAGCACGCCGACGGCCCAGCCGTCCTCCGGCGGAGCATCAGCTGTTGGCCCGCCGCAGCCCGGCAGCAGGCAAAGCAGGAGCAGAAGGGTGAATACGCGTTTCATCGGGCGTACCTCCGTTCAGGGGCCGGGCTCCAGCCCGCCGCTTTCTTTTTTGCGCCCGAGGCGGCGGAGGGCGGCGCCCAGAAGGGTGCCCAGCAGGGCGGCGAAAAAGAGGATGAAGGCCTGGAACAAAGCCGAGGGGTTGAACACCAGATAGACCGCCGGGAGGTACAGCGCCAGGGCCGCCGGCGCAAAAAGGGGGCAGAACCCGGCCCGCCGCCCCAGGGAGAGACCGGCGCAGAAGCCCCCCGCCGGCAGCAGGAGGAAGGGCAGCACCAGGGCGGAAAAGACGGGCACATCCGCCCCGGCGGCCCGGTCGATGAAGCGGCACAGCACCGGGAGCACGGCGCAGAGGAACAGCAGCAGCGGCGCATAGACCAGCGTCTGACGCCAGCGCAGAGGCGAGGGGACGGTCAGACCCAGGGCGTCGCGAATGGCCAGCACGTCGCTGTACCAGCCCATCCACCGCGCCAGCCACACCAGGGCGTAAATGAGAACGAACAGCCCCAGAAGGAAGGTTGTGCTTTCTCCGAGGCCCGTGCCGAAGCGGCACAGGGCGCACAGCAGGAAGAAGAGGAGCTCGCTCAGCAGCAAATGCCCCAGGGAATCGCGCAGCAGGGTGCGGCGGTCGTCGGCAAAGGGGGCCGTGGCCGCGCCCAGGGATGCGCCGAAGGCAAAGGAGAGGGCGATCTCCAGCCCCAGGGCCGGGAGGAGCCGAAGGCCGAAGGAGGCCAGCATGGCCGCCGTGACGGGCAAGGCGGGGGCGCCGGACAGGACGCCGGACAGGGCGATGAGCCCCGGCACCAGCGCCGCGCAGAGCAGGCCGCCCAAAAGGCAGCGGCGCAGCATCGCAGGATAGGCTTTCATGGGAGCACCTCCTTACCGCAGGCCCAGGGCCTGCTTGATGGCTTTCAGGCACCGGCGGGAGGGATAGCACACGACGCCGCCGGTGAGGGTCATGCGCAGCGCGCCGGAGAAGCGCAGGTCCAGGGCGGTGACATGGGCCAGGTTCACCAGCTCCGACTGGGAAATGCGGGCGAAGCGCTGGCCCCGCAGGATCTCCTCCAGTTCGTAGAGCCGGGCGCGAACGGTGTAGACGCCCTGCGCCGTTTGGACACGGACGGCTTTGCCGTCGGTGAAAAAGCGCAGGATCTCCGCTGTGTCCAGCAGCAGGGCCCGCTGGCCGTCATAGGCGGTGACCGCCGGCGGCGCGCAGCGCTGCCGGAGCTGTTCTACCAGGGCGTCCGCGGCGGCGGTGTGCGCCGGGGCCACCACCCACACCTCCGTCTCCGGCACGGCGGGGTCGATCTTCAGGCGGACTTTCACGGCGCTCCCTCCTTTCCTTGGTTTGCAGCTTCAGTATAGCGGGCCGGGCTGGGGCTGTAAAGGCCTTTGGGCTATGCGGCGCGCCGGGGCGGATAAGCGGCAAAAAAATCCCGGAGAGGCCGCCGGGCCCCTCCGGGAAAGGTCGGTTCATTTTGCCTGCAGGGCATGTTCCGCTGCGTCCAGGGAGGCCCAGCCCTCCAGGCGCAGCTGGTGCTCCCGGGCCTCGGTGGTCAGGTTGCGGCCTGCGGCGGCGCAGGCGGCCACGAAATCGTGGTACAGCTGCTCCGTCCGGTCGGAATAGGAGGACAGCTCCCCCCGGAGATACGTCTCCATGGAGGTGGAAGCGGGCGTATCCTCGCTGGTGTACAGGGGTCGGCCGCGGCCGGAGAGGGCCGGATAGCGCCGGGCGAAATCCTCGTCCCAGCCCTTGTGGACGGCGATGGTCTCCTCCTGGCGGGCGACGCGCTCCGGCGAAAGGTCGGGCAGCACGTGGCGCACTTTGGCAAATTCCACCGGCAGGGCCGGCTGCATCATCCAGGCGTATTTTTCAAACACCAGGTTGCGCCCCAGGGCCTCGGCGTCCTCCAGGTCCCGGGCGTAGCTTTCCAGCAGCGCGTCGGACCAGGTCAGAAACTGGCTTTTGCGCACCAGGTGGAAGGCGTCGCACTGCTCCTGGCAGGCGGCTGGGCCGCCCAGGTTGTGGACGCGGCCCAGCATGGCGTATTCGATGCGGATGATCTCCTCGATCAGCTCGCTACGGTCGTTCATGGCGATATTCCGGCAGGTCCGGCGGACCTGCCGCATCTCCTTTCCTGTGGATTTTTCGCCGCGGGGAGCGAAAAGCGCCGGGGCGGCCCATCGGGAAATGGGACCGCCCCGGCGGATCTGCCCCGGAGGGGCGGGCGTTTTATTTCATGTCGGCGGATGCGCCGTCGCCGGGGGCGGCGGGCGCGTCGGCCTGGGGATCCTTGGGATCGGGACTGTCCCAAACGGTCTTGGCGGAGGAGACGAGGCCGGCCAGGCCCTGCAGCTCCGAGGGGATGATGATCTTGGTGGCCCGGCCGTTGGCGGCGGCTTCGAAGGCCTCCAGGGCCTTGATCTTCACGACCTGGGCGGTAGGCTCGGCTTCGTTGAGCATCTTCAGGGCGTCGGCGGTGGCCTTCTGCACCTGCAGGATGGCTTCGGCTTCGCCCTGGGCCTTGAGGATGGCGGCCTGCTTGGCGGCGTCGGCCTGGAGGATCAGGGCTTCGCGTTCGCCCTCGGCCACCAGGATCTGGCTCTGCTTCTGGCCCTCGGCCCGGAGCACGGCTTCGCGCTTTTCCCGCTCTGCCTTCATCTGTTTTTCCATGGCGCTCTGGATATCGGGGGGCGGCTGGATGTTCTTGACCTCCACGCGGTTGACCTTGATGCCCCAGGGGTCCGTGGCTTCGTCCAGCAGCAGGCGCATCTGGGTGTTGATAGTGTCGCGGCTGGTCAGGGTCTGCTCCAGATCCATGTCGCCGATGATATTGCGCATGGTGGTGACGGACAGGTTCTCAATGGCGGCCATGGGGTATTCCACGCCGTAGGCGTACATTTTGGGGTCGGTGATCTGGAAATAGAGCACCGTGTCGATCTGCATGGTGACGTTGTCCTTGGTGATGACGGGCTGGGGCGGGAAATCCACCACCTGCTCCTTCAGGGACACGACCTTGGCCACCCGCTCGATGACGGGGATCTTAAAATGGAGTCCCACGGTCCAGGTGGCGCTGTAGGCGCCGAGACGCTCGATGACGTAGGCCTTGGACTGCTGGACGATCTTCACGTTCAGCACCATGACCACCAGCACCAGGATCAGCAGGATGATCAGCAGGATAATGATAGGGTTCGGCATAAAATTCCTCCTTGTTCCTTATGTAGAATTGCAGCGCCCGGCGGGCGCAATGGACGATGGGGGGCGTCAGCCTTCGGCGGCCGGGGCGTGGACAAAGACCTTCACGCCCTCGATGCGCAGGATGGTGACCCGGGTCCCCGGGGCGATGGGCGCGTCGGAATCGCTGCGGGCGGTCCAGACGGCGCCGCCCACGGACACGGCGCCGGTGCCGGCCAGATTGTCGATGGCCTCGGTCACCAGGGCTTCCCGGCCGATGATGCGGTCGGCGTTGGTGGCGGTTTTCACGCTGCCGCCCAGCTTCGTTTTGGCCAGAGGGCGCAGCGCCAGCAGCGTCACCAGGCTGACGACGGCAAACACCAGGATCTGCAGCCACAGCGCGCCGCCGAACAGGGCCACGATCATGGCCGCCACGGCGCCCAGGGCGAACCAGATGCACGTCAAAAGGGCGGTGGCCGCCTCGGCGATGCCGAGGATCACGGCGGCAGCCAGCCAAACGATCGTCATTGTGGTCATGGGCGTCCTCCTTTCTTGGATGGTTTAGAACCAGTATACCATAAAAATGGGCGGAATACATTACAATGTTATTACAGATTCTGGCAAATTTGTGCAAAATCCCCGCAAAAAAGACGGGCGGAAAGACGCTGCGTCCTTGTGCCCCCTTCTTGAATATGATAGAATGACAAAAGCGAGTACCGTATTTTTGGAAGAAAAAAGAGGTGGGAAAATATGAAAGGATTTCTCAATAGCCGCAGGGCCAGCAGCATGCTGTCGGCCCTGTGTTTCATCGCGCTGGGTGTGTTTCTTGTGGGCTGGCCGGACCTGAGCCGCATCTGGATCTGCCGTTCCCTGGGCGCGGCGCTGCTGGTCACCGGCGGTGTGTATGTCCTGTTCCACTTTGTCCGGGCCAAGGGCGCGACGGTGGTGTTTCAGTACGACCTGATCCTGGGCGTGGTTTTGGCCATCGCCGGCGTCTGGCTGCTGACCACGCCGGATCTCATCGTCACCTTCATCCAGTATATCCTGGGCGTCATCCTGGTCGTCCACGGCGTGCTGGACCTGCAGGGGGCGTGGAACCTGCGCACGGCGCGCTTCGGGGGCTGGTGGATCGCGGCGCTGATCGGCCTGCTTACCGCCGCTTTGGGCGCGCTGATCCTCTGGAATCCCCTGGCGGGGGTGGACGGCCTTCTCATACTGGTGGGCCTGGCGCTGATCTATGACGGGGCCTCGGATCTCGTGATCCTGCTGCAGCTGACCCACGCTTACCCGAAAACGAAAGAGGACGTGCCGGAGATCCCGGAGGAGATCATCGAGGTCGGCGGCGGGATCGTCTCCGGCGCGCCTGCCGAAAGCGAGAGCACGGGCGGGAACGCAGGTGAAAACAAGAGCGAAAACGGGGAGGAGGCGCGGCCGTGACGCGCGCGCCCTCCATTTTCCTGTACCGCTACGGCGCGGCGGACCTTCTCAAAAATTACGCGGCGGCTCTGACCGCCGCGGGACTGCGGCCCCGGATCGGCGGCGATCTTGCCGCCGCCGGTGGCTGCGCCGGTCTTCTGCTGTGCGGCGGGGGCGACAGCGACCCGGCCCTTTACGGCCAGGAAAACCTGTTCTGCCGGAATGTCGATCTCGACCGGGACCTGCGGGAGCTGGCGCTGGTCCGCCGCTTTGCGGCGGCGGGCAGGCCCATCCTCGGCATCTGCCGTGGCTGCCAGCTGCTGAACTTTGCCTTCGGCGGCGACCTCTGCCAGGATCTGCCCACCGCCGCGCGTCACCGGGATCGGGGCGCGGCGGACGGCTTCCATGATACGCGCATTGCGCCGGGCGCTTTCCTGGCGGCGCTTTACGGGCCTTCGGCCCGGGTCACCACGGCCCATCACCAGGCGGTGGGCCGTTTGGCCCCCGGCTTCCGGGCGATCCAGTGGGCGGCGGACGGCGTGGTGGAGGCCATAGTCCACGAAACGCGCCCCATCATCGGCCTGCAGTGGCACCCGGAGCGCCAGCGGTTTCTCCGCGCCGCCGGCGCGGTGGAAGGCGGCGCGGTGTTTTCTTATTTCCGGGCGCTGTGCGAGGGGCGGATGTGAGAGAAAAAGAAAAAAGGAAACGGGCGGTTTGGCAGAGACGTCGTCTCTGCTGTTTTTTTGCCGGAATTTCCGAAAATTCCCGCGCCCCGGTTCTGGATTTTTCGCGGCGATGCGCGTATAATGGACAAAACAGCGCGCCTGGCGTTCTCGCGCGCGGAAACAGGAGGCTGCGGTATGGACGGAAAACGGCTGCTGGTGGTCGTGGATTACCAGAAGGATTTTGTGGACGGGGCCCTGGGCTTTGCCGGGGCGGAGCGGCTGGATCTGCCCATCGCCGCCAAGATCAAGGCGTATCACGACGCCGGCGACTGCGTGGTGTTCACCCTGGACACCCACCGGGAAAACTACCTTTCGACCCAGGAGGGGCGCAGGCTGCCCGTGGCCCACTGCATCTGCGGCACCGCGGGCTGGGAGCTGTTCGGCGAAACCGCCGGGCAGCAGCGCCCGGAGGACCTGGTGTTCCAAAAGCCCACCTTCCCCTCCATGGAGCTGGCGGACTACATCGCCGAGGAGGATTTTGAAACCATCGAGCTGGTGGGCCTGGTGAGCCACATGTGCGTGCTGTCCAACGCGGTGATGGCCAAGGCCGCCGCGCCGGAGGCGGAGATCATTGTCGACGCCGCCTGCACGGCTTCTTTCGATCAGAGCCTTCACGAAAAGGCCCTGGACGTGATGGAGGCCCTGCAGATGACCGTGACGAACCGCGCGCCCAGGGAGGAGAAGCGATGAACGGCAAACAAAATTATACGATGCTCTTCGATTTTTATGAGATGACCATGTCCAACGGCTATTTCCAGACGGGGCTTGCGGAGCGCATCTGCTATTTCGACGTCTTTTTCCGCTCCGTGCCCGACGGGGGCGGCTTCGCCATCGCCGCGGGGCTGGAGCAGGTGGTGGACTATATCCGCAATCTGCGCTTTGACGAGGAGGATATCGAGTATCTCCGCGGCAAGGGCCTGAGGGACGAGGCGTTTCTGGACTATCTGCGCCGCTTCCGTTTCACCGGCGACATCTGGGCCGTGCCCGAGGGGACGCCGGTGTTCCCCCGCGAGCCGATCCTGACGGTGCGGGCCCCGGCTATCGAGGCCCAGCTCATCGAGACTTTCGTGCTGCTGACGCTGAACCACCAGTCCCTCATTGCCACCAAGGCCAGCCGTATCGTCCGCGCTGCCCAGGGGCGGCCGGTATCCGAGTTCGGCTCCCGCCGGGCCCAGGGGGCCGACGGGGCCCTGGCCGGCGCCCGGGCGGCCTATATTGCCGGCTGCAGCGGCACGGCCTGCGCCATGGCCGACGAGCTCTACGGCGTGCCCGCCGGCGGCACCATGGCCCACTCCTGGGTGCAGATGTTCCCCGACGAGTTCACGGCCTTCGATACTTACTGCGGCCTGTACCCCGACAGCGTCACGCTGCTGGTGGACACCTACAATGTGCTCAAATCCGGCGTACTCAACGCCATCCGCGCTTTCCAAAAGCACGGCATCACAAAATGCGCCATCCGCATCGACTCGGGCGATTTGACCTATCTCTCCAAAAAGGCCCGCCGGATGCTGGACGAGGCCGGGCTGACGGGGTGTAAAATCGTGGCCTCCAACGCCCTGGACGAGTACATCATCCGCGACCTTCTGGGTCAGGGGGCCTGTATCGACTCCTTCGGCGTGGGCGAGCGGCTCATCACTTCCAAGAGCGAGCCGGTGTTTGGCGGCGTCTACAAGCTGGCCGCCGTTGAGGACGACGCGGGGCATATCATCCCCCGCATCAAGATCAGCGAAAACCCCGCCAAGGTGACCACGCCTCATTTCAAAAAGGTCTACCGTATTTTTGAAGAGGACAGCGGCAAGGCCATTGCAGACCTCATCACCGTATACGACGAGCAGGTGGATCCGAACGCGCCGCTGGAACTGTTCGACCCCGACGCCGTGTGGAAGCGTAAAACCATCGAGCATTTTCAGATGGAGGAACTGCTGGTGCCCGTGTTCCAAAAGGGCGAGCTGGTGTACGACCTGCCGGATATCGAGACCCTCCGGCAGCGCTGCGCCCGAGAGCTGGACCGGCAGTGGGACGAGGTCAAGCGCTTTGAAAATCCCCACAACTACTATGTGGACCTGTCCCAGAAGCTCTGGGATATCAAGGCCCAGCTGCTCAAAGACGCAAAAGCGTGAAAAAAGCGCCCGGCTGAAAGCCGGGCGCTTTCCTGTGCCGCGGGGCAGCGAAAAACCGCTCCCGGAGCATGCGCTCCGGGAGCGGTTTTTGTTGGTTCAAGAAACGGGAGCATCAAAGGACGGCGGCCAGGAAATCCTGAGTGCGCTTGACCTGGGGATGCTCGAAGATCTGCTCGGGCGTGCCTTCCTCGGCGATGACGCCGTCGGCCATCAGGAGCACCCGGTCGGCCACGTCCCGGGCAAAGCCCATTTCGTGGGTGACGACCACCATGGTCATGCCGCCCTCGGCCAGCTCCTTCATAACGGAGAGCACCTCGCCCACCATTTCGGGGTCCAAGGCGGAGGTGGGCTCGTCGAAGAGCATGATGTCGGGGTTCATGGCCAGGGCGCGGGCGATGGCCACGCGCTGCTGCTGGCCGCCGGAGAGCTGGTGGGGGAAAGCGCCGGCCTTGTCGGAAAGGCCCACGCGGTCCAAAAGCTCCATGGCTTTTTTCTCGGCTTCGTCCTTGCTCATCAGCTTCAGGTCCACAGGGGCCAGCATGATGTTTTTCTTCACCGACAGGTGGGCGAAGAGGTTGAAGCTCTGGAACACCATGCCGATGTTCTGGCGCACCTTGTTGAGATTGATCTTGGGATCGGTGATCTCATACCCGTCCACAAAGATCTGGCCGCCGGTGGGTTCCTCCAGCCGGTTCAGGCAGCGCAGGAAGGTGGACTTGCCGCCGCCGGAAGGCCCGATGACGCAGACCACTTCGCCCTCGTTCACCGTCAGGTTGATGCCCTTGAGCACCTCCAGATGGTGGAAGCTCTTTTTCAGATCATGAACGACTATTTTTTCTGTCATAACTCAATCTCTTTTCCAAGTAATGTGCCAAAATCATCAGCAGGGAGGTGAAGATCAGATAGAAGAATGCAACGCAGACGTAGGTCTGGAAATAATCCAGATGGATCATGATATACTGACCCGCCTTGTTGACGATCTCGGCCAGGCCGATCACGGTCAGAATCGAGGTGTCCTTCAAAGTGATGATAAACTGGTTCACCATCGGGGGGATCGCGATCTTGAACGCCTGGGGCAGCACGATCTTCGCCATGGTGCGGCCGGCGCCCAGGCCCAGGCTCCGCGCCGCTTCCGACTGTCCCCTGGGGACGGCCTGAATACCGCTGCGGAAGATCTCGGAAAGATAAGCGCCGGCGTTCAGGCTCAGCGTGATCATACCGGCCATGAAGGGACTCAGATGCAGCCCAGCCGCCTGCGACAGGCCAAAGTATACCACAAAAGCCTGCACGATCATGGGGGTGCCGCGAATCAGCCAGACATAGACGCCGGAAATCGCCTGCAGGATTTTGAATTTGGACATCTTCATCAGGCAGGCAATCAGACCGAGGACGATGCCGATTAAAATGGAAAAGATCCAGATCTCAATGGTGATGCGAAAGCCGTCGACCAGATAGGGCCATGCAGACTGAAGGGTTTCGAACAAAGTCATACTGTTATCAACTTCTTATCTTCTTTGGAGTTGTGTTGAGAAAATCAGCCCTCAACTTCGATGCCGTACTTGGCCATGATTTCATCGTAGGTGCCGTTTGCCTGAATGTTGGCCAGGCCCGCGTTGAACATTTCGATCAGTTCAGGGTTGCTGCCTTTCTTCACAGCGAAGCCATAGGAAGTGATGTTCTGCTGGTCGCCGATCATCTTCAGGTCCAGGCCCTGGTTTTGGATCTGATAGGAGATCACGGCATAGTCTTCAAAACCGGCTGCATCGGTACCGCCAGTGACGGCAGCATACACAGCGGGAGAATCTTTGTAGGTCACAGTGGTGAAGCCGTACTCTTCGGCGATGCTTTCAGCGAACGCGGCGCTCTGGGTGCCGGTCTTGACGGCAACGGTCTTGCCTTCCAGATCCTCATAGGAAGCGATGTCGCTGTCGCCCTTGACGATCATGATCTGGCCGCCGGTGTAATAGCCCTCGGAGAAGTCATAGGATTCCTTGCGCTCGTCGGTGATGCTCATGCCGGCGATCATGCCGTCAGCCTGGCCGGACTGCAGGTTGCCGATGGCAGCGTCCCAGCCGCAGTTGTCGATCTCATACTGGAAGCCCTGGTCCTCGGCGATGGCGGCCAGGATGTCCATGTCGACGCCGATATATTCGCCGGTGGATTCATCGAGGAATTCGAAGGGGGCGAAGGCGTTGTCGGCCACAATCTTGTAGACCTTGCCCTCGCCTTCACCGGAGGAGCTGGGGGTTTCCTGGTTGTTGTTGCCGCAGGCGGTCATGGTGCCGACGATCATCAGAGAAGCGGTCAGCAAAGCGGCAGCACGTTTTGCAAATGTCATAAAAATCTTCCTTTCTTCAAATAAAATACATCTTTTAAAAAGCCGGCAGACGCACGCACGGCACGCGGCGCACTGGACGGCTTTTTGCCGGGGAAAACAACGGAACTGCATATTCATTCATTTTTGCAGTTTCGGCGCCTGGGAAAATTTTTCTTCTATTATACATGATTTGAACGCCGTTGTCACCTTAAATTTTTGAAACACACCATATATTTTATATAGGAAGGCGGAGAAAAATAAAAAAAGGGGGAATATGTATGCAAAAGCGGGCCCTTTTCCGCCCCGCGGCCGCCTTCCTGGCGGGAAAAAGAAGCAAATCGCTCTTGCAAGCAAAGCGGATTTGTGCCATAATAAACACACTGCGACCGCGCCCCAAAACTGCGGGCGCAGTCCCCAAAGTGTATATCCGATCTGCAGCGGTATCGAAGTGGTCATAACGAGCCTGACTCGAAATCAGGTTGTCCGCAAGGGCACGTGGGTTCGAATCCCACCCGCTGCGCCAAAAAGAAAGACACGACCTGCGTCGTGTCTTTCTTTTTGGATTCTGCCGTCCGGCGGTTGAATGCCCGGATAAAATTGTTTTGCCCCCCCATTTCAGCAGCTGGCTTTGCAGCGGATGGCGAGGCGGTCTTTTCCGCCGGCGGTGCAGGTGAACAACGTCAGGTCCCAGTCGCCGGCGGCCATCTCTGCGACGGCGGTCCCTGCCAGCTGCTCCGTGTATGAAACGGCGTAGGCAAAGCGATTGCCCGCCGCATCGGTGAAAAAAACGGCGTCGCCGGCGCAAAGGCGGTGGAGCGTCCCGAAGTGGCGGCGATAGTTGTGGGCCGCGATGATCAGATCGCCCCGGCTGGCGGAGCCCTGATAGCGGCAGGGGGCCAGGCGCAGACCGGCGTCGCTCCAGGTGCTCAGCACCGGCAGGGACAGGGATAGGGACGGGATCTCCAACACGCCGATGCAGTTTTGGCCGTCCACCTTCTCTGTGGGCATTTCCTGCGCCGGATCGGGCGCAACGGCGGCGCTGTCCGGGGCGCGTTCCGCCGGCGCAGAGAGCTCCATCTGTTGGAGGATCTGCGCGGAGGCCGCGGCGGCCTGGCGGCTTTCCAGCAGCTGGCCGCCGGAGAGAAGGAGGGCTGCCGCGATCAGCAGCAGCCCCCCGGCGCCCAGGAGCTTATCGATCACAGCTGCCGGCGCCCCGCCGGCGGGCGATGAACGCCAGAAGCATCAGCATCGCGCCAGCGGCGGCCAGCAGGCCCGCCGGCCGCGGGTCCTGCCCCGTCTGGGGCAGCTTCGGCCCGTCGGGACTCTCCGGCGTGCCCGGCGCGCCGGGCTCCGTCGGCTGGTCCGGCGTTTCGGGCTGCTCCGGCTGGTCCGGAAGATCGTCGTTGGTGAGCAGGAAGCGCGTCCCCTCCCGGGTCACCGAAGCGGCAAAGCCCGCGGGCACATCCCGCTCCTCCACTGTCCAGGTGTGGGCGGCGTCCAGGCCGGTCCAGCTGTATTGCCAGCCGTTTTCCGCGCTGAGCGTCACCGTTTCATAGGGCGCGCCGTCGCGCAGCAGCACCGCGGTCACGCGTTCCGGCATCTCCCTGCCGTCGTCCAGGATCCACTGCTTTTCCACGTCCACCCGGGCGGTGGTGGTCTCCTCCTCCGGGATGTCGTCGTTGACGATGGTGAAGGTCCGGCCGCTGCTGCGCACCGAAGCGGTAAAGCCCGCCGGCACGTCCGTTTCCTCCACGGTCCAAGTGTCGCCCCGCGGCAGACCCGTCCAGGTATGGGCCCAGCCGTTTTCCGCGCTGAGCACCGCCGTTTTGTAGGGCTTGCCGCTGCGCAGCAGCGTGACTGTGACGCTGTCCGGCAGCGTGCCGCCGTCGTCCAGAATCCACTGCTTTTCCACCCGCACGCTGACGGAGGTGGAACCGGGATTGCCGCCGGGCTGATAGCTGTTTTGGAACACGATCTCATCGCGCGCCGCGCCGTTTACGGTGACGGCGGCATCGGCCTGCAGTTTGCCGGCGGCGTCCTTTGTCACCGTGACGGCGACGGTGTAGCGGGTGCCGTCATAGGACCAATTCTGCGCGTTTCCGCTCACCTCCCGGACCTGATAAGTGTAGACCCCCTCTTCGGTATAGGCGATGGGGGTGAAGCGAAAACTGCCCGCGCCGGTCAGCGACGCCGTGTCGAGGACGGCCGTGCCGTCCTCGCTCAGGAGCTGGAAGATGAAGTCGGTGTCGGGCGCGCCGGTGCTGACTTCCTTTCTGCCGGAAATGGCAAAATCTGTGTAGTGGCGCTCATTGGTGAAGACGGGATCGTCCGGCACGGCCACGCCGTCGGCTGTGGTGACGGTGACGGCGTCCGCGGCGAGATGGCGGATCGTGATGAGGAAGGTCCCGTTGTCAAGGCTCACCGTTTCCGAAGACACCTCCCGCACTGTGACGCCCACCGTGTACACCGTCGGGTCATATGTCATGGCGCTGTCGCTGCCGGGGCGCTCCCGCAGGTAGAAGGTATATGTACCCGCGCCGTTTTCAAACAGATCCGCCGGCAGCGTCAGCCGGGCCCGGCCCGCATCATCGGTGGCGGCTGCGGCAAGCACGCTGCCGCCGGCGGGCGCGGAGGCGAGCTCAAAGGCGTATCCGTCCAGCTCGGTCAAGGCTTCCGCCGCCCCGGTCCCGTCGTGGATGCGGTCCACGCGCTTGATCACATCCACCGCCACATCGGCGGCCACGTTGTAGGACCCCTCCGTAGCGCCGAATTCCAGCACGCCGTTGACGGCCACGCCGCCGCCGTGGTTGGCGGCATAGTTGCCCTCAATGAGCACCTTGCCGCCGGAGAGGGCCGCGTTCGCGCGGTCTTTGTCGGCCTGGGAGGGATGGGCGGTCAGGACCAGATAGTCCTCGGAGTGATAGGCAGAACCGGCGGCGATGGAGACCGGCGTCCCGCCGTCCGCCCCGGTCCAGAGATGGCTTCCGCCGCCCGGCATCCGGTCGCCCACCACGGTGGCGCCGTTGCCGGCGCTGAAGAGATCCATTGCGTCGGCGGCGGAGAAGGCTCCCTGCTGCATGGCGGCCTGGACGATCTCCTTGTCGTCGGCGGCGGCAGCGCCGGCGGCGGGCTGCGTGAAGTTGACGCCCTGGGCGGTGTTGCCGTAAATGGCGGCGCCTGTGGCAGACAGGTCGGCGATGCTGCCGTGGATGCAGCCGGCCACGCCGCCGCCCAGGCCGCCGGCGGTATTGTTCCGGATCACGGCGTTGTGGATGGTCATGTGGCCGGAGTTGACCACAAAGATCCCGCCGCCGCCCAGGTCTTCCCGGGCGGCGCAGGTGTTGTCCGTGATCCGGATCACCGTGCCCGCCGGCGCGATCACGCCGTCGCCCTCCATGCGGATGCCGCCGCCCTCATGGGCCTGGGCGGTGTTGTGGGTGACGGCGCCGCCGGTCATTTCAAAGGTGGGCGCGCAGCGGTAGTACCCCCGGCGGATGCCAATGCCGCCGCCGGCCCCTGCGGCGGTGTTGTGGGTGATGAGGGCGCTGCCGCTGACGGTCAGCTTGGTGTGGTAGACGGTCTCATCGCCGTCCTTGCCGTATTTGTTGGCGACAACGGCGATCCCGCCGCCGCCATAGGGGCTGCTTGCGACCATGGCCTGGCTTGTGGCGGTATTGTAGGAGATCTCGCCGCCGGAAATGGAGACGGTGCTCTCGCAGGTGGCGTAAATGCCGCCGCCCTCCGCCGCGGTATTCCCGGTGACGGCGCCGCCGGTCATGGTCAGCGCGCCGTTTTCCACATAGATGCCGCCGCCCTCCGCAGTGGAGGTATTGCCCCGGATGGCACCGCTCTCCAGGCGCATTTCGCCGCCGTATACTGTCACAACGGCTGTGGCGCCGTCAGTCCCTTCGATGGCCCCGCCGCCGGCGCTGTCCCGCAGGGTCAGGCTGCCGCCGCTCTCCACGAAAAACACCGCCTGATCTCCGCTTCCCTTTTTGAGGGTGTGGCCGTTGAGGTCCACGGTCAGGGGCTTTGTCACCAGGATCTGCGTCGGCACGGTCTCGTCCCCGGTCAGCTGCACGGAGGCTCCCGCCGCTGCGGCGTCGGCCAGGCTGGCATAAGCCGCCGGCTGGCCGTCGACGATGTAGGACTGCTCTGCTGCCCACGCCGTGGGGAGCAGCGCGGCGGTCAGCAGCAGCGACGCCCCGATCGCCAGCAATCTTCGTTTCATCATGACATCTCTCCTTTCGTTTCTGGGTTCAGGCCGCGGCGCGGCCCCGCTCTGGGTCGGATACAGCGTTTCATATTCCTCATCTCCTGACGGTCCGTACTTTCTTCCGCTGTCCGCCCCCATCATAAACCGCGGCGGAGGGAAAAATTGGTCGGAAAAGCGCGGCTGCGGGCGAGCAGAGGATAAAAAAATACAGGGAGCCCTGCCACAAATCTGTGGCAGGGCTCCCTGCTGCAAATGAAATGCGACGAGGGAATCGGGAGCATGCGTACTGCGTGTTCCCGATTC
The DNA here is from genome assembly GCA_904374485.1 of Candidatus Pseudoscillospira falkowii. Taxonomy (GTDB): domain Bacteria; phylum Bacillota; class Clostridia; order Oscillospirales; family Oscillospiraceae; genus Pseudoscillospira; species Pseudoscillospira falkowii. The sequence goes on along the minus strand of CAJFFX010000045.1, from coordinate 605 downwards.
CTGTGCCGCCGGCGCGCGGTCAGCGGGCGGGGTTGTCGGTTTCTTCTTCCTCTTGCTCGCGCCGCAGTTTTTCTTCGCGGCGGCGCTCGTCATCCAGGATGGCCAGGGAAAGGGCCAGGTCGCTGGGGTCAAATTCTCCGTTGCCGTTCCAATCGATGAACATGGGACATCCTCCTTGCGTCCAAAAGCTGCGGATTCTTCTGCCTGCAGTATAGCCCCTTTTTTCTGGTTTGTAAACGGGGAAGAGCGACGGACAGGAGGCTGTCCCGCCTGTTTTAACCTGAAACAGACTAAAACAGAAGAGCGTTTTTTCGGGCCCGCAGGGCCCGAAAAAACGATACCCCGGTGGTCGCCCCCTCGGTCCCCCTCGGTCCCCTTCGGGGACAGCTCATCTCGGCTAAGAGCCGCCCTGCTGTCCGGTTGGTCTCGAAACGCCGCTGCGGCAGCCTCGCAGGGGGGGAGCCAAGTGAATAGTGAAGAAGTACCGGGCGAAGCCCGGCGACCTTCTGGATTTTGCGCTATCCCAAGAGACAAAAAATCCAGAAAATTCCAATCGGTGTCTACCCGGTCTACCTGATGTCTACCAAAAATAATTTGGGTACCTG
>CAJFFX010000044.1 GCA_904374485.1 Candidatus Pseudoscillospira falkowii | reverse complement strand
CGGTGACCGACGTGTAGAACATCATCAGAAGATAGTTGCCGACGAGACAGAGATAGCCGTGGAGATGCCATTTCTGGCCCGGCTTTTCCAGCACGTTATAGGCCAGCACCGGGCTTTTCCGGCTGGCGCGGCCCACGGAAAATTCCATGGTCATGATCGGCAGCCCCAAAAACAGCAGAAACAGGATATAAAACAGCACGAAGGCCGCGCCGCCGTACTGTCCCGCAAGATACGGGAACTTCCACACGTTTCCGATGCCGATGGCACAGCCCGCCGAGAGCAGGATAAAGCCCAGGCGGGAGCCGAGTTTTTCTCTTTCCATTGTATAAAATCCCTCTCTAAGCAAGATACATCGGCCCCCAGCGGGGCCGACGACTTTCCTATTTTAGCGAAGTCCGTTCAAAAATGCAACCGTTTCGGCCCATTCTTTTTCTCCGGAGCGGACATTTTTCTGTTTTATGTCTTTTATACAAAAACAGCTGTCCGTCCCCACGGAGCCGGAAGCAAAAATATTTTCCGCTTTTCCCTTGACAAAGGGCCGCGCTCCATATTATGATAACAGTAATTTCAATCAGAAAAGGCGATGAAGGGAAAAAGATCGCTTCCTCCTTCTTTCAGAGAGCCGGCGGGCGGTGCGAGCCGGCAGAAACGATGCGATGGATAACTGGTCCCGGAGCCGGCGGCCTGAAGCCCTGCGTAGGGCCGCACGGGAAGCACCGTTATATGCTCAGGCCTTGCTTGAGGCCGACGAGGGCCTGCTCGGGTAACCGCAGGCTGAACCAGGGTGGTAACGCGTACAATACGCCCCTGACTAACAGTAGTCGGGGGCGTTTTTCCATGCCCCCACGAAAGGAGTTTTTTTCATGATGTACGAAGGCTGCAAAAAGTATATTCCCTTCAAACCGGAATATATCCCCGACCGCACCTGGCCGAACAACGTGATCAAACACGCCCCCATCTGGTGCAGCGTGGACCTGCGCGACGGCAACCAGGCCCTGATTGACCCCATGAACCTGGAGGAAAAGCTGGAATATTTCCAGACCCTGGTGGACATCGGCTTCAAGGAGATCGAAGTGGGCTTCCCCTCCGCCTCGGAAACAGAATACGAGATCCTGCGCACCCTGATCGAGCGGAACATGATCCCCGATGACGTGACCATCCAGGTGCTGGTCCAGGCCCGGGAGCACCTGATCAAGCGCACCTTCGAAGCCATCGACGGCGCAAAGAACGTCATTCTCCATTTCTATAACTCCACCTCCACCCTGCAGCGCAAGGTGGTGTTCCGCATGGAGATGGACGGCATCATCAAAATCGCCACCGATGCGGCCGCGCTGATCCGCAAGCTGAGCGAGCCCATGATCGCCGGCGGCATGAACCTGCGCTATGAATACTCCCCCGAGAGCTTTTCCGGCACGGAGATGGACAACGCCGCCCTGATCTGCCAGAAGGTCATCGAGACCATCGGCGCAACGCCCCAAAACAAGATCATCCTGAACCTGCCGGCCACCGTGGAGGGCAGCATGCCCAACCAGTACGCCGACCAGATCGAATATTTCATCCGCCATCTCCCCTCCCGGGACTGCGCCATCATCTCCGTCCATCCCCACAACGACCGCGGCACCGGCGTGGCCACCACGGAAATGGCCCTGCTGGCCGGCGCCGAGCGCGTGGAGGGCACCCTCTTCGGCAACGGCGAGCGCACCGGCAACGTGGACATCGTCACTGTGGCCATGAATATGTACACCCAGGGCGTGGACCCCCACCTGGATTTCTCCCACATCAACCGCATCAAGGAAATGTACGAGCGCTGCACCAAGATGGTCGTCCCGCCCCGCCAGCCCTATGCCGGCGAGCTGGTGTTCACCGCCTTCTCCGGTTCCCATCAGGACGCCATCAACAAGGGCACCCAGTACATGCAGGAAAGCCAGAGCCCCTATTGGGAGATCCCCTACCTTCCCATCGACCCGGCGGACGTGGGCCGGGAGTACGAGCCCATCATCCGCATCAACAGCCAGAGCGGCAAGGGCGGCGCCGCCTTCGTCATGCAGCACAACTTCGGCTATGACCTGCCCAAGGTCATGCACGCGGAGTTCGGCCACATCGTCCAGGTGGAGACCGACCGCGTGGGTAAGGAGCTGCCCGCCGAGCGCGTGTTCGAGCTGTTCAAGGAAGCTTATATCGACGCCACCTATCCCTACGAGCTGCTGCGCCACTCCTTCCAGGAGACCACCGGCGCCGACGGCAAGTCCCACGTGAAATTCTGCGGCACCCTGCGCCACACCGACACCACCTTCGACGTGTCCGGCGAGGGCAACGGTCCCATCGACGCCTTCTTCAACGCCATCCACGGCCAGAAGATGGACCGCTTCACCTTCGTGGACTACAAGGAGCACGCCATTTCCGACGGCTCCGACTCCATGGCCGTGGCTTATATCCAGCTGCGCGACAAGGACGGCAAGGACGTGTTCGGCGTGGGCATCGACCACAACATCAACCTGGCGCCCCTGCGCGGCATCCTCTCCGCCATCAACCGCGCCTGGTGCGCCCGGCACCGGAAGGCGAACGCCTGAACTTCCGCTGCAAAATAAAACCACGGGCGGGCGTTTTGAAAACGCCCGCCCGTGATTTTTTGTTTCCTTTGGCCTTCCCGGCGCTTTACTGCGCGGTGTAGCCGCCATCCACCATCAGCGTGGTGCCCGTGACGAAAGAGGAATCGTCGCAGGAGAGATAGAGATAGGCCTTGGCCACTTCTTCCGGCGTGCCCATGCGGCCGATGGGGTGCAGGGCGATGGAATCCCGGCAGTATTCCTCGATGGTCTGGCCGTTCTGCTTGGCGTCGTCATAGGCCATGGGGGTGAGGATATAGCCGGGGGCCACGGCGTTGACCCGCACCGGGATGCCCTGCTGGCCGCAGTAGATGGCGGCGCAGCGCGTCATGGCCTGCACGGCGGCCTTGGTGGCGCAGTAGGAGAAGAATTCCGCGCTGCCGACCACGCCGTCCACCGACGCGGTGGAGACCACAGCGCCGTTTTCGCCGTTTTCCGCCATGGCGGCGATGCCCAGCTTCATGCCGTAGAAAATACCGGTCTGGTTGACGGCGATGGTGTCGTCCCAGTCCTCCAGCGTGGTCTCCGCCACGGTTTCCCGGTAGCTGATGCCGGCGTTGTTGATGAGGATGTTCAGCTTGCCGAAGGTCTCCTTGGTGAAGGCGATGGCCTGTTCCCAATTCTGATAATCCTTCACGTCCAGGCGGAAAAAGGCCGCCTTCTTTTCGCCGCCGGCGTTGATCTCCTCCGCCACGCGGTTTCCGTCTTCCGCAGAGCGGCCGCAGATCACGACCTTCGCGCCCTCCTGCGCAAAGAGCTTTGCGGCGGATTCGCCGATGCCTTTCGTCGCGCCGGTGATCAGCGCCACTTTGCCGTCCAATTTGCCCATGGATGATCCACTCCTTTTTCGTGCGGCTGCCGCCCGGGCCCGCCGCAGATTGTTGTAACTTGATTGTAGCATATCCTCCGCGCCATTTCCATTCTTCCGCCCGCACCTGTCGTTTTTATCCAAGTTTCATACATTTTTCCTGTCCCGCTCCGTCCTTTTTCCCTGGGGGACAGTCTTTTTTCTCCAATTTTTGCAAATTTTCCCCTTTCGTGATGAAATCTGCCGCCCAAGCCGTCTAATATACAGAAAAGGAGGTGTGCGCCGATGAAGGACGCGGATTATTTTTCCCGCATCGAACCCTTGAAAGAACAGCTCTACCGCGTGGCTTATCTCTATCTCGGCAGTGAGAGCGCCGCGGTGGATGCCGTAGACGAGGCCGTCTACCGCGGGTATCTGAAGCGCCGTTCCCTGCGCCGGGAAGCGTATTTTTCCACCTGGCTGACCCGCATCCTCATCAACGTGTGCCTGGACGAGCTGCGCCGCCGGCAGCGGGAAACGCCGGTGGAAACCCTGCCGGAACGCGCCGAGACGCCCTATGACGCGCTGCCGCTGCTGGAAGCTCTGGAGCGGCTGCCCGAAGATCTGCGCAGCGTGATCGCGCTGCGGTATTTCGGCGGCTTCACCCTGGCGGAAACGGCCCAGGCCCTGGGTCTTCCGGAGGGCACCGTTTCCTCCCGCCAGCGCAGGGCCCTGCAGCTTTTGAAACTCCACCTGACGGACGACGAGGAGGTGTCGCCATGAACCGCATGGAGGAATATGAACTGCTGCGCCGCCGGCTGTCCGTGCCGCCGGACGCGCTGGAGGGCTGCGCCGGGCGCGTGCAGGCGCGCATCCAAAAGCGCCGGCGGCTGCGCAGGCGGATCCAGGTCCCCGCCGGCAGCATCGCCGCAGCATTCGCCGCCTTTGTGGTGCTGGTCAATGTGAGCACGCCCTTTGCCCAGGCCTGCGCCACGCTCCCCCTGCTGAAACCCCTAGTCGAGGCGGTATGCTTCAACCCCAGCCTGCAGACCGCCCTGGAGCACAATTACGCGCAGGATGTGCTGGCCAGTCAGACAGCGGAAGAATTTACCGTCACCGTGGACGCCATGGTCGTGGACGAAGCGGAGATCGCCGTTTTCTATCACATTGACTGCGCCGGCGACGCCTATGAAAAGATTTATACAGACAGCGATTATCTGAACAAAAACGGGCAGACGCTCAACGCCTTTTTGTCCTTTTCAGCCCCATTGGCCCCGGGCGAAGTGGGATTCGACACCATCAGCTTTCCCCAGGACGTCCCTCTCCCCGACGCCATCCGCTTCACCCTGACCATTCGCCATGCCGATCTTCCCGGCGGCGGCAGGAGGACCTTCCAGAAAGACGACTATACCGTCACCTTCGATCTGCCCATCGCGCGCGCCGAAGTCGCCCCAAGCAAGATCTACCATGTGCAGAAATGGGTGGAAATAGACGGCCAAAAGCTTTTCATCGACCGGGTGGACGTCCACCCCACCCACACGCGGGTCTATGTCCGCGACGATCCTGCAAATACCGCCTGGCTGCAAATGCTGCACTGCACACTGCGGGATGAGAACGGCAGCACGGCCGGTCGACACAAAAACGGTCTGATCGCCACGGGCAGCATGGAGGAAGGCAGCGCGTATCCCTTTTCCGTCCATTTGGAAAGCCCCTATTTCTGGAACAGCGAACACCTGACGCTGGAAATTTCCGGCGCCGACTGGCTGGACAAGGAAACGCAGTACACCACCTTCGACCTCTCCACCGGCTTTGCCCAAACGCCGCTGCCGCCCAGCGTATACAGCGCCAGGGCATACTGGAAAAATGAAACGCTTTATATCGCTTCCGTCGCCAGGAGAAACGGGCAGGCGACATACGTCATTGCCTCGACCGCTTTTCACGCGCAGCCGGGCGACGTCAAGATCACCGACTACGCGGCGGGCGGATTCCTCGGTTCTGCCCGTGATCCGCTCTATGTGCCGGAAGGATATTTCGGTTCCTCGCTTACTCTGCCGAACTATCCATACGACGATACCGTCACTGTAAGGTGGAACCACACCCATGAAACGGCGCTGGAAACGCCCTTGACGATCCCGCTCGCCTGACCGCTTTTTCGCCCGGAGCACACTGTGCTCCGGGCGCTTTTTTCGCGCGGGCGCATATTTTTTTTGCATTTGCGCGCCGTTTATGCTATCGTAAGTTCCATGGAACAGCATAAAAGGAAACAACCGCATACCTTCGAAGCGATCTGGCAGCTGGCCCGGCAAATTCCCTTTGGCCGGGTCACCACCTACGGCCGGCTGGCCCGCCTGGCCGGAGATCCCCGCCTTTCCCGGGTGGTGGGCTATGCCATGCACGGCGCGCCGCCGGACGTGCCCTGCCACCGGGTGGTGAACCGGCAGGGAGAACTGTCCGACGCTTTCTCACCCCTGGGAAAGGCCACCCACCGGGCGCTTTTAGAAGCTGAGGGCGTTCCTTTCCTGCCCGACGGCCGGGTAGATCTGAAGGCCGTGCTCTGGCCCCGGCCGTAGCGCGGCGCGCGGCCCGGGCGCGGGCGGGTATTGTGCCGCGCCGCGCCGTCTGCTATAATAACAATAATTTTGAAATTGAATCAGGTGATCCATTATGTTGAAAATACATCAAAACGGCATGTATCTTAAGGGCGGCGTCCCCGTGCCGGCAGCCGACGCCCAGGCCGCCGGGCTGGCCGCGCCCGCCGAGGCGAAAAAAGGCACCATTGCCTACGGCATCCTGCAAAGCCACAACACCAGCGGCAACCCCGACAAGCTGGAGATCGTATTTGACGCCATGGCGTCCCACGACATCACCTATGTGGGCATCATCCAGACGGCCCGGGCCTCCGGCATGCAGCGCTTCCCCCTGCCCTATGTGCTGACGAACTGCCACAACAGCCTGTGCGCCGTAGGCGGCACCATCAACGAGGACGACCACGTGTTCGGCCTGTCCGCCGCAAAGAAATACGGCGGCGAATTCGTGCCCGCCCACCAGGCGGTCATCCACTCCTATATGCGCGAGTGCTACGCCGGCGGCGGCAAAATGATCATCGGCTCCGACTCCCATACCCGCTACGGCGCCTACGGCACCATGGCCATCGGCGAGGGCGGCCCGGAGCTTGCCCGCCAGCTGCTGCGCAAGACCTACAACGTAGCCTATCCCAAGGTCATCGCCGTCTATCTCACCGGCGCGCCCAGGCCCGGCGTGGGCCCCCAGGACGTGGCGCTGACGCTGATCGGCGAAACGTTCAAGGACGGCATCGTGAAAAACGCCGTGCTGGAATTCATCGGCCCCGGCGTTGCCAGCCTCGCCATGGAATACCGCAACGGCATCGACGTGATGACCACGGAGACCGCCTGCCTCTCCTCCGTCTGGCAGACGGACGAGACCGTCCGCGAAGCGCTGGTCTCCTATGGCCGCGGGGAAGACTACAAAGCCCTCGCCCCCGCCGACGGCGCGTACTACGATAAATTCATCGAGCTGGACCTCTCCCGTGTCGAGCCCATGATCGCCCTGCCCTTCCATCCCAGCAACGCTTATACCATCGCCGACTTCAAAGCCAATATGGAAGATCTGCTGCACAGCATCGACGAAACCGTGGTGGAAAAGCTTTCCCTGAAGGCGCAGCCGGAATCCCTGCTGCACAAAATCAAAGGCGGCAAGTTCATCGTCGATCAGGGCGTCATCGCCGGATGCTCCGGCGGCACCTACCAGAACCTGATGCGCGCGGCGGAGATCCTGCGGGGACACAGCACCGGCAGCGGCGCGTTCTGGCTGTCCTGCTATCCCGGCTCCATGCCCGTCATGCAGGCGCTGACGAAAAACGGCGCTATCGCCGATCTGATGAGCGCCGGCGCTTCCATCCGCTCCTGCTTCTGCGGCCCCTGCTTCGGCGCGGGCGACGTGCCGGCCAACGGCGCCTTCTCCATCCGCCACTCCACCCGCAACTTCCCCAACCGCGAGGGCAGCAAACCCTCCGATGGGCAGGTGTCCTATGTCGCTCTGATGGACGCCCGTTCCATCGCCGCCACCGCCCTCAACGGCGGCGTGCTCACTGCTGCCACAGAGCTGCCGGAAGTGCCTGCGGACAGCGCCCGGGAACTGTATGACTTCGATGATAGCTCCTACAAAGCCAGAGTCTATTACGGCGTGGGCAAGCCCGATCCCAGCGCGGAACTGGTCCTGGGCCCCAACATCACAGACTGGCCTGAGCAGATTCCCATGCCGGAAAATCTGCTGCTGACCGTGGCCGCCGCTATCTATGATCCCGTCACCACCACCGACGAGCTGATCCCCTCCGGCGAGACCTCTTCCTACCGCTCCAACCCCGTGCGCCTGGCGGAATTCACCCTGAGCCGCAAGGATCCCCAATATGTGCCCCGGGCCAAGGCGGTGCAGACGCTGGAACTGGAGCGCCGCCGCGGCGCGCTGAGCGATGCGGCAAAAGAGGCCCTCTGCGGCCGCGACGCCGCCTCCACCGGTCTCGGCACCCTGGTGCTGGCCCTGCGCCCCGGCGACGGTTCCGCCCGGGAACAGGCGGCCTCCTGCCAGCGGGTGCTGGGCGGCTGCGCCAACATTGCCGAGGATTACGCCACCAAGCGCTACCGCTCCAACGTGGTCAACTGGGGCATGCTCCCGTTTATTCTGCCGGACTTGGCGTCTTATCACATCCAGCCTGGCGACCGGGTCTATATTCCCGGCATCCGCGCCCTGCTGGAGGGAGACGGCGAAGAGATCGCCGCCGTGCTGTATCAGGGCGAAAAGGAAACGCCCCTCACCTTGCGCCTCCCCGGCCTGACCTGCGAAGAAAGAGAGATCATTCTCGCCGGCTGCCTAATCAATTTTTACGCCAAATAATCCATATTGCATCCGCTTCCCCAAGCGCCGGACCCTGCAGGTCCGGCGCTTTTTGCTGAATTTGAAAATCGCTTTCATTTTCTATTGACAAATCGCCAGCTGACCATTAAAATGAAAAGCGTTTTCAAATTATAAAAAGGGAGCGACGCCATGCCCACCCGGAAAACCTATAAAACAAAACAGCGCGAGTGCGTGCTGGACTGTATCCGCCGCCAGGCCGGCGCTTATATCACCATCCAGCAGCTGTCCGACGAGCTGGAGCGTCGAGGCGAAAAAGTGGGGCTGACTACCATTTACCGCACCCTGGACCGCCTGGAGCAGGACAAGGCCATCGCCAAAGTCTCCATCGACGGCGTGGGCGCCGCCTGCTACCGGTATCTGCCCCAGGAGGACGACGTGTTCTTCTGCCTGAAATGCGAGTCCTGCGGCCGGGTGATCAACATCGACTGCGCCGAGCTCTCCCACTTGTATCACCATCTTTCCCGGGCCCACAATATCCGCATCAATCCCGGGAAAACCATGTTTTACGGCACTTGTGAAACCTGCATTGCCAAAGGGCGGACAGAGGACGCCGGCGCAAAGGAGGGACTGGTATGAAAAAACGATGGGCGGCCCTGCTCTGCGCCGCCGCGCTGGTCTTTTCCCTGGCCGCCTGCGGCGGCCCGGCGGGCAGCGCCTCTCACAACGAAGACAGCGGCAGTCTCCGCATCCTTGCCACCACCTATCCCGTCTACTGCTTCACCCAGGCCGTGACGGAGGGTGTCGACGGCGTGGAGGTCCATCTGATGATCGACCAGCAGGTCAGCTGCCTGCACGACTACACGCTGAGCGTGAACGACATGCGCGCCATCGAGGGGGCGCATGTCATCGTCATCAACGGCGCGGGGCTGGAGGACTTCATGGCCGACGCCCTGGCTTTTTCCGACGCGCCGGTGATCGACTGCTCCGAAGGGATCGAGCTTCTGCCCTACGCCGGCCACGAAGATCACGACCACGCCGCGCTCGAAGCGGACAGCGGCCACTTTGACCCCCACATCTGGATGGACCCCAGCCGGGCCGCGCAGATGGCGGAAACGATCGCCGGTACCCTGGCAGACCTGGACCCCGCCCACGCCGACGCCTACCTGCAAAACGGCGCGGCGGCCGCGGCGCGCTACCGCGCCATTTCCGCGGACGGATACGCGCTGCTCCACGGAGAGGAAAACGCCCCCCTCTATGGCATGATCACCTTCCACGACGGCTTTGCCTATTTTGCCGACGCCTTCGGCCTGACCCTGCTCAGATCCATTGAAGAGGAAGCGGGCAGCGAGGCTTCCGCCAAGGACATCGTGGAGATCGTGACGCTGGTGCGCGAGGAGCAGATCCCGATGATCTTTGTGGAGGAAAACGGCTCCGACGCCACGGCCAAGGCCATCCAGCGGGAGACCGGCACGGCCCTCGGCACGCTGACCATGATGATGGGCGACAACGGCAAAAGCTACGAAGAAAACATGGAACAGAACATCAAAACCGTTCAAAGCGGCCTGACCGCGCCACCGGCGCAGGAGTTGGAGGAATATGAATAACGAGACCATCTACAAAAAAATGCGCATCGACAAGCATCCGGGGCTCCACGATATCGGCTGCCACGGTGCCTGCTGCCTGCGCGCCACGGACCTGGGCCTGCGCCTGGGGGACGAAACGGTGTTCGAACACGTGGACCTGCACATCCACTGCGGCGAGATCGTGGCCTTGATCGGCCCCAACGGCGCGGGAAAAAGCTCCCTGCTCAAGGCGATCCTGGGCCAGTACCCCCACAGCGGCAAGCTGGAATTCTTCCTGGCCACCGGCGACAAGGCCCAGCCCACCTTCGGCTATGTGCCCCAGAACCCCGCCTTTGACCGCAGCGACCCCGTCAGCGTACAGGACCTCTTCGTTTCCTGCATCTCCTCCTGGCCGGTGTTCCTGCCGGTTCCGAAAGCCCTGCGGCAAAAGGTGGAACAGTGCCTGGCCCGCGTCCACGCGGAAAAGCTGATCGACCGGCGTCTGGGCGCCCTGTCCGGCGGCGAGCTGCAGCGGGTGCTGCTGGCCCTGGCCCTGGAGCCCGTGCCCCATATCCTGATCCTGGACGAGCCCATGTCCGGCGTGGACATCGACGGCATGAAGCTGCTGCTGGATATGCTCGATGAGATCCGCAGGAATTATGACCTGTCCATCCTCATGTCCACCCACGATTTTACGATGCTGGACCCTTACGTGGACAAGGTCCTGCTGCTCAACGATACGATCCAGGCCGCCGGCAGTCCCCGGGAAGTGCTCAATTCCGACGCTTTCCGGGAAGCCTTCCACCTGGGAAGGGAATGGAGGGCGTGAATATGGAATTGTGGTATGCCGTCGTCAGCCTGCTGCCATTCACCTGGGCCCAGGCCGACGGACTGATGTTTATGAAAAATGCCTTCCTGGCCATTCTCGTCATCACGCCCCTTTTCGGCCTGCTCTCCACCATGGTGGTCACGAACCGCATGAGCTTTTTTTCCGACGCTCTGGGCCACAGCGCCTTCACCGGCATGGCCATCGGCACCCTGGCCGGCGCGCTGGCGCCCACGCCCTGCGCCGTGACCTTCGCCGTAGTCTTCGCCCTGCTGTTCACCGTCGTGCGCCATCGGGCGCACATGTCCAGTGACACGGTCATCGGCGTCTTTTCCTCCACGGCTGTGGCCCTCGGTATTTTCATCGCCACTCTGGGCGGCCAGAGCTTCACAAAATTCAACGCCCTTCTGGTGGGCGACGTGCTGAGCGTGTCCCCCGCCGAGATCGGCCTGCTGCTGATCATCCTGGTCTGCGTCGCCGTCTTTTGGCTTTTGGCGCTGAACAAGATCCTGCTCACCGGCGTCCATCCCGCCCTGGCCGACAGCCGCGGCATCCGCACCGGCCTTTACGAGGCGGTGTTTTCCGCCGCCATCGCCGTGGTGGTCACGCTGTCCATGTCCTGGGTCGGCCTGATGGTCATCAACTCCATGCTGGTACTGCCCGGCGCGGCGGCACGCAATCTCTCCGTCAATATGCGCCAGTACCACCTGTTTTCCATCCTGGGCGCGCTGGCCGCCGGCATCGCCGGCATCATGACTTCCTTCGAGATCGGCGCCAGCGCCGGCGCCACCATCACGCTGTATCTGGCGCTGTTTTTCGTCCTGTCGTTCCTGCTGCGAAAAAAGGGATGACTGCGGGATATGCAGCAACGCCGCCGGGACCTTTTCCTGTAACATAAACCCATTCCCGGCAAACCGAAAACCGAAAGGAGAATTCCTGAAATGAAACGCTTTTCCATGCTTTTGCTTCTCACTGCGCTGCTCTCCGCCCTGCTGCTCTCCGGTTGTGCCGGCGGCGCGGACAAAAACGGTGAAAACGATCTCCCTGCGCCGTCATCCTCCGAACCGGAAACCCCGGAAGCGGGAAATGAGGCCGGCGGAGCGGGCATCCTCAGCGATTTCACCGCCACCGACCTGGAGGGCAACAGCGTAGACTCCTCGATCTTTGCCGATTACGATCTGACCATGGTCAACGTTTGGGCCACCTACTGCGGCCCCTGCCTGCGGGAAATGCCGGATCTGGGGGAACTGGCCGATGAATACGAGGACCGGGGCGTGCGCGTCGTCGGCCTGGTCATCGACACGCTCAACGCCGACGGGAGCATCAACCCGGAGCAGGTGGAGACCGCCCGGGCCATTGTGGATTCCACCGGCGCGGACTATCTGCACATCCTGCCCTCTGCGGACCTGATGGGCGTCGTTTACCAGATCTCCTCCGTTCCCACCACCTTTTTCGTGGACAGCACCGGCGCCCAGGTGGGCAGCGCCTATCTCGGCTCCAAGGATAAGGAAGACTGGGCCGCCATCATCGACGCGCTCCTGCCGGAGGTGCAGAAATGACGTTTCTGCGCAAAAACCGCGCCGCCTGCGCGCTGGTGCTCCTGGGCGTGATCCTGCTTGCCTTCGGCGTGGGGCAGGCGGAGCACCAGGTCGTTTTCCGCAAAGCGGTCACCATCTGCATGGAGTGCATCGGCCTTGGGTAAGCGGCTGCACAGCTGCAGAGCCCATCTGCGCCTTCTTGTCCAGCTCTGCTTCACCGCCCTGACGAACGGTTACGCCGCCGGCTTTGTCAGCGGCGCCATCTATAAAGGGCCCGGCAAGCAGTTTTGCCTGCCGGGGCTGAACTGCTACTCCTGCCCCGGCGCCCTGGGCGCCTGCCCCATCGGGGCTTTTCAGGCCGTGGTGGCCGACCGGAACCACTTTTTTGCCTTTTATGTGGTGGGCTTTTTCCTGCTCGTCGGCGCGATCTTCGGCCGCTTCGTCTGCGGGTGGCTCTGCCCCTTCGGACTGGTGCAGGACCTGCTCCACAAAATCCCCTTTGTGCGAAAATGGAAAAAGCTGCCCGGCGACCGGTATCTCCGCTTTCTCAAATACGCCGTCCTGGCCCTTTTCGTGATCCTGCTGCCCATGACGGTGGTGGATCTGGTGGGCCAGGGACAGCCTTGGTTCTGTAAATATATCTGCCCCTCCGGGACGCTTTTTGCCGGTATCCCGCTGCTGGCCACCAATCCGCCCCTGCGGGCGGCGCTGGGCTGGCTTTTCGCCTGGAAAGGGCTGATCCTGGCGGCGCTCCTGCTGCTCTCCGTCGCGGTGTACCGCCCCTTCTGCCGCTATCTCTGCCCCCTGGGCGCGGTCTACGGCCTTTTCAACCCCATCGCGTTTTATCGCTTCACGGTGGAGCAGGACGCCTGCACCCACTGCGGCAAATGCCAAAAAAGCTGCCCCATGGACCTGCCGGTCCGGGATGCGCCCAACAGCCCAGAGTGCATCCGCTGCGGCAAGTGCCTCCGCGCCTGTCCCCACGACGCCCTGCATTCCACCCTGCGCCGCAAAAACGCCGCCGAAACGGCGGCGGAGTAAATAGACGATCAAGGCCCCGGAGCGGCGCACTGCGCCGCTCCGGGGCCTTTTTTCAGTATTTTCCCAGCAGCGCGCCCAGGGCTGCGCCCCAGCGGCCGTTGCACAGTGCCAGGAACGCCTCCGCAAAGCGGCGGGGCACGCCGCCCAGGGGTGCCTGCCACAGCGGCGTCGTGCAAAACTGCTCCCACATGCGCGCCCCGGCTTCCGGCTGCCTTCTGTATTTCCAGGAAAGACAGCGACGGAGCACTGCAGCCAAAACACGCCCCGGGCGGACGGCGCACAAATCTTCCAGTGCAGCGCTTTCATCGTAAGTCCCTTTGCGCGGCGGCGCATATTCCGGCAGGGGCCGGCCCAAAAGGCGGGCGAATTCTTCCCCCGGAAAAGAGCCGTCCACTTCATAATAATGAGGAAGCTCCCGCCGCCGGTCCCGGCAGCGCGCCCCGGCTGTGACCCGAAGGGTGCAGCGCAGGCGGATGTCCCGGCTGGATGCGCCGATGCGCAGTTCATACGCGCCATTTTCCACGAGAAAGCGGCCTTGCTCCGGGTCATAGATCCGCAGATCGTCCATTTTTACTGTAAAGGAAACCTCCTTTTCACAGCCTGATTTCAGGTAGATTTTTTGAAATCCGATCAGCTCCTGGACCGGCCGGAAGCAATTGCTCTCCAGCGGCGCGGCGTACAGCTGCACAACCTCCGCGCCGGCGAAGGCCCCCGTATTTTTGACGCGGCAGGAAAGGCGCCAGCCCGCCCCTTCATCGCCTTCCAGGACCGGTGCGCCGTAGGAAAAAGCGGTGTAGCTCAACCCGTGGCCGAAGGGATAACGGGGTGCGCGGCGGGCGGCATCGTAAAAGCGGTAGCCGATAAAAAGGCTCTCCCGGTGGAGCGCCACATGCCCTCCGGGATAATCCCGGGCCGCCGGCGTATCCGCCAGCGTTTCGGGAAAAGTCTCCGCCAGTCTCCCACTGGGAGACACTTCCCCCAGCAGGAGCTTCGCCGCGGCGCTGCCGCCGCTCTCCCCGCCGAGGTAGAGCATCAGGATCGCGCGGGGCAGGTCCGCCCAGGGGAGCGCCAGCGGGCTTCCCGCCTGCAGCACCACGGCGGTGTTGGGATTGGCCCGGCACACCGCTTCGATCAGCGCTTCCTGTCCCGCCGGCAGGTCCAGACTGCGGCGGTCGTACCCCTCGCTCTCCCAGCCCTCGGGCAGGCCGGCGAAGAGATAGACGATGTCCTTTCCCCGCACGGCGGCCACGGCCTCTTCGATCAGCGCCCGGTCCGCCGCGGGATCGTCCAGCCGGTATCCCGGCGCATAGGTCAGGCGCGGGATCTTCGCGCGCAGCGCATCCAGGGGCTGCTCCAGGCGCCAGGGGTGGATGCGGCTGCTGCCGTCTCCCTGATAGCGGCCGCGCGCCGCCAGCGCGCCGATGACCGCCGCATTCTGCGCGGCCCCGCCCGGCAGCAGGCCGTCGTTTTTCAGCAGCACCGCCGCGCTTTCGGCGATCTTTTCCGCCAGGCGGTGGTGGGCTTCCCGGTCGCAGGTATAGGGGATCTTTTCCCCCTCCCGGGCCCGAAGCAGGAGCAAAACAACGTTTTCCGCTGCCCGGTCCAGATCGGCTTCCGCCAGCCGCCCCTCCCGCAGCGCGCGGAGCAGATCCGCCGCATGGCCGTTTTTCACGCCGGGCATCTCCAGATCCAGCCCGGCGGCCACGCCGGCCGCCAGGTCCCGCGACGCGCCCCAGTCGGAGACCGCCGCCCCGTCAAAGCCCCACTCGCCGCGCAAAATCCCGTACAGCGCCTGGTTTTCACAGCAATACGTTCCGTTCAGCCGGTTGTAGGCCAT
>CAJFFX010000043.1 GCA_904374485.1 Candidatus Pseudoscillospira falkowii | reverse complement strand
ACCGGGCACGTTTTTGTCGCAGTTGGGGATCATCACCAGGCCGTCGAACTGGTGGGCCAGGGCCATGGCCTCGGTGGAGTCGGCGATCAGGTCCCGGGTGACCAGGGAATACTTCATGCCGATGTGGCCCATGGCGATGCCGTCGCACACGGCGATGGCGGGGAACTCCACCGGGGTGCCGCCGGCGGCGCGGACACCGGCCTTGACGGCCTCGGCGATCTTGTCCAGGTTCATGTGGCCGGGGACGATCTCGTTGAAGGAACAGACTACGCCGATCAGCGGCTTTTCCAGTTCCTCCTTAGTATAGCCCAGCGCGTAGAGCAGCGAGCGGTTGGGCGCGGCGGGGATGCCTTTTTTTACAGTGTCAGAGCGCATACGATATACCTCCCAGAACTCAAAAAGTTGTATGACAACACTTGCATTATCTGACTACATGGTATACCATAGGGGAAGAGATGTCAAGCGGAAACGCAGGAAAAGAAAAGGAGCGCAGAACATGGAGAAAAAAAGTTTGGCCCAGCAGACCGCCGAGCGGCTGTACAGCCATATCGTGGTGGAAAAGCGCCTGGCGCCGGGGGAAAAGCTGCCCAACGAGCTCGTCCTTTCCGAACAGATGGGCGTCAGCAGGGCCACGCTGCGCGAAGCTCTGCGCACCCTGACAGCCCGGGGCATTCTGGAGGTGCGCCGGGGCAAGGGGACCTTTGTGTCCGACCGGGTGGAGACCATCGAGGATTTCGGCTTTTCCGATCTGGAGCGCCTGCGCGGCCAGCTGCGGGATCTTTTTGAACTGCGGGCGATCTTTGAGCCCAGCGCGGCACGCCTGGCCTGCCGCCGGGCGACGGAGGAGGAACTGGCGGAGATCCTGCGCTGCGGCGCGGCGGTGGAGCGGTGCATTTTCGGGGGCGAGGACCGCACCGCGGCGGACCGGGAGTTCCACGCTGCCATCGTGCGCGCCGCCCACAACGAATTTTTGATGCGCCTGCTGCCCATGATCAACCAGGCCGTGGCCGCCGCCATCGGCGCGGGGGAGCACGAGGCGGAACTGGCCGAGGACACGGCGCGGGATCACGCCCTGCTGATGGATTTCTTCCGCAAGCGGGACGAGAGCGGCGCGGAGCACGCCATGGCCATCCACATCCACCACAGCATTGCTGTGCTGGGCCTGGCGGAAAACGGGCTTTGAACGGATCGTCCGCCGCGTCCTGCGCGGACGAAGACATCAAAGCGCGCACCGGCGCATAGGATGGGACGGCGCGGCAGAGGGGCAGGGCGGCCGTCTATTAATTTTCGCTAAAAATAGCCGTCAAGCCTTGCGCGCCGCTGCCGGATATGGTAGACTGTCCCCAGAAAAACGGCGTTTCTGTTGAAAAACCGCGGCAGAGAAGAAAAAGGAGGAAGTATTATGGCATTTTGCAAGAATTGCGGTACAGAGCTCAATGAGGACGCGGCGTTCTGCCCCAAGTGCGGCACGCCCCAGGGCGCGGCTCAGCCTGCCCAGGATCTCTCCCAGAATCAGTATCCCAACAATCAGGACTACCAGTATCAGGACCAGAGCCAGTACAATAATCAGTATAACAACCAGTATAATAACCAGTATCAGAACCAGCCCGCCGTGCAGGACACCGGCAGCATCGGCTGGGGCGTGCTGGGCTTCTGCATCCCCCTCGTGGGTCTGATCCTGTTCCTGGTGTGGAAGGATCAGAAGCCGAAAACGGCGAAGGTGGCCGGCATGGGCGCGCTGATCAGCGTTTGCATCGCGGTCGTGTGGTATATCCTCATGTTCGTGCTGGCGTTCCTGTTCGTATAAGCTGCGCAGTGTGAAAGCATGGATCTATCGGTGGCTGCCGATCCTTTTCGGCTGCCACTGCCGGGACGACCGCTCCTTCCATTGGAAGGGGCGGCGTTTCCCCCTGTGCGCCCGGTGTACCGGCGAACTTTTCGGGCTGATCTTCGGCGCGGCGACGTTCGCCTTTTTCCATCCCGGCGCGCCGCTTTCCGCGCTGCTGCTTTTGCCGATGATCGTCGACGGCGCGGTCCAGGCGGCCACGGCTTATGAGAGCACCAATCCCCGGCGCTTCGTCACGGGGGCCCTGTTCGGCTATGGTATTTTATGCCTGTTCCTGTTGTCGTCGATCGCGGTGTTCCGCCTCGGCCTCGCCGTGGGCGCGCAGTGGAAAGGCTGAAAAGTGATCCCCCGGCGCCGCTGCGGGCCGCCGGTATGTATGAAGCGGAATGGGATTCGATTCTATAATCAATACATACATAAAGAGGTCTGTTCCTTACGGAACAGACCTCTTTTATGCAATCGCGGGAAAGATTTACTTGGAAGCGGCGTCCAGGCCGGCGTCGCCGGCTTCGGCGTCTTTCCACAGCATTTCGTTGCGCAGCTTCTCGCCCACGGTCTCCAGCGGATGCTTTGCCAGCATGGCGCGCTTGGAGTTGAAGAAGGTGCGGCCGTTCTTGTTCTCGGCGATCCACTTGCCGGCGAAGGTGCCGTCCTGGATGTCGGACAGGACCGCGCGCATGTTGGCCTTGACCTGCTCGTGGTCGATGACGCGGGGACCGGACACATATTCGCCATATTCGGCGGTGTCGGAGATGGAGTAGTTCATGGCTGCCACGCCGCCCTTGTTGATCAGGTCGACGATCAGCTTGACCTCATGGCAGACCTCGAAATAGGCGTTTTCGGGGGCATAACCGGCCTCGCACAGCACTTCAAAGCCGCACTGCATCAGATCCACCAGGCCGCCGCACAGCACGGTCTGTTCGCCGAACAGATCGGTCTCGGTCTCGATGTCCATGGTGGTCTCCATGATGCCGGCGCGGGCGCCGCCGATGGCGGCGATATAGGCCAGGGCGATGTTCAGGCAGTCGCCGGAAGCGTCCTGCTCCACAGCTACCAGGCAGGGCACGCCCTTGCCTTCCACATACTGGCCGCGGACGGTGTGGCCGGGACCTTTGGGGGCGGCCATGAAGACGTCGACGTCGGCGGGAGGCACGATCTGCTTATAGCGGATGTTGAAGCCGTGGGCAAAAGCGATGGCGTTGCCGGGCTTCAGGTTGGGAGCGATGGACTCCTTATAAATATCGGCGGCGCGCTCGTCGTTGACCAGCATCATGATGATGTCGGCCTTTTCGGCGGCTTCCGCGGCGGTGTAGACTTCAAAACCGTCTGCCACGGCCTTGGGCCAGGATTTGCCGCCCACATGCAGGCCGACGATCACGTCGCAGCCGCTGTCGCGCAGGTTCAGCGCATGGGCGTGACCCTGGGAACCATAGCCGATGACCGCGATCTTCTTGCCCTTGAGGTACTTCATGTCGCAGTCTTTTTCATAGTACATCTTTGCATTCATGTCATAGCAGCTTGCCATAGTTGAACTCTCCTTTTTCTTTGTTGATATCGTTGATCGTAGAGTCGCCTCTTTCGAGGGCGACCATACCGGTACGAACCATTTCGAGGATGCCGAAACTCTGCAGCAGGCGCTGGATGGCGTCCACCTTGGATTCGGCGCCGATGACGGCGATGGTCAGCGAACTGAGGGAAACGTCGATGATCGAGGCGCGGAAGATATTGGCGATCTGGATCACTTCGTTGCGGTTTTCGCTGGTGTCCGCCTTGACTTTGATCATGACCAGCTCGCGGCGGATGGAATTATCCGGCACCAGCTCCTGCACGGAATAAACGCAGAAGAGCTTGCGCAGCTGGTTGGCGATCTGGGCGGCGGAGGAATCGTCGGTGTCGATCTCAATGGTGATGCGGGAGATCCGGGGATCGTCGGTGGTGCCCACGGCCAGGGACTCGATGTTGTAGCCCTTGCGGGAAAACAGGCGGGAGACCTGGCTCAGAACGCCGGCGGTGTTTTCCACCAGGACCGACAGGGTGTGACGGGTGTATTCGTTCATCAATGCCACTCCTTTCCGTTAATCCAGCAGGAAGTCCGTGTTGGGCTTGCCGCCGGGGACCATGGGGTGAACCATCTCGTCGATGTCGATGGCGCAGTCGATCAGGCTGGCGTGGCCGGCCTGCAGGGCCTTTTTGAAGGCGGCCTCAAAGTCCTCGATGTTGGAAACGCGGTAGCCGTCGAGCCCGTAAGCCTCCGCCAGCTTGACGAAGTCGGGGCCGCGGTCCAGAGTGGTCTGGGAGTAGCGCTTGCTGTACATCAACGTCTGCCACTGGCGGACCATGCCCAGAGTCTGGTTGTTGAACAGTACGGTGATGATGGGCAGGCCGTAGTGCTGCACGGTGGCCAGCTCGTTGCAGTTCATGCGGAAGGAGCCGTCGCCGGTGGCGTGGACCACGACCTTGTCGGGGTTGCCGATCTTGGCGCCCATGGCGGCGCCCAGGCCAAAGCCCATAGTGCCGAAACCGCCGGAAGTGATCAGCTGGCCGGGGCGGTTGAAATGGAAGTACTGGGCGACCCACATCTGATGCTGGCCCACGTCGGTGGCGATGATGGCGTCGTCGTCGGTCAGCTTGGAGATGCTGTTGAGGATATCGGCGGGCAGCAGCTTGCCGGGCACGCTCTTGAGGGGCACTTCCGTGTTGGAGAACACGTATTCCTTCCACTCGGGATAATCGTGGGGCGCCAGCTTGGCGTTGAGCATTTCCAGCACGCGGCGGGCGTCGCCGATGATGTGGTGGTCGGTGACCACGTTCTTGTCGATCTCGGCGCGGTCGATGTCGATATGGACGATCTTGGCGTGCTCGGCGAAGTGCTTGGGGGAAAGGGCCACGCGGTCGGAGAAGCGGCAGCCGATGGCGATGAGCAGGTCGCAGCGGGACACGGCCACGTTGGCGGCGTGGGTGCCGTGCATGCCCACCATGCCCGCGAACAGGGGATGGTTGCCGGGGCAGGCGCCGCCGCCCATCATGGTGGAGATCACAGGGGCGTTCAGCGTTTCAAAGAACTTGCGGAATTCCGGCACGGCGCCTTCGGAGCGGATCACGCCGCCGCCGCAGAGCACCACCGGGCGCTGGGCCTGCTCGATCATCTCCAGCAGCTTGTCCACGTCGCTGTGGTCGGGCTCGCGCTCGCGGCTGACCAGATCGTGGGAGGCGATGTCCAACATTTCCTTCAGCCGGCCGTGGTTGGCGTGCTCGCTCAGGGGCAGGAACTCATAGTCCACATCCGCGGCGGTGACATTCTTCAGAATGTCGATCAGCACGGGGCCGGGGCGGCCGCTGCGGGCGATGGCGAAGGCCGTGCGCAGGGTGTCGGCCAGGGCGTCGGCGTCGCGGACCAGGAAATTGGCCTTGGTGATGGGCATGGTGATGCCGGTGATGTCGACTTCCTGGAACGTGTCCTTACCGATCAGGGGCTCGGGGACGTTGACGGTCAGGAAGACCACCGGGGAAGAATCATAATATGCAGTGGCGATGCCGGTGGTGAGATTGGTCGCGCCGGGGCCGGAGGTGGCGAAGCACACGCCCACCTTGCCGGTGGAACGGGCGTAGCCGTCGGCGGCGTGGGACGCGCCCTGCTCGTGGGCGGTCAGGATATGGCGGATCTTGCCCTCATATCCATACAGCGCGTCATAGATATTGAGGATGGTGCCGCCGGGGTAGCCGAATACCGTATCGACGCCCTGCTCCAGCAGGCATTCGCATACCACCTGTGCAGCTTTCATTTTCATATTGGAGATCACCCTCTTCATTAAAATATTAGTACGTACCATGATAGTTTTTTTGAATTTTGTTGTCAATGTCAAAACCACAAGATTCCAGCGCTTTTGGGCCGCAATTTAGTGAAAGTCTACAAAAAATGATTTTTGCATTAAGAAACTGTAAATATTTTTCAAAAACAAAATAAATATGCAACAAATTCGCTGAAATAGGGGGCGGGAGCACCTGCGCCGGAGCAGGCGTGGGACTTTCGGAAAAGGGACGGTTTTTTTGAGAAAACCGGAAAAAATGAAAGAATTTGCAAAAAAATATTTTCTTTTTGTGAAAAATTCATCAATTTAGGGCGCAGGGCTTGCCATGGGCGGCAAAAAGGGATATGATTGTTACCGAGTATGGGGTAGTATCGCGCTACCCACAGGTGTTAGATGAGGTGAAAACAATGGCAAAAGCATTTTTTGGCGGCGTTCATCCCAATCCGATGAAAGACGCGACCTGTGGGAAGGCAATTGAAAAGCTGGAGGCTCCAGACGAAGTTGTCATTCCCATGTCCCTTCATATCGGCGCACCCTGCAAACCCATCGTGGCAGTGGGGGATACCGTGAAGCTGGGACAAAAAATCGGCGAAGCCACTGGGTTCGTATCGGCGCCGATCCACGCAAGTGTATCCGGCACGGTCGTCGCAGTGGAGCCGCGTCCTCATTTCAACGGCACGGACTGCATGTCTGTGGTCATTAAAAACGACCATCAGGATACGGTCAGCGAGGACGTCAAACCCGTGGAGAACCCCGATGAACTCACCGGGGAACAGCTGGCGGAGATCGTCAAGAACGCAGGCATCGTCGGATGCGGCGGCGCAACGTTCCCCACCCATGTGAAGATCAGCGGCGGCCTGGGCAAGGTCGACACCGTGATCATCAATGCGGCGGAGTGCGAGCCCTACATCACGTCCGACCACCGCATCATGCTGGAGATGCCCGAGCAGGTCATCGGCGGCGCAAAGCTGCTGGCCAAGGCCTTCGGCGTGACGGTCCACATCGGTATCGAGGACAATAAGCCGGACGCCGCAGAGATCCTGCGCCAGGAGATCGCCAAGGAGGGCGTGAGCAACATCGTCGTCGACGTGGAGCACACTCGCTATCCCCAGGGCGCAGAAAAGCAGCTGATCCAGGCCATCACCGGCCGTCAGGTGCCCGGCGGCAAGCTGCCCGCAGACGTGGGCTGCGCCGTGTTCAACGTGGACACCACCTGCGCCATCTACCGCGCCGTGACCACCGGCATGCCCCTGATCCGCCGCATCGTCACGGTCTCCGGTTCCGGCACCATCGAGCCCAAGAACCTGGAAGTCCGCGTCGGCACACCCCTCAAGTGCGTTTTCGACGCTTGCGGCGGCGTGAAGGAGAATACCTATAAGATCCTCATGGGCGGCCCCATGATGGGCAACGCGCAGTACAATCTGGACGCGCCCGTCGGCAAGGCGACCAACGCCCTGCTGGCGTTCTGCGGCAATGAAGAAAAGACCGTGGAGCACCCCGAGTGCATCCGCTGCGGCAAGTGCGTCGGCGTCTGCCCCATGCATCTGCAGCCGCTGATGATGAACCTGTACGCCAGCAAGGACCGCCTGGATGAGCTGGAAGCGCTGCACGTGATGGACTGCATCGAGTGCGGTTCCTGCTCCTATATCTGCCCCGGCCGCGTGCATCTGGTACATAACTTCCGCACGGCCAAGCAGAAGATCAACAACAAGCGCGCCGCAGAAAAAGCGGCCGCAGAAGCTGCCGCCAAGGCAGAAGCCAAGTAAAATGGAGGTGCTAAGAGATGGATTATAAAGCATTGAAGCTCAAGGCATCCTCCTCGCCCCACATTCGCAGCAATGAGGATGTCCGCTCGATCATGCTGGATGTGATCATCGCCATGGTCCCCGCACTGGTCGCAGCAATTTATTTCTTTGGTTTCCGCGCGCTGACCGTCACGGTCGTTTCCGTCGCGGCCTGCGTATTCTTTGAGTGGTTGTACCGCAAGGTCATGCACAAGCCCCAGTCCATCGGCGACCTGTCCGCCGTGGTCACCGGTATGCTGCTGGCCTTCACCTGCCCGGTCAGCATTCCCTACTGGATGATCGTCATCGGTGACGCTTTCGCCATCATCATCGTCAAGCAGCTGTACGGCGGCCTGGGCAAAAACTTCATGAACCCCGCCCTGGGCGCCCGCGCCTTCCTGTTCTCCTGGGCGGGCACCATGGGCACCTGGGTGGCCAGCGGCACGAACGTGGGCGTCGGCCCCGTTTCCGACGCGGCTGTGGACGCCATCACCGCCGCCACGCCCCTGTCCTTCCTGCACCAGGGCCTGATGCCTGACGGCACCACGCTGCTGCAGTGCTTTATGGGCCAGATCGGCGGCTCCATGGGCGAGGTTTCCGCCCTGATGCTGATCATCGGCGGCATTTACCTGTGCTGGCGCAAGGTCATCACCCTGCACATTCCCCTGGCCTTCATCCTCACCGTCGCGGTGGTTACCTTCGCGTTCCCCCAGGGCGGTCAGGACAACTTCACCTGGATGCTCTACAACGTTCTCAGCGGCGGCGTGATGCTGGGCGCCATCTTCATGGCCACCGACTATGCCTCCTCTCCCGTCACCCACAAGGGCCAGATCATCTTCGGTATCGGCTGCGGTCTGATCACTGTGTTCATCCGTTACTTCGGCACCTATTCCGAGGGCGTCTGCTTTGCCATCCTGGTCATGAACTGCACCGTGTGGCTGATCGACCGCTATATCAAGCCTGCGCGCTTCGGTTTTGTCAAGGCGGATAAGTCTGAAAAGAAGGAGGCGGCTGCAAAATGAGCGGGGAAGCAGTGAAGAAGGAAAAGGTCCAGATGGACCCCAAATATATTTTGAAGCTGAGCATCACGCTGCTTGGCATCTGCCTGGTGGTCTCCCTGCTGCTGGGCCTGGTCAACGGCATCACCGCCGATAAGATCGCAGCCCTGCAGGAGCAGGCCAAGCAGGAATCCCTGCAGGCCGTGTTCCCGGACGCCACGTTCAATGAGATCGAGATCGGCGAGGCCCAGGCGGCCGCGGCCGAAGAATACGGCGTGGAACTGATGTACATCTACGAAGTGGCCGACGGTTCCGGCTACGCCATCGAGGTCGGCCCCTCCGGCTTCAGCGGCACCATCGATATGGTCGTCGGTATCAACAGCGACGGCACCGTGGCCGGCATCAGCGTCATCAGCAACACGGAGACGGCCGGCATCGGTACGAACGTCTGCTCCGATAAGCCCAACAAGAACGGCGTGGGCGTGCTGTCCCAGTTCGTCGGCATGAGCGCCACGGCGGACAATCCGTTTACCGTCAACAGCGGCAGCAACCGCGTGGACGCCATCTCCGGCGCCACCGTGTCTACGAAAGCGATCACCAGCGGCGTCAACGCAGCCTCGGTGATCTTCGGAACCTTGGGTTAAAGGAGGGTATTGGATTATGAACTTGGGTAAACAGTTTAAGGAAGGTTTACTGACCAATAACCCCGTCCTGGTCCAGCTGCTGGGCATGTGCTCGGTTTTGGCAATTTCGACCTCCCTGTTCAACGGTATCGGCATGGGCATCTGCGTGACGCTGGTCCTGATCGGCTCCAACGTCGTCATTTCCGCCCTGAGAAAGATCATCCCCGATAAGATCCGTATCGCAGCCTTCATCGTCGTTATCGCGGGCTTCGTCACCGTGGTGGACCTGCTGCTGAAGGCTTACGTTCCCGCGCTGTCCAGCTCCCTGGGCGTGTTCATCCCCCTGATCGTGGTGAACTGCATCATCCTGGCCCGTGCGGAGTCCGTGGCTTATAAGTCCGGCATCGGCGCGTCCTTCATGGATGGCCTGTTCCAGGGCATCGGCTACACCATCACCCTGGTGATCCTCTGCATCGTCCGCGAATTCCTGGGCTACGGCACCTTCGGCGGCGGCCTGATCGACGTCAGCAACGGCTTCCGCATCGTGCTGGGCGGCGCAGACGGCATCCGCATCCTGCCCGAAGGCATCGGTGCGTCCCTGATCACCATGCCCTGCGGCGGCTTCATCACCCTGGGCATCATGATCGCGGTCATGAATTGGGCCATGAAAAAGGCGGCAGACAAGTCTGCAGCGAAGGAGGAGACGAAGTAAATGCTTACCTCAATTCTTGCAATTTCTCTGGGCGCCATCCTGACCAACAACTTCATCCTGGTCCAGTTCCTGGGCATCTGCCCCTTCATGGGCGTTTCCAAAAAGCTGGATACGGCAGTTGGTATGGGTGCGGCCGTTACGTTCGTCATGGGCCTGGCCTCTGCGGTGACCTGGCTCGTTGATACGCTGCTCCTGGAGCCTATGGGTCTGGAGTATATGCAGACCGTGGCCTTCATCCTGGTCATCGCTTCCCTGGTGCAGCTGATTGAAATGTTCCTGCAGAAATCCGTCCCGGCCCTGTACACGGCCCTGGGCGTGTATCTGCCCCTGATCACCACCAACTGCGCCGTGCTCGGCGTGGCGCAGGCCAACATCACCAGCGGCTACAACCTGATCGAGTCCATCACCTACGGTATCACCGGCGGCTTGGGCTTCCTGCTGGCGATCGTGCTGTTCGCATCCATCCGTGAGCGGCTGGAGTTTGCCGATTCGCCCAAGTGCTTCGAGGGCTTCCCTCTCGCGCTGGTCACGGCCGGCCTGATGGCTCTGGCTTTCATGGGCTTCTCCGGTCTGAAAGTATGGTAAGGAGGGGCTAAGAGTATGGAATTGGATGTTATGAATGTCGTCTCGGCGGTCCTGGTGCTGGGCATCATGGGTCTGGCCTTCGGCCTGATCCTGGCTGTCGCTTCCAAGATCTTCGAGGTCAAGACCGATCCCCGCTTCCCGGAGATCATGGACTGCCTGCCCGGCGCCAACTGCGGCGGCTGCGGCTTTGCTGGCTGCTCCAGCGCGGCCAATGCGATTATCGCCGGCAAAGCGGCGGTCAACTGCTGCCCTGTGGGCGGCGCGGAAGCGGCCGCCAAGATCGCCGTGATCATGGGTGTGGAAGCCTCTGCGGAGGAAAAGCATGTTGCCCACGTGATCTGCAACGGCGGCACCGCGGCCAAGAAGAAGTATGAGTACATCGGCGTGCAGGACTGCCTGGGCGCCACGAAAGTGGCCGGCAACGGCCCTCTGGAGTGCGCTTACGGCTGCCTGGGCTTCGGTTCCTGCATCAAGGCCTGCGCCTTTGAAGCCATCTCCATGGGCGAAAACGGCGTGCCGGTGATCGATCCCAACAAGTGCACCGACTGCATGCAGTGCGCCGCGGCCTGCCCGCGCCACCTGATCGTGTCCGTGCCCGTGTCCAAGAAGGTCTTTGTGGAGTGCGCCAACAAGCAGAAGGGCCCCGCCGCCATGAAGGTCTGCGACAACGCCTGCATCGGCTGCGGCCTGTGCGCCAAGGAGTGCAAGTTCGACGCCATTCATGTGGTGGACAACGTGGCCGTCATCGATTACGACAAGTGCAAGAACTGCAAGATGTGCACCAAGGTCTGCCCGAAGGACGCCATCTCCCCCATCGCCACGAAGGAGGAGAAGGAGAAGTACAAGGCCATGAAGAAGGCCCAGGCGGAAAAGAAGGCCGCCGCGGCCAAGGCTGCTGCGGAAGCAGAAGCCGCCAAGGCTGCGGAGAGCGCCGCTCCCGCCAAGGAAGAGAACTGATCCTTCCCGCAGAAAAATTTGATCGGAAATGCCCGCTCCGGCTTGTGCCGGGGCGGGCATTTTGTTATGATAGAGGGGAAAGAGGGTGAAAGGCGTGGAAAATGAACTGGCGCGGGATTTTAACCTGCGTTCCCTGCTGCGCTTTGCGCTGCCCACGGTGCTGATGAATCTGTTTGTGGGGTGCTATTATATCGTGGACGGCGTGTGCGTGGCCCGCTTTGTGGGAACGGACGCCCTGTCCGCCATGAACATCACCTACCCCACGTTTTTCACGGCCCTGGCCATCTCCATCATGCTGGCCACCGGCGGCAGCGCCATCGTGGCCAAAAAATGGGCGAGGGGAAGGATCAGGATGCCCGGGAGGATTTCACGGCGCTGACACTGGTGACGGTCCTGACGGGGCTGCTCTTCAGCGCCCTGTGCATCGCTTTTCTGCGGCCGCTGATCTACTTCCTGGGCGCGGACGACGCGCTGTTCCCCATGAGCCGGGATTACCTCTTTATCCAGCTGTGCTTCACGCCGGCCATCTTCATGCAGATGTTTTTCCAGACCTTTTTCGTCACCGCCGGCCGGCCGAAGGTGGGCCTGATCCTGTCGCTGATTGCAGGCTGCACGAATATCGTGCTGGATCTGGTGCTGGTGGGCGCGCTGGGCCTGGGCGTGCAGGGCGCGTCCTTTGCCACCTGTATCGGTTATTCCATCCCCGCGGTGGTGGGGACGGTGTTTTTCTTCGGCCGGGGCAAGGTGCTGTATTTTACCCGGCCGCGGCTCCACCGGGGCGTGCTTTCGCGCAGCTGTACCAACGGCGCCTCGGAGATGATCGCGAACCTCTCCACCTCCATCACTACGGCGGTGTTCAACATCATTATGATGCGCTTGGTGGGGCAGGACGGCGTGGCGGCCATCACGGTGCTGGTCTACACACAGTACCTGTTCCAGGCTTTTTTCACAGGCTTTTCCGTGGGCGTGGCGCCCATTTTCAGCTATAATTACGGCAGCGGCGACCGCGCGCGCCTGGCGTGGCTGTTCCGGATGAGCACGCGCTGCGTGCTGGCGGCTTCGGTGGGCGTGTTTTTGGTCATGGAGGCCTTCACGCCGGTGATGGTGTGGATCTTCGCCGACCGTGCCAGCGAGGTCTACCGCATCGCCACCACGGGCATCCGCATCTACAGCGTCGCCTATCTCTGCTACGGCACCAACGTGTTCGCGTCCTCTTTCTTCACGGCCTTGTCCAACGGCCGTATCTCGGCGCTGATCTCGGTGCTGCGCACGCTGGTATTTTTGCTCTCGGGCGTGGTCGTCCTGTCGGTGCTGCTGGGAGCCATGGGCGTTTGGATGGCGGGGCCCTTTGCAGAGATAGCCACGATCCTCTTTTCCCTCTGGTTCTTCCGCCGCAACGGCGCGCGGTATGGCTATCTTCCTGCAAAATCATAAAAATGTTGCATTTGCCGCATTAAAATCCGGAGAAGCGGCGTAAAATAAAGGTAAAAGAACAAACTGGCGGACAATAAGAAAGGTAGGTAAATGGGTATGAATACGAAAGCGTACGATCAGCTGAATTACACCATGGGCATTCTGGGCGCCGCCGCCGGCGGCAAGCGCCAGGGCTGCATCATCAATTCCCTGGTGCAGGTCACCTCCTCCTATCCGGCGAAATTCACGGTTTCCCTGAACAAGGACCACGCCACCTGCGCCGCTGTACAGGAAGCGGGCAGCTTCGCCGTGACGCTGCTGGCCAAGGACTGTCCCAAGGCCCTGGTCAACACCTTTGGCTATAAGTCCGGCCGCGTGGCGGACAAGTTCTCCCAGTATGAAGCGCAGGCAGACGCCGCCGGCAATCCCTATGTCACCGAGTATATGGTGGCGCGCATCAGCTGCAAAGTGGTGGGCCAGATGGATGTGGGCAATTACATCCTCTTCGTGGCCGAGGCCACGGAAGCCGAGGTGCTCCAGGACGCCCGGGCCATGACCCTGGACGACTTTACCGGCGCCGGAGAGACCACGCCGGTCGCCGCTCCGGTGTACCGCACCCTGGAAGGCAACTACGGCTGGAAATGCACGGTCTGCGGCTTTATTTACGAGGGCGACGAGATCCCTGACGACTATCAGTGCCCCATCTGCCGGGCGCCCAAGAGCAAATTCGTCAAGCGCTGAACACCCTTCAAAGGGCCGGCGATCCCGAAGGGGATCGCCGGCCCTTTTGCGCGCCGCGGCGGCTGCCAAAAAGAAGGGATGGAAGAGTTTACAATTTGTTCAAAATACCCGTATTGACTTTCCCTGACAATAGAAGTATACTGAATTAGCACTCAGAAAGAATGAGTGCTAAGATGAGGGGTGCGATGCATGGAACCTGCGCTGAGCAGCCGGAAAAAGCAAATACTGAAGGCGATCGTGGAGATTTATGTCAAGACCGCCGAACCGGTGGGTTCCAAAGCGATCGCGGCGGCGCTGAAGAACAGCGTCTCCTCCGCCACCATCCGCAACGAGATGGCGGAGCTGGAGGAGCAGGGCTATCTGGAGAAGCCCCACACCTCCGCCGGCCGGATCCCCTCGCCCAAGTGCTACCGCATTTACGTCAACGAGCTGATGGAGCAGCACCGCCTGTCCCTCCAGGAAACGGAGAGCATCAACGAGGCCCTGCACATCAAGTTGCGGGAGCTGGACCGGGTCCTGTCCCAGGCGGGCCAGGTCGTGTCCCGCTTCACGCGCTACCCGGCCTATACCCTGGCGGCGGGGAAGAAGCAGTCCTCCATCGCCCGCTTCGATCTTCTCAGCGTCGACGAGCAGAGTTTTATCGCCGTGGTGATGACCGACGACAGCCGCGTGAAAAGCAAGTTGCTCCACGCCCAGGTCCCGGTGAACGCCGAGGAACTGCCGGTGCTGGCGGCGCTGCTGAACAAGGATTTTGCCGGCCGTTCCGTCGAGGAGATGAACCGTCATCTGATGAGTGTCGCCGAGCAGATCCCGCCTTTGCTGTTCATGGTGCTGTCCCAAACAGTGGAATACGCCGGCGCCGTGCTGGAGGATCTCCAGCGCAGCGTGATCTACACCGCCGGCGCCAACCGGATCCTGGACCTGCCGGAATATCAGGACGTGGGCAAGGCCAACCAGCTGATGAAATTCCTCAGCGAGGAGCCGGCGGCCCTGCCGGCGCCCGCGGACGACGGGCCCATGCAGATCCTCATCGGTCCGGAGAACGTGGAGGACGCGCTGCAGGATTCCAGCGTGGTCGTCGCCAGCTACGATATCGGCGACGATATGCGCGGCCTGATCGGCGTCGTGGGCCCCACGCGCATGGATTACGCGACGGTCGCCGCCCGGCTGGCCTATTTGGCCGACGGGCTGGGCCGGATCTTTGATACAGGAAAATTGCCCAAACATGAAGAGGACGTGAAGAAATGAGCGAAGAAATGAAGCAGGAAGAAATGAACGAAGCCGCGGAAGCCGCCGCATCCGCCCCGGAGCAGAAGGAAGAGAAAAAGGGCAAGAAATGCAAAAAGGCGAACACCGTGACCATCACGGCGGAGGAAGCCGAAAAGTTGGAGCAGATGGCCAAGGACCTGGAAAGCCTCAAGGACCAGCGTCTGCGTCTGGCCGCGGAATACGACAACTACCGCAAGCGCACGACCAAGGAAAAGGAGCAGATCTACTCCGACGCCAAGATCGACACGATCAAGGAATTCCTGGCCGTTTACGATAATCTGGAGCGGGCCGTGGCCCAGGGAGGCGACGAAGATTCCCCCCATAAGAAGGGCATGGAGATGATCTTCCACCAGTTCGAGGAGATCCTGAAGAAAATGGGCGTTGAGAAGATCGACGCCGCAGGTGAGCCCTTTGACCCGGAAAAGCATTCGGCCGTCATGCACATCGAAGATGAGAGCCTGGGCGAAAACACCGTGGCCGAGGTCTTCCAGCAGGGCTTTATGCTGGGCGGCAAGGTGCTCCGCTTCGCCGTCGTCAAGGTGGCAAATTAATTGGCAGATCCCATTTGTTATGTTCAAATAATCAATTTCAGATAAACAGGAGGAAAAATCATTATGGGTAAAATCATTGGTATCGATTTGGGTACGACAAACTCTTGCGTCGCCGTGATGGAAGGCGGCGAACCCGTCGTTATTGCAAACGCGGAAGGCAACCGCACCACTCCGTCTGTGGTGGCGTTTTCCAAGACCGGCGAGCGTATGGTGGGCCAGGTGGCAAAGCGCCAGGCCATCACCAACCCCGACCGCACCATCTCTTCCATCAAGCGCCACATGGGCACCGACTACAAGGTCAACGTGGACGGCAAGGCCTACACGCCCCAGGAGATCAGCGCCATGATCCTGACGAAGCTGAAGAAGGACGCCGAGGCCTATCTGGGCCAGCCCATCACCGAGGCCGTCATCACTGTGCCCGCTTACTTCAACGACTCCCAGCGCCAGGCCACCAAGGACGCCGGCAAGATCGCCGGCCTGGAGGTCAAGCGCATCATCAACGAGCCCACCGCCGCGGCCCTGGCCTACGG
>CAJFFX010000042.1 GCA_904374485.1 Candidatus Pseudoscillospira falkowii | reverse complement strand
TCAACTGCCAGTGGGACGACAAGGAACTGGAAGAGAAGCTCCCCGCCGAGGCGAAGAAGGAAAGGAAAAAGGACAAGGACGGGAAAAACATTAAGTGCAAGCGGCAAGCTGTGCATAAGGGGGCGCATCAAATGCAGTGCTCAATATAGAACAGTTGACCGAGAATCGAAAATGTATTACAATAAAATGCACATTTCGCCCGGGGAAAAGGAATGCTTGACCGGGGCGAAGGGAGCAGAAAAGCGAGGTTGGGAAGGCGTATGACGAATTTCCGGGAAGAGTACTGCCGCGTCAGAAAAGAGATCATCGAGCGGGAGTATGCCCATCTGAATCCCATGCAGCGCCGGGCCGTGATGGCCACAGAGGGGCCGCTGCTGCTGCTGGCCGGCGCGGGCAGCGGGAAGACCACCGTGTTGATCCACCGGGTAGCCAACCTGCTCAAATACGGCCGGGGCAGCGACACTGACGAGGTCCCCGACTGGGCGACGGAGGAGGATCTGGCGTTTTTGCAGGCGTACCTCGCCCATCCTTCGCCGGAGCAGGAGGAGCGGGTGCGGCAGCTGTGCGCCGTGGAGCCGGCGGTCCCCTGGTCCATCATCGCCATCACATTTACCAACAAGGCGGCCGGCGAACTGAAGGACCGGCTGGAGCGCATGCTGGGCCCCTCCGCCCTGGACATCTGGGCGTCCACGTTCCACTCCGCCTGCGTGCGCATTTTGCGGCGGGACATCGACCGCCTGGGCTTTGACAAGAGCTTCACGATCTACGACAGCGCCGACAGTCAACGGGTGGTGAAGGACATCGTCAAGGAGCTGGGCTACGACGAAAAGGCCTTCCAGCCGCGGCCGGTGCTCAATTACATCAGCAATGCCAAGGACGCCATGGTCCTGCCTGACCAGTTTGCGCAGGAGTGGGTCACGCCGGGGGACTGGCGCATGGAGCGCATCGCGAAGATCTACCGCGAATATGTCAAGCGCCTGCGGGACGCCAACGCCCTGGATTTTGACGACATCATCCTCCACACGGTCACTCTGCTGCAGACCTGCCCCGACGTGCTGGCGTATTACCAGCGCAAATTCCGCTATGTGCTCATCGACGAGTATCAGGACACGAACAACCTGCAGTATCTGCTGGCGTCCCTTTTGGCAGGGGGACGGAAAAACATCTGTGTCGTGGGCGACGACGACCAGAGCATTTACCGTTTCCGGGGCGCCAACATCGAAAATATCCTCAGCTTTGAAAGCGAGTATCAAAATGCCCGCATGATCCGCCTGGAGCAGAATTACCGCTCCACCCAGAACATTCTGGACGCGGCCAACGCTGTTATCCGCCACAACGCGGGGCGCAAGGGCAAGACCCTCTGGACGGAGAACGGCGCCGGCGACAAGGTGGAGCTGCGCACGGTGTACAACGAGTCGGCCGAGGCCGACTTTGTGGCCGACAGCATCATCCGCGCCCACAGCGCCGGACGGGAGTGGAAGGACAACGCGGTGCTCTACCGCATGAACGCCCAGTCCAACCAGCTGGAGCGGGCCTTCAAATACAACGCTATCCCCTATAAAATCATCGGCGGTATCCGGTACTTCGACCGGGCCGAGGTCAAGGATATGCTGGCTTACTTATGCGTGGTCAACAACCCTGCGGACGACCTGCGCCTGCGGCGCATCATCAATGTGCCCGCCCGGGGCATCGGCGCCCGGTCCATTGACCTGGTGGCCTCCATCGCCGCCCGGCAGGGCGTGCCCATGTTCCAGGTGCTGATGGAGGCGGAACAGCACCCGGAGCTTGCCCGCGCGGCGGGGAAGCTGACGGAATTCGCCGCGCTGATCATCGGTCTGCAGGGCAAGGCGGAAGCCATGCCCCTGGATGAATTTTACGATGAGGTCTGCCTGGACAGCGGCTACCTCGTCATGCTGGAAGCCAAGGGCGACGTGGAGAGCCGCACCCGGGCAGAAAACGTCAAGGAACTGAAATCCAGTATTCTGGCATATCTTGAAAATAACCCGGAGCAGCAGGGCCTGTCCGGCTTCCTCGACGAAGTGGCCCTCTACACCGATCTGGACGACCAGACCGACGAGGACAACAGCGTGCTCCTGATGACGATGCACAGCGCCAAAGGCCTGGAATTTCCGGCGGTCTACGTGGTGGGCATGGAGGAGTCGGTGTTCCCCGGCACCCGCGCCCAGGGTGAGCCGGAGGAGATGGAGGAGGAGCGGCGGCTGTGCTATGTGGCCATGACCCGCGCCAAGGAGCACCTCACCATGACCAACGCCCGCCAGCGCATGCTTTTCGGCCACACCACTGCCAATCCGCCCTCCCGCTTCTTGAAGGAGATCCCGGAGGAAAACAGTGTTTGGACCGGGAAGCAGGAAGCGGCGCGCCGCGGCCCCTGGGGCGCGGAGCAGGGCGGCTTTGTCCGGGAGGCGGACCGGGGGCGCTCTGCTGCCCCGTCTTACGGCGGAGGCTATGCCGCCGGCCGCGCTGGCGGCGCGGGACGCAGCGCCGCTTCCGGCCGGAGTGGGGCCTCTTCCGCTGCCCGGATCGTACCGCTGGCGGAATTGCGCTCCGGCGACATGGTACGACACAAGGCCTTTGGCCGGGGCATGGTCCTCAGCGTGCAGCCCATGGGCAACGACGCCCTGCTGGAGATCGCCTTTGACGAGGTGGGCACCAAACGCCTGATGCGAAACTCCGCGGGCCAGTACATGGAAAAGGAATAAAAAGAACAGCTCCCGCAGCGGATCCTGCGGGAGCTGTTTTGCGCTTCAAAAGGGTCAGGAGACGAGCAGTTCGGAAAAGTCGCGGATATACCGGTCGCAGACGCTGCGCATTTCCCCCTCGGCGGCGGCAAAGATCTCGTCGTACACACCGATGACCGAAAGACCGGCCTCCTTGGCGCTGCGGCAGGCCAGGGGAGAGTCGTCCAGCAGGGTGCAGTCCTCCGCCGGGAGATGCAGCGCGTCGGCGGCGGCGCGGAAGAGGGCGGGGTCCTGCTTTTCGATGCCCATTTCCTGGGCGAAGAACAGGCGCTCAAAATAGTCCGCCATGCCGTTCTTTTCCAGAGTGGCCCGGCACAGCTCCGGCGCGCTGGAGGTGATGATGGCCATGCGCTCGCCCCCGGCGCGGCACTGGTCGAGATACGCCCGGGCGTGGGGCTTTGGCACGATGGTGTGGGAATAGGCGTACAGGGCCTGGCGGAACCACTCGTCCATGATCTCCTGGGGGCTTTCGGGCAGGCCATAGTAATCCTTGGTGTACTGCGCCGCCGTGGGCGCGGTGGCGTGGGCGACAAAGTCGTGGTATTCCTGGGTGTGGGGCAGACCCCGCCGGGCGGTGAAGTCCAGGTCGATCTGGACCCAGATGCCGGAGGAATCCACCAGCGTGCCGTCTAAATCGAATAAAAGCATGATCGTTCCTTTCTGGTTTGGGGCCGCGCGGCGCGTCAGGGCTGCGCAGCGTCGTGGGAAGGGGCAGCGCTGCGCTTCCGGTCGGGCAGCTGAGCCAGGATGATGGCCGCGAACATCAGGGCGCAGCCGGAGAATTCCCGCGCCGTCAGGCCCTGGCCCAGAATGACCCAGCCCGCCAGGGCGCTGAACACGCTCTCCAGGGACATGGCCATGCTGGCGATGGTGGGGTTGAGACCCTTCTGGGCCACGATCTGCAGGGTGTAGCCCACGCCGGAGCTGAGAATGCCCGCATAGAGGATGGGCAGGAGGGCGGACTGGAGCGCCGCCGTGGGGTGCTCGAACAGAAACATGCAGACGGTGGCCAGGATGGCCGTGGTGAAAAACTGGATGCAGCTGAGCTGCACGCCGTCCATTTTCGGGGAGAAGTGGTCCACGGTCATGATATGTCCGGCGAACAGCAGGGCGCACAGCAGCACCATGGCGTCGCCCCGGCTCAGGGACAGGCTGCCCGCGATGCAGAGCAAATACAGCCCCGCGACGGACATGGCCACGCACAGCCAGATCTTTTTGCCCACCCGGCGGCCGAGGACCAGCGAAAGAATGGGCACGATGATCACATACATCGCGGTGATGAAGCCGGCTTTCGCCGTGGTGGTGGAGGCGACGCCGATCTGCTGGGCGCTGGAAGCCAGGAAGAGGAAGCAGCCGCAGGCGATGCCGCCGGTGAGGAGGGCGCGCCGGCTTTGGGGCGCGGGGCTTTCCGCGGCGCTTTCCGGGCGGCGCTGCCGGGCGCGCAGCAGCGCGATGACCGGCAGCAGCGTGACGCCGGCCAGCCAGCTGCGGCAGGCCAGAAATGTGAATGCCCCCACATGCTCTGCGCCGACGCTCTGCGCCACGAAGGCGCAGCCCCAGACGAGAGCGGTGAGGACCAGGAGCAATGTGTTGCGAAGTTGTACTGCGTTCATGCTTTTGGGACCGTCCTTGTTCTTGGTGTACTGGCATATTATACGAAAAAAGGGGCGAAAATGCAAGATGGGAAATGCCCTGTCTGGACAGACGGGGAAATATGTGGTAGGATACAGACGACTATAAAATAGACGAAGTATGTTTATTTTGCGCAATGAGAGGAACGGAAACAGATGCGAGTCAATATATTGGGTGTGGACTTTGACAATTATACGATGGACGAGGCGCTGGATGCGGGCATGGCCCTGCTGGAACAGCCGGGCCCCCACTATGTGGTCACGCCCAACCCGGAGATCGTGGAGATCTGCCGGGAAAACGAAGCGGCCCGCCGGGCCGTGGGCGGCGCGGCTCTGGTCATTCCTGACGGCATCGGCGTGATGTACGGGGCGAAGATCCTGGGCACGCCCTTAAAGCAGCGCCTGCCGGGCATTGAATTTGCCCAGGGGCTGATGGCGCGTATGGCGCGGCAGGGGAAAAGCCTGTACCTTTTGGGGGCCAAGCCCGGCGTGGCGGAGCAGGCGGCGGAGCGGCTGCGGAAAGATTACCCGGGCCTGGTCATCGCTGGCACCCACGACGGCTATTTTCAGGATGACGGCCCCGTGACGGACGCCATCCGCGCCAGCGGGGCGGACGTGGTGTTTGTCTGCCTGGGCGCGCCGAAGCAGGAACTGTGGATGGAGAAAAACGGCGCGGCGACGGGGGCCCACCTGCTTTTGGGCCTGGGCGGCGCGCTGGATGTGTTCGCCGGCGTGGTCCAGCGGGCGCCGGCTATCTTTTGCAAACTGGGACTGGAGTGGCTTTACCGGCTGCTCAAGCAGCCCAGCCGCATCGGCCGCATGGCGCGCCTGCCGCTGTTTTTGATCCACGCCGTGCAGAGCAGGGGAAAAGGAGGACAGGCCTGATGGGACAGCTGATCGTATTTGAAGGAACGGACGGCTCCGGAAAAGCCACCCAGACCCGCCTGCTGGGCGAGCGCCTGGCGCGGGAAGGGGTCGATTTCCGCAAGCTGGATTTCCCCCGCTACGGCCAGCCTTCCTGCGCGCTGGTGGAGCTGTATCTCGGCGGCGCCTTCGGCCAGCGGCCGGAGGATGTGAACGCCTATGCGGCGTCCTCATTCTATGCGGTGGACCGCTACGCTTCCTATAAGCAGGATTGGGGCAGCTATTATGAGCAGGGCGGCCTGCTGCTGGCGGACCGCTACACTACTTCCAACGCGGTGCATCAAACGGCGAAAATGCCCGAGGCGGAGCGCTCTGCCTTTTTGGAATGGCTGTTTCACTATGAATACGAACTTCTGGGCCTGCCGCGGCCGGATCTGGTGTTTTACCTCGATCTTCCGCCGGAAGTCTCCGCAGGGCTGCTGCGCCGGCGGGAGGCCGACACCCACACGCAGGCGGATATCCACGAGAAAGACTGCGCCTATCTGGCGCGCTCCCGGGCGGCGGGGCTCCAGGCCGCAGCGCAGTGCGGCTGGCGCGTGATCCGCTGCGACCGCGCCGGCGCGGTCCGTCCGGCCGAAGAGATCCACGAGGAGATCTGCGGCGCGGTGAAAGCCCTGCTATAACGACAAAGAGGGACGGCGCGCGTCCCCCTTGCCGGCCTATGTAGCGTTTGCGCTCAGCAGCAGGTGCAGTCGCCGCTGCAGTTGTTGTGACAGGTGCAGGAGCAGCCGCTGCCGGAGTTGCAGCAGCAGCAAAGCAACACGATCACAATGATGAGCCAGATGCAGGAATTGTTTTCAAAACACATGGGAGTACCGTTCACCTCACTTCGCTGATTCTGCACTATCTTATGTGGGAGCGGCCCCTTTGGAAACTTGACCACCGAAAAAAGAAAAAAGAGTGCGCGGGTTTTCCGCGCGAAAGGTGATGAACAACGTGGCACACGATGAAAGACGCAGAGAATTTTCCGACGACAGAACGATGCACTGGAACGCCGAGGAAGTGCGCGGCGCCCGGGAGAACCGGCGCAGCCGCGGCGCCCACGAAGCGCCCCAGCAGCGCAGAAGCCGTCCTGCCCGCCGCCCGGCAAGAAGGAAAAAGTCCAAAGGGCTGTATTTCCTGACCATTCTGATCGTCTCGGCGATCCTGGCGGGCATCGGCTGGCTGATGTGCAACGACCTGCTGGCCCTGAACAAAAAGGAGCACACGGCGGAGATCGTGGTGACCGACGGCGAAAAGCTGGGCTCCGTGGCCACGACGCTGAAAAAAGAGGGCATCATCCAGTTCAAGGGCCTGTTTTTGATCTACGGCGCCATGTCCGACACGGAGGTCGTGGCCGGCACCTATCAGCTGAACACCGATATGGACTACCATGCCCTGCTCACGGCCATGAGTTCCCGCAGCGGCGCCCGCATGACCGTGGATGTGACGATCCCCGAGGGCTATACCATGGACCAGGTCTTCGAATTGCTGGAAGAGAACAACGTCAACACCGTCGAGGACCTGACGGAGGCCGCGGCCAACGGCGACTATGACTTCGACTTCCTGGAGGGCAAGGAGAAGGGCGACGCCAAGCGGCTGGAGGGCTATCTCTTCCCGGATACCTATCAGTTCTACTGCGGCGGCGACCCCGAAGCGGTCATCCGCAAGATGCTGACGAACTTCGACAACCGGATGGACGACGAGCTGATGGCCGCCGTGGAGAACTCGCCCTACAGCCTGGACGAGATCATCACCATCGCCTCCCTGATCGAAAAGGAGACCGACGGCAGCGACCGCAGCAAGATCTCCTCGGTCATCCGCAACCGCCTGAACAATTCCGGCGAAACGGCGGGCTATCTGCAGATCGACGCCGCCCTGCTCTACGGCCTGGGCGAACATAAGGAGACCATCACCGAGGCGGACAAGGAGATCGACACGCCCTATAACCTGTATCTCCACAAAGGCCTGCCGCCCACGCCCATCGCCAACCCCGGCCTGGATTCCATCCGCGCGGCGCTGTACCCCGACAGCACAAATTACTATTTCTATGCCCTGGGCAACGACGGCGTGCATCACTTCTTCCGCACCTACAACGAGCATGTGAACTTCCTCAACTCCCTGGAGGACTGACGCGGGCATGAAGGAAGAAACGACGACCAATACGGTGCCGGGCACCGGCCGCGCGCCGGAGCTGCTGGCGCCCGCCGGCGACATGGAGCGGCTGCAGATGGCCGTACGCTACGGCGCGGACGCGGTCTATCTGGCCGGCACCACTTTCGGCATGCGCTCCTTTGCTGGGAATTTTGAAGACGACGGCGCACTGGAAGAAGCGGTGCGCTTTGCCCACGCTCACGGCGTGCGCGTCCATGTGACGGTGAACACTATGCCCCGCAACGACGAGGTGCCCCGCCTGCCGGCCTATCTCGAGCGCCTGGACAGCTACGGCGTGGACGCCCTGATCGTGGCGGATGTGGGCGTGCTGGCCCTGGCGATGCGCTATGCGCCCCGCGCCCAAAAGCACATCAGCACCCAGGCCAGCATCGTCAATTACGCCGCTGCCTGCGCCTGGCACGACTTGGGGGCAGACCGGGCGATCCTGGCCCGGGAGCTGACGCTGGAGGAGATCGCAGGGATCCGGGCAAAAACGCCCTCCTCCCTCCAGCTGGAGACCTTTGTCCACGGCGCCATGTGCGTCTCCTATTCGGGCCGGTGCCTTCTGAGCAACTATATGACGGGGAGGGATTCCAACCGCGGCGCTTGCGCACAGCCCTGCCGCTATGAATACGCCCTGGTGGAAGAAAAGCGGCCCGGGGAGTATTTCCCGGTGTTCGAGGATGAAAAGGGCACCTATATCATGAATTCCCGGGACCTGTGCATGATCGACCATATCCCGGAACTGATGGCCGCCGGCGTGGACAGCCTGAAAATCGAGGGCCGGGCAAAATCCGCCTATTACGCGGCCATCGTCACCGGCGCATACCGCCACTGCATCGACGATGCGGCGGCGGGACGGCCCGCCGACCCCGTGTGGCGCGACGAGGTGGAGCATGTGAGCCACCGGCACTATTCCACCGGCTTCTTCTTCGGCCAGCCGGGCCAGTACACCGAAAGCGCCCGCTATATCCGCACCTGGCAGGTCTGCGCCGTCGTGCTTTCCTGCGACGCGCATGGGCTGGCGACGCTGTCGCTGCGCAATAAGTTTGCGGCTGGGGACACGGTGGAGGTCGTGGGTCCGGATCTGCGTCCCTTTTCCATGACAGCGCCGCCCATGGAGGACGCCGAAGGCGCGCTTCTGACGGAGCCGCGCAACCCGCAGATGGTATTCCGGATGCAGCTGCCGCGCCCCGTCCCGGCCTGGAGCATCGTGCGCCACGCCGTGGAACTATCCGGCAAATAAAAAGCATTCCCCGCCGATGGCGGGGAATGCTTTTCCTGTTTGTAAGGGCTTTGCAGGCCACGTCTGCGGCGCGCTTCTCAAACATCAAAGATCAGGTCGGCGGCGTCGTAGAGGCCGGTGCCGGCGATATAAGCCTGTTCCAGAGGGATCCAGCGGTCGCGGAACAGCTCCAGGCTCTTCTGGCTTTCCCGGCGTTTGAGACGGGCCATCTGGTGCTCCGGGGAGATTTTCAGGGCCGCCTTGAGATGGTAATAGGGCCGCAGCCGGGGGTGCAGGGTGTAGGACCCCTCGATGATATTCACCCGCCGGTATGGCACCGGCGTTTCGGACACGATGGCGCGCGCCGGGTGAGAATAGCGGCGGTAGAACACGTCCCGGCGCAGGGAGAGGGGGCGGAGCACTTCTTCCTCCAGCCGCTCCCGGTCCATATTGCCGCCGGCCTCGCGGAAGCGTTCCGGCGTCCGCTGTTCCGGGCGGAGGTAAAAATCGTCGGCATGGAACAGGTTGGAGGGGTAGCAGGCGCTGAGCATCGCGGCCAGGGTGGTTTTGCCGGAAGCGCAGGGACCGTCGATGGCGATGAGGATCGGGTCCTGCTCCGTGCGCAGCAGGCCGTCGATGCGCAGGAACAATTCAAAGAACCGGGCGTATTTGTCGGCGATCACCCGATAGGACGGGACATAGGCCGCGGCGTATTCCGCGCTGTGGTGGACGGCGGGGTAGCCGGCGGCTTCGTAGTTGAGCAGGTAAAGCTGGCAGCTTCCCGCGGAAAAGGGCAGCTTTTTCTCCCGGCAGAGCTGGTACAGAAGGTCCAGCTTGCGGGCGAAGCTATCCCGGCTGCCGCGGCTTTCCGCCGCGGTGCCCTCCGCCATGGCGCAGAGGGTCTCCGGCGACGCGCCCAGGTCCAGAGCGTTTTTCAGGTAGATGCGCCGGTAGCCGTTGCCAATGGATTCAAACAGGCTGCGGCCGCGGCGGGCGGCCGCAGCCTCCCGGCGCAGGTCCTCCGGCGACATGCCGCCTTTGGCCAGGTGGGCGCAGCCGAATTCGTTTTGATAGATCAGCTTCACATGGTCGCTCAGCCGCGCGCAGGGGTAGTCCGCCTGCATGGCCGGCAGGATCTGCTGCAGTTCGCCCATTTTCGCCGCGCTCCTTTCTTGATACGATTGGGGGCCTTTTTTGCGATCTTTTTACAATTATCATAATAAATGCCGCTTTTTTTGTCAATCGTACATTGACAAACGGGCACTTTATGGTACAATAGCTAAGGAAATTACGGATATGGGCGATGAGGAAACGAGTCCGGCAGAGCGCGCGCAGTGAGCGGGGGAGAGTGGAAACCCTGCCGTCTGGTCTTCTGGGCAGCCACTTCCGAGCCTCGCCGGGACGACCGGCGCGCTTCATTCCCGATAAAGAATGGCTCGAGATGCCCGCCTGCGGGCAATTAGGGTGGTACCGCGAAGTGCGCTTCGCCCCTATGGATGGGGTGGGGCGTTTTTTTATTCTCTTCCGCCGTATCCAAAATGAAAGAAACAGTATTGGAGGATCTGATATGACGAATCAAACCGGCGTCAACGATTTGCGGGAGCTGTTCCTGCGCTTTTTTGAAAGCAAGGGCCATCTGCGCCTGCCCAGCTTTTCCCTGATCCCGCAGAACGACGCGTCTTTGCTGCTGATCAATTCCGGCATGGCCCCCATGAAGCCCTGGTTTACCGGCGAGCAGGAGCCGCCCCGCCATCGCGTCACCACCTGCCAGAAGTGCATCCGCACCGGCGACATTGAAAACATCGGCCACACCGCCCGCCACGGCACGTATTTTGAAATGCTGGGCAACTTCTCCTTCGGCGATTATTTCAAACGCGACGCCATCCACTGGGCCTGGGAATTCCTGACGAGCCCCGAATGGGTGGGCCTGGACCCGAACCGGCTGTACCCCTCGGTGTTCGCCGGCAACGAGACCACCCCCGCCGACGACGAGGCCTTCCGTATCTGGAACGAGGAGATCGGCATCCCCGCTGAGCGCATCTTCAAGTTCGGCAAGGAGGACAACTTCTGGGAGCACGGTTCCGGCCCCTGCGGTCCCTGCTCCGAGATTTATTACGACCGCGGCGAAAAATACGGCTGTGGCAAGCCTGGCTGCACCGTGGGCTGCGACTGCGACCGCTATATCGAGGTTTGGAACGTCGTCTTTTCTCAGTTTGACAACGATGGCGAGGGGCATTATGCCGAGCTGAAGCAGAAGAACATCGATACCGGCATGGGCTTGGAGCGCCTGGCCGTGGTGTGCCAGGATGTGGACTCCCTGTTCGATGTGGACACCGTGATGAACATCACCAATAAAGTTTCCGAGATCACCCACGCCCATTATGGCGAGAGCCATGAGAAGGACGTGTCCCTGCGCGTCATTACCGACCATATCCGCTCGGCCACCTTCATGATCTGTGACGGCGTGCTCCCCTCCAAC
Organism: Candidatus Pseudoscillospira falkowii; assembly: GCA_904374485.1. Taxonomy (GTDB): domain Bacteria; phylum Bacillota; class Clostridia; order Oscillospirales; family Oscillospiraceae; genus Pseudoscillospira; species Pseudoscillospira falkowii. The sequence continues at coordinate 4,858 of CAJFFX010000042.1, read as the reverse complement.
GAGGGACGGGGCTACGTGCTCCGCCGCCTGCTCCGCCGGGCGGCCCGCCACGGAAAGCTCCTGGGCGTCAATGATCCTTTCCTCTATGAGGTCTGCGACACCGTGATCCATGAAAACGAAGGCCACTATCCCGAACTGCGGGAGCGCCAGGCCTATATCACCAAGGTCATCCGCACCGAGGAGGAGAACTTTGCCAAGACCATCGACGGCGGCCTCAAGATCTTCAACGACATGCTCGCCGAGCACAAGGCCAAGGGTGAAGAGACCTTCTCCGGCGCCGACGCCTTCAAGCTGTACGACACCTATGGCTTCCCCGTCGACCTTACCATCGAAATGGTGGAGGAGCAGGGCATGAAGCTGGATGAAAAGGCGTTCCACCAGCAGATGGAGGAGCAGCGCCAGCGCGCCCGCAAGGCCCGGGAGGCCCTGGGCGATCTGGGCTGGGCCGGCGTGGAGTTCGGCAAGGACGTGCCCGAGACCGAATTTGTCGGCTATACCGAAAGCACCGTCACCGGCGCCAAGGTAGTGGCCCTGGTGGTGGAGAACGAGCAGGCTGAGGAGCTCATGCCCGGCGTGGAGGGCATCGTGGTGCTGGACAAGACCCCCTTCTATGCCGAGATGGGCGGCCAGGTGGCCGACCACGGCACTATCGCCAAGAGCGGGGAAAACGGCTGCCTGTTTGCCGTCACCGACGTGCAGAAGAATAAGGGCGGCAAGTATATGCACTACGGCAAGGTGACCGAAGGCGTGCTCAGACTGGGGGACACCGTCACCGCCGCCATCGACCAGGATCGCCGCAAGGCCGTCATGCGCGCCCACAGCGCCACGCATCTGCTGGATGCCGCCCTGCGCACTGTTTTGGGCGACCATGTGCATCAGGCCGGTTCCCTGGTGGAGCCCGACCGGCTGCGCTTTGACTTTACCCACTTCTCCGCCATGACGCCGGAAGAACTCTCTGAGGTGAACCGCGTGGTCAACGAGGCCGTGCTGGAGGGCTATGACGTCCAGACCAAGGTCATGTCTCTGGAAGAGGCCAAGAAGACCGGGGCTATCGCCCTCTTCGGTGAGAAATATGGCGACACTGTCCGGGTGGTGGACATGGGCGAGGGGTACTCCGTGGAGCTCTGCGGCGGCACCCACCTGGACAACACCGCCAAGGTGGGCGTGTTCCATATCGACAGTGAATTCTCCGTGGCCAGCGGCGTGCGCCGGATCGAAGCCACCACCGGCCTGAAGAGCCTGGAGGTGATGAACCGCAACCAGCAGATGCTTTTCCAGGCCGCCGCGGCCCTGAAGGCCAAGCCCGGCGATCTGCTGGAAAAGGCGGAGACCGTCATGGGCGAGCTGCGCCAGCTGCACCAGGCCGTGGAGAAGTTCAAGGCCAAGGAATCCGCCGGCGAGGCCGACCGCATCCTTTTCGGCGCCCACGATGTGGACGGGCTGAAGGTGCTGACCTCTGTCGTGCCGGAGGCCGACGCCAACCAGCTGCGCCAGATGGGCGACGTGCTGCGCGACAAGGCAGACAATGTGGTGGCCGTGCTGGCGTCCGTCAACGATAAGAAGATCACCTTCTTGGCCGTCTGCGGCAAGGAAGCCGTCAAGCGCGGCGTCAAAGCCGGCGACGTGGTCAAACAGGTTTCCGCCATTGCCGGCGGCTCCGGCGGCGGCAAACCCGACAGCGCCATGGGCGGCGGCAAAGATCCCCTGATGGTCGATAATGCGTTGGCCATGGTCGACAACGTGGTTTCCATGAAATTGAAAGGCTGAGCCGCCCAGCGCGCGAAAGCGTGCCGCGCAGGGCGAAGCAAAGGAGGACTGCCCATGCTTCCCAAGGACCCGGCGCTCCTTTTGAGCGTGGTCAATACAAAACTGCGGGACGAATATGAAAGCCTGGAGGATCTCTGCGCAGCGCTGGACATCGCGCCGGAGGAGATCAGCGCGCCGCTGGCGGCGCTGGGTTACGCATACGACGAAACGCAGAATCAATTTCGATAACGATTTCAGATGTTCAAAATCAAAAAGGAGGGTTTTCAATGTCCGATTGTCTGTTCTGCAAGATCGCGGCGGGGGAGATCCCGTCCAACAAGATCTATGAGGATGAACTGTGCTATGCGTTCTACGACATCGATCCCCAGGCCCCGGTGCATTTCCTGGTGATCCCCAAGGCGCATATCCAGTCCGTCTCCGCCATCGACGAAGGCAACTGCGCCGTGGTGGGCCACATTTTCCAGGTGATCGCCAAGCTCACGAAGGAACTGGGCCTGGAAAGCTACCGCGTCGTCTCCAACATCGGCGAACAAGCCGGCCAAAGCGTGCTGCACCTGCATTTTCATGTTCTGAGCGGCCGCGACATGACTTGGCCCCCGGGCTGATCTAAAATCGAACAAAACAGTATTTACGATCGAGAAAAACACGCGCAATGATCTTTCGTTGCGCGTGTTTTTGTTTCTGCCCGGGCGAAAATGCGCATGTGCCATATAGTAACACAACAACAAAGACCAATGACAGCCGCCACTATTCCTGAAATTAATTTTGAATTTCTTAGATGAGGGCCGCCGGGAGAAAACGCATCGCACGGCGCGGTTTTGTAAATCGGAACGCTCCGGACGGAGGAGGGATCTTCCGCCGTCCGGGGCGTTTCTTGTGGTTTTTCCTTGCCAAGGGGCGAATTTGGTAGTATTTTAGTTTTATGAGAGAAAGGCCGCTCCAGCGGCGAAGAAAGGGGAAGGATATGCGCTGGCTGGCAATGTTCTGCTTTTCTGCGGCAGGTGCGATCCTTGCCCTGCAGTATGCGCCCCGCTGGGCGGTGGGTGTTGTGGCGATCGCGGCGGCGGCGGTGCTGCTTTTTGGCCTGCGCCGCCCAAAGCCGAAGCGCACCGCGGCGCTGCTCCTGGCCTGCGGCATCGCCTTCGGCGGGTTTTACAACACGCTTTACGACTTTTTGTTCCTACAGCCGGCGCGTCAATATGCCGGCACGGAGCAGACAGTGACCGTCACCCTGGCGGCTTATCCCCAGGAGCACACTTTCGGCGCGAAGGCGGTGGCGCTGTGGGATACAGGCGCAGCCGCGCCGGTGAAAGTCCAGCTGTACGGCGATGAAACGCTGTTTTCCTGCGCGCCGGGCGACAAGATCACGACGGAGGCAAAAATCAGCAGCGCGAAGGTCATCCGCGGCGAGCGGCTGACGACCTTCACCGCCAAAGGGATCTCCCTTCTGGTATATGGCCGGGGCGACATGACCGTAGAGCGGGCGGATGCCGTCCCGCTGCGCTATGCGCCCCTTGCGTTCAGCCGCTTCTTGCAGGAGAAGATCGCGCAGATGTACGAGGGCGAGGAGCAGACGCTGATGATCGCCCTGCTCACCGGTGCGCGGGACGATTTTGACGACACGCTTTACAGCCTGCTCTCCGAGACCGGCGTGACCCATGTGACGGCGGTCTCCGGCATGCACTGCGTCTTTTTGTTCGGCATGGTACGCCTGCTGGTGGGCAGCCGCCGGCGGGCGGCCATCGTGGGGCTTCCGGTGCTGTTTTTCTTTATGCTGATGGTGGGAGCCGTGCCGTCGGTGCTGCGCTCCTGCTTTATGCTGGCCATGCTGTCCCTGGCACCGCTGTTCCGCCGGGAAAACGACAGCCTCACCTCCATGGGCGCGGCGCTGATGATTATTCTGCTGGGCAATCCCGGCGCGGCGGCGTCCATCAGCCTGCAGCTGTCCTTCTTGTCCGTGGCGGGCATGCTGCTCTTTTCCGACAGGATCTTCAAGGTGCTCTCCGACCGGCTCATCCGTCCCGGAAAGCCGCAGCCCGGGCGGCGGGTGCTGTTTTCGGCGCTGGCGGCCACTTTCGGCGCGTCTGTTTTCACGATCCCGCTGTCGGCCCTTTATTTCGGCTGCGTCAGCCTGGTCTCCCCGCTGACGAACCTTTTGTGCCTCTGGGCGGTCAGCTTCGCCTTTTATGGCGGCGTTCTCTCCGTGCTGCTCAGTTTTATCGCCCTGCCGGTGGCGCAGATCGTGGCCATCCTGCCTGCGGCGGCGCTGGAATACTTCATGGCGGTGGTGCGCTTCCTGGCGCGACTGCCCTACCATGCGCTCTACACCGCCAATCCCTACCTCGTGTACTGGCTTGTCTATTTTTACGGCATGATCGCGGTGCTGATGCTGGGGAAGGGCCAACGCCGGCGGACGAACTGGGCCGTGGGGACTGCCGCCGTGGTGACGCTGTGCCTGGTGGTGGCCCTGCCGATCCTGGCCAACGGCCGCGCCCAGATGACCGCCTCCGTTCTGAACGTGGGCCAGGGCGAATCCGTGCTGATCAGCGCCGGAGGGGAAACGGCCCTGGTGGACTGCGGCTCTTCCAACTCCTGGATCAACGCCGGAACGGCGGCGGCCAACGAGATCAATACCCTGGGCCGGACGGAGCTGACCTATCTGATCCTGACCCATTACCACAGCGACCACGCCAACGGATTGGAGACCCTCTTTTCCCGCGTGGATGTCCGCCGCCTGATCCTGCCGGCTCTCTCCGGGGCGGAAAACCAGGAGCTGCAGCAGGAAATTCTGGACCGGGCCGCGGAAAACGGAACGGAGGTCACGCTGCTGCAGGAAGGGGAAACGATCGAGATGGGCGGCGTCACGCTGCGGCTGTTCCCGCCCCTGGGCGCCGGCGGCAACAACGAGGAGGGCTTGTCCCTCTTGTGTTCCTGCGGTGAATTTGATATGCTTATCACCGGCGATATGGACAGCGTGACCGAAGGGAAACTGCTGGACTACGCGCCGCTTTCGGATGTGGAGGTGCTGGTGGCGGGCCATCACGGCTCGAAATTCTCCACCGGCGCGGCTTTCCTGGAAGCGCTGGAGCCG
>CAJFFX010000041.1 GCA_904374485.1 Candidatus Pseudoscillospira falkowii | reverse complement strand
CCAAAGGCGCAGGACGGCGGCCCGGTGGTCGCCCCCCACAGTCACGGCTGCGCCGCGCCAGCTCCCCCGGCAGCGCCGGGGGAGCCAAGGGTAAAGTGCGCACCAGGCCAGCGGCAGCGGAAAGAGAAGCAGGGGGCATTCTGGTTTGCACCAAACTTCTGCCATGCTTGCCACCTTGTGCAGGATTATCTTGTAGAAGCAAGGGTCCATCTTGACCTGCACCAAAGCCTCTTCTTCTCCTCCACCCCGGGGCGCTCCTCTTCTTCTCCGCGGAGAAGAAGAGGAGGGGGCCGAATCTCGGACAAGAAAGCAAGTCATTGCCTTGCTGGCGAAAAAGGTAAGAGTGAATAGTGAATAGTGAATAAGTGCCGCCGCGGAGCGGCGGCAAAAGGAGGATAAAAAATCATGAACATCATTCAAGGCAACGTCATCGGCCAGGGCATGAAGATCGCTCTGGTGGTCTCCCGCTTCAACGAATTCATCACCAACAAGCTGCTCTCCGGCGCGGAGGACGGCCTGGTGCGCCACGGCGTGGACGGCGCGGACATCGACGCCTACTGGGTGCCCGGCGCTTTCGAGCTGCCCCTGCTGGGCCAGAAGCTGGCCCAGAGCGGGAAGTACGACGCCGTGATCTGCCTGGGCGCAGTCATCCGCGGCTCCACCAGCCATTACGACCTGGTGTGCAGCGAGACCGCCAAAGGCATCGCCCAGGCCTCCATGCACACGGGCGTGCCGGTGCTCTTCGGCGTCATCACCACCGAAAATATCGAGCAGGCCATCGAGCGCGCCGGCACCAAGGCCGGCAACAAGGGCTACGACTGCGCCCTCAGCGCCATCGAAATGGTGGATCTGCTGCGCCGCGTATAAAACCGCACGGTTCCTTCTCTTCTCTCCCCGGACGCGCCCGCGGGCGCGTCCGGGGCTTTTTTGCGCGGGGAGGCGTCTTTTCCGCCGTCCGGAAAACAACGAAGCGCCGGGCTCTCGTCCGGCGCTCTTTGCGTCTTTCAGGGGCGAGACCGGCGCGGCGCAGCGCCCTCCAATTCCGGCAGCCGCAGCTTTTTCTCCGTGCCGCCGGCCGTTTCCCGGGGAATATCCTGATTGCACCACCCTTTGCGCCGCCGCGCCAGTCCTTTCCGCCGCGGTTTCCCGGATAAAAAGCCGGGGATCGCAGAGCCGCTGCGGCTCTGCGATCCCCGGGGGAAAGAAAAATCTTGGTTCACTGCGCCGTGATGAGACGCACCTGGCCGCCTTCGTCGGCGCTGCGGTCATAGTACAGCGTAAGGGTATAGCCGTCGGCCAGCACGCTCGCCAGGCCCTCGGCCCCTTCCAGCCAGAGGTCGGCCTCTGTCAGATGGATCTGCACCCGGTCGGAGACGCGGTACTCCTGCCGGCCGCTCTCCACATACCAGTCGCCGTCCTGGAGGAAGAAATCCTCCGCGTCCGCCTTTGCGGAAGTCAGGGTCTGGACCGCGGCGATAACGGCCAGCACGGCGGCCGCCGCCAGCAGGATCCATTTCTTTTTGCCGCCCTTGCCGGCGGAGAGTCTGGAACGGATCAGGCCGCCCAAGCGGCTGTCCGGCAGGTTTTTGACGCGCGCTATCGCGCCGGACACTGCGGAGTTCATGCGCCTTCCTCCTCTTCATAATCCGTCAGGACGATGGTCCGGACGGCCTCGATCAGTTCCACCGCATCGGCGCGGTCCACCAGGCAGACGCTCTCGCCGTCCACCACGGCCAGGCAGGCGTCGCCGTCATAGCGGTAGAGCACCGCTTCCACCGTCGGGAAGGTTTCGCTGTCAAGATGGACGGTGAAGGCGATCTCCTGCTGCGCCGCGGGCGTTTCATCGGTAAATTCCGCGGCGCGCAAACCCTCCGCGGCGCTCTGGAAGTCCGAAAGGTCGATCTCCCGCCCCTCCCAGGTCCAGGTCCGGCCGTCGCCGCTGCCCTGGGCGGTGAAGGAATAGGTCTCGCCGTCCAGCGTCACGTCGATGCTTTGGATATCGGCGAAATCCGCCGTCAGCACCTCGTCGTGGCGCAGGTCGTCATAGGAGGCCATCGTCAGACAGGTGTATTCCAGAGACGTGATGCGGTAAACGATGGAAGAGCCCTCCACGCGGACATAGGCGGTGATGGTCTCCTCCTCGTCCGCCGCGCCGTCTTCCTCCGCCAAGGCGCGCTCCTCCGGGTCCCGGCTGATGTGGAGGGTGAATGCGCCGGAAACGGTTTGCCCGGTTTCGCTTTCGGCGGTATATTCCGCCGTCACCGTCAGTTCCGGATCGTCCAGGCCGTATGCGGCCAGCTCTTCATCGGTAGCGTTGTAAGTCACATAATTGGTGAGCCCCACGGAGGACAATTCGGTGAGGTATTCCTCCACCCGGTCCGTATCCAGGGGAACCGTTTCGCCGCCGCGCTCCGTAAAGTACACATCCTCGGCGCAATAACTCCAGGCGGCGCCGTCCTCCTGATAGAAAATTTCATAGTTTTCCGTCCCGGAGAACGTGAGGCCGGTCACCTCGTCCATCGCGGGGACCACATCGTTCAAAATGCAGTCGGACAGGGTGATCTCATAGCTGCTCAGCGGGTCCTCTGCCGCCAGATAGACGGTCCCGCCGCCAAAGGAGACGTAGCGCTGGCCGTCCACGGCGCTGGCGCCGCCCAGGGTGATCTCATAAGTTTCGTCCTCCGTTTCGATGGAGATGGTGCATTCCGGATCGTCCAGGCCGTACTGGCCGCCGTCCTCCGCGTCCTCGATGACGAAGGCGGCGGAGAAGGGGGCGAAGGGCGTGAGCAGGCCCTCCATGACCTCCGGGTCCACCGGGAAGGCCGCATCGTTGTCATAGGTCCAGCCGCCGGTTTCGTCCCGGGAGAAAGCCAGGGAAGTCCCCCCATACGTCCAGGAAAGGGACTGCACGCTGTCGGGATCGATCGACAGCACCTCCTCGCCGCTGACGGCGATCTGTTCCTGTTTTTCCTGCCAGTGCAGGGCGGCGAACGCCGCGATGCAGGCCGCCGCCAGCACCGCCAGCAGGATCAAAAGCCGTTTAGACCGCGCCATGCTGCATCTGCCTCCTTTTCAAAACAATATAGATGCCCGTGCCCAGGAACAGCAGGGGGAACACCCCGATCATCAGCACCTGGAGCGTCGAGGCCGCGGCGGCGCTGATGGTGAGATAATTGTAGCTCAAAGACCGGCTGCGGATGGCCATGGCCTCGTCCTCGCCGATCAGGCTGCTGAGGGCGTTCATGACCAGGTCCTGGTCGGCCCCGGAGGAGAGGGCGTTGTAATCGTCCGTCAAAAACTGGTCCGAGGTGAACCAGACGATCTGCCCGCCGCTGTCATCCTCCACGGACACCGCCAGGGCAAAGGGGCCCTCCGCGTCGCCCTCTTCCCAGTCATAGGTCTCCATGGCATAGCCGTCGGCCTTGCTGTAGGACGCCTCCGAAGTGGTGAGCAGCTGCGTCACCACGGCGCTGCCGGTGTCCTCGCCCACGGTCAGGCCCACCGCCAGGGGCAGGATGGGGAAATAGTTTTCCTCGATCAGCGCGTCGGTGACGGCGCTGCTGCCGAGATCCGGCATCAGGATATAGGGGTAGCCGAAGGCATAGTGCTCCCGGTCGGTGCCCGCCACAGCCAACGTGCCCCACGGTGAAGTGACCTGGGCGCTGCCCTCCGGTCGCAAGGCTGGCACGCCCCTGGCAGACGGCATTTCACCCTACACCGGTTATGACAAAAACGGGCCCACGTCCATCTTGCGCTCGGTGTGCAAACTGGATGTAACCAAGGTCGCCTGCGGCAATCTGCTGAATATGAAGTTCAGCCCCGCCCTGCTCAACAGCGAGCAGGATAAACGGAATTTCATCGCCATGCTGCGCACCGAGGGCCGCCTGGGCGGCTATCATGTGCAGTTCAACGTGGTGTCCAACGAAACGCTGAAAGACGCTCAGAAGCACCCAGAAAACTACGGCGACCTGTTAGTGCGCGTAGCCGGCTACAGCGCCTACTTTGTGGATCTGCGCCCGGATGTGCAGCAGGCCATCATCGACCGCACAGAGCTCAGCGCTTGGTGAGGCACCCCGCACAGGGCAAAAAAGCAGCATCTGCCGTCCGCAGGACGGCAGATGCTGCTTATAATACTCAGATAAGATAAAGCAAGTGCTGCTCTCAGCGCTCCAGCATGCCTTCATCCCCCAGATATTTCTCACCCCAGACGGTCATCTCATAAAAAATGGGCAGCAGAGCGCGGCCCTTGTCCGTCAGGGAATATTCCACATGGGGCGGCACTTCGTTAAACTGCGTGCGCTCCACAATACCGATGCGCTCCAAATCCCGCAGCGTGGCAGTAAGCATGGCATTAGTAACCCGCGGCATGGCCTTTTGCAGCTGGCCGAAGCGGCAGGCCGGATGCTTATAGAGCGTATAGATGATTTGGGGCCGCCACTGACCGCTGAGCACTTTCAGCACTCGCCGGATGGGGCAGTCCTCTTCCCGCTCGTTTTTTTCCAGCACATGATCGATACAGGTTTCCCATTTGGCTGCGTCCATCTCCGCATTCCTCCCATCACAGTCAGGCCCGTATGGTTCAAAAAACTGAATATGCTCCGCCCTACTAAGTACAAAAAATCTGCGTACTTGTGTGAATTTCTTCCATATGGTATCGTAGTTTTAGAATAGTATATTGTGTATTTTGCAAAAATGCAAGAAAAATTTCACCGAGGAGGTATGTTTCATGAGCACCGTCTGCACACCGGCTGGCCAGTGCTATACCAAAGAAAGCGACGTCAGCCATGCCGCATGGACCTTGGGCGCCACAGAACGCATCAACCGTCTGCGCGACCAGTATTGGCACTTTGTTCCCACGCTGGACACCGAGCGGGCCCTGGCCTACACCCAGGTTTACCGGCAAACGGAAGCGGAGGACACCATCTTGCGCCGGGCCAAGGCCTTCCACCATTATTACAGCACCAAAACCATCTCCATCAATCCCCACGAGCTGATCGTGGGCACTCTGGGCCGCGCCCCCCGTTCGGTGGTGTTCTGCCCGGAGATCAGCTGGCGCTGGATCCGCGACGAACTGGACACCATGGCCACGCGCCCCCAGGATCCCTACCAGGTGTCCGAAGAAGATAAGCGCCTGCTGCGCCAGGAGATTTTCCCCTATTGGGAAGGCAAGTCCCTGGATGAATATTTTACCGCCAACCTGCCCGCAGACCTGATGCCCATGATCCTGGAAAGCGGCGCAGTGTTTCTCGATTTTAAGAGCACCTGCGGCGCCGGCGACCATGCCCCCGGTTTTGAAATGCTGCTGAAAAAGGGCTTTAAGGGCATCCAGGACGATGCAAAGGCCTATTTGGCACAAATCGACCCCTATGACGAACATTTCCACGATAAACGCCGCTTCTATGAGGCTGTGATCCTCACCTGCGACGCTATGAAGGTGCTGGGTGAACGTCATGCGGCCAAGGCGCTGGAACTGGCCAGCGTCGAGAAAGACCCGGAGCGCCAGGCGGAGCTGCTGCGCATCGCGGCCATTTGCGCCCGGGTTCCCTATTATCCTGCCCAGACCTTCCGCGAAGCGCTGCAGGCGGTGTGGTTCATCGAATTTTCCATGTATATTGAAGAAAACGCCACGTCCATCGGCATGGGCCGGCTGGACCAGTATCTGTATCCCTATTATCAGCGCGACCTGGCCAACGGCACCCTGACCCAGGAACAGGCCCAGGAGCTGCTGGAGTGCTTCTGGATCAAGCTGGCGGAAACCGTCTATGTGGTCTCTAAAACCAACGCTGCATTCTATTCCGGCTATCAACCCTATGTGGGGCTGACTTTGGGCGGCTGCGGCCCCGACGGCAAAGACGCTTCCAACGAACTTTCCTACATGATGCTGCAGGCCACCATGGATTTACAGATGCATGTACCCACCACATATGTGCGCATGTGTGCGGATTCCCCGGAGCCCTTTGTGCGCAAGGTCTGCGACCTGGTGGCCCTGGGTACCGGCCAGCCTGCCATCTTCTTCGACGAAACTTCCCGCAAAGTACTGGAAAAGGACGGCATTCCCGCCGATAAGACTTGGAATATCGCCTTCACAGGCTGCATCGAGCCCAGCCTGCCCGGCGAGGTGAGCATGTGGAACGAGGGCGGCCGCTTTAACTTCGCCAGCGCTGTGGAATGGGCTCTGTTCAACGGCGTCAGCAAGCGGCTGGGCAAGCGCTTCGGTCTGGAAACCGGCGACGCCCGCACGTTCGATACATATGAAAAATTTGAACACGCCGTCCAAGCGCAACTGAAATATATGCTCAAGCTGTCCTGCTTGGGCTGCGGCGTGGCCGAGCGGGCGCATCTGCTGCGGGCCCCCACGCCCCTGCGCTCCATCACCACCGCAGGCTGCCTGGAAAAGGGCGCAGACATTATGACCGGCAGCGCCAGATATAACATCGGCCCCGGCATCGAATCCACCGGCATCGCCGATTTGGCCGACTCCATGGCCGCAGTGAAAAAACTGGTCTACGACGAAAAAATCATCTCTATGGCTCAGCTGCTGGAGGCCCTGGAGCATGACTTTGATGGATACGAAAATCTGCGTCAGGCCTTGATTCAGGATGCGCCTAAATACGGCAATGACGACCCTTATGTGGACCAAATCGCCGATCAATTCAACGATATTGCCAACCAAGTCTGTGAAAGTTACACTTCACTTTGGGGCACGCCTTATATCCACGGCGTGGTGCCCGTTATGGCCAATGTGGCCCACGGCGCCGTGGTGGGCGCGCTGCCCTCCGGCAGAAAATCCGGCACGCCCCTGGCCGACGGCGCTTCCCCGTATCCGTCCTACGACAAGAACGGTCCCTCGGCCATCATCAAGTCTGTGGCCTCTTTGCACAACGCCAACAACGGCTGCGGCACGCTGCTGAATATGAAATTCTCCCCGGCACTGCTCAAATCCGGCGAAGATAAGACAAAGCTGGGCGCCATGCTCCGGGCCATGGCCCGTCTGGGCTGCTATCATGTGCAGTTCAACGTGGTGGGCCGAGACACCCTGGAGGATGCTGTAGAACATCCCCAGGACCACCAGGACCTGCTGGTGCGCGTGGCGGGCTACAGCGCCTATTTCACCCAGCTGCGGCCGGAGTCCCAGCAGATGATTATTGACCGCACAGAACTCAGCGCCTGGTAAATTTTTGAAAAGAGGTCAGGCAAATATGGAACGCGCTATCGTATTCAATGTCCAAAAATACAGTGTGCACGACGGGCCGGGCATCCGGACCACCGTGTTTTTGAAAGGCTGCGCTCTGCGCTGCCAGTGGTGCGCCAACCCGGAATCCAATGAGCGCACTCCTCAGCTGCTGTACTATCCGGATAAATGCACCGGCTGTTTGCAGTGCGTTTCCGTTTGCCAGGAACATGCTATCTTCCAGCAGGGGGGCAGGCTGCTGTTTGACCGGGCGCACTGCAGGGAATGCCTGCAGTGCGCGCAGGCCTGCCATTATGGCGCCCGCAAACGTTCCGGCACAGAGCGCACCACAGAGGATGTCTTTCAGGACGTGGTCAAAGACCAGGTGTTCTATGAGACCTCGGGCGGCGGCGTCACCTTCTCCGGCGGCGAGCCCCTGCTCTGGCCTGCTTTCGTGGCGGAACTGGGCCAGAAGCTGAAGGGCACCGGCATCAACACCGCCATTGAAACCTGCGGCTATTTTCCGCTCCAAAATTACGCAGCCGTGGAGGGCTGCATCGACTACATTCTTTTCGACCTCAAACTCATGGACGCGGAAAAACATCAGCGCTATTGCGGCGCGTCCAACGCCACGGTGCTGCAAAATTTCGATTATATCGCCTCCCGGCGGGATGTGATCGTGCGCATGCCAGTGATCCCGACGATCAATGATGATAAAGCCAATCTGGAGTCCATGGTACGTTTTTTGGAACCCTACCGCGCCCATGTGACAAAGCTTCATCTGCTGCCCTATCACAATTTGGGCCTGAGCAAATACGATGCGCTGCAACGCTCCTATCTGCTGCCCCAAATTCAGGTGCCCGACGATGCACACATGCAGGCGCTGCAGGACTTTTTCTCCCAGGCCGGCTACAGCGTACAGATTGGCGGATAATCTTTTTTGTCTCCCCCTCTCTACGCCGCGCCTCTCCTACAGGACATCCCTCTGCCTGCCGTTTTTTCTGCAGTGTGAGTTTTTATCACGGTGTCCAGTCGTCCGGAACGTGCCGGCGTTTTCTCTACCTATGCAGCAATGCGCAGTATACTGTGCGCATTGCTGCTTTTTTCGGTTTGCCTTCCTGCTCCAATCAAACCGGCTCTGATGCGCTTCTTCCGGAGCAGCTGGTTAGCATCTCTTTTTGCCAAAACAGGCTGCGCAGTTTGGCTTCAGCCAATTCCGGCGCTGCAACCAACAAAAACCGGCACGCACTGTTGTGCGTACCGGTTTTGTTTCATCATGTGCTCCAGCTGTTTTTCAGCAGAGCTCTCTGCGGTTTTCTTAATACATGCCGCCCATGCCGCCCATATCGGGTGCTGCGGGAGCCGGTGCCGGGGGTTCGGGCTTATCGGCCACGACGGCTTCGGTGGTCAGGACCATGGAAGCCACGGAAGCGGCGTTCTGCAGGGCGCTGCGGGTGACCTTGGCGGGATCGACGATACCGGCCTCGATCATGTCGCAGTAGACTTCCTTGTAAGCGTCGAAGCCGTAGGCGCTCTGCTCCTTGGCGTGGGCCTTGATGTTCTCCAGGATCACGCTGCCGTCCAGGCCGGCGTTGGCCGCGATCTGCTTGACGGGCGCTTCCAGCGCCTTGGCAACGATCTTAACGCCGGTCTTCTCGTCGCCCTCGACCTTGTCCATCAGGGCTTCCACAGCGGGGATGGCGTCCACAAAGATGGTGCCGCCGCCGGGGACGATGCCCTCTTCCACAGCCGCGCGGGTGGCGTTCAGGGCGTCCTCGATGCGCAGCTTCTTTTCCTTCATTTCCGTCTCGGTGGCCGCGCCGACCTTGATGACGGCCACGCCGCCGGCCAGCTTGGCCAGGCGCTCCTGCAGCTTCTCCTTGTCGTAATCGGAGGTGCTGACCTCGATCTGGGCGCGGATCTGCTTGACGCGGGAAGCGATCTCGTTCTTGTCGCCGTCGCCGCCGACGATGATGGTGTTCTCCTTGTCGACCTTCACCTGGCGGGCATGGCCCAGCAGCTCCAGGGAAGCGTCCTTCAGCTCATAGCCCAGCTCCTGGGAGATGACGGTGCCGCCGGTGAGGATGGCGATGTCCTTCAGCATCTCCTTGCGGCGGTCGCCGAAGCCGGGGGCCTTGACGGCCACAACGCTCAGGGTGCCGCGCAGACGGTTGACGATCAGGGTGCTCAGAGCTTCGCCCTCCACATCCTCGGCGATGATGACCAGCTTGCGGCCCATCTTCATGATGCCCTCCAGCAGGGGCACCAGATCCTGGATGACGCTGATCTTCTGATCGGTGATCAGGATATAGGCGTCGTCCATGACGGCTTCCATCTTGTCGGTGTCGGTGACCATGTAAGGAGTCACATAGCCGCGGTCAAACATCATGCCTTCCACAATCTCGCTGTAGGTGTCGGCGGTCTTGGATTCCTCCACGGTGATGACGCCGTCGTTGCTGACCTTCTCCATGGCCTCGGCGATCAGCTTGCCGATGGTCTCGTCGCCGGAGGAAACGGTGCCGACGCGGGCGATGTCCGCAGTGCCGGAGACCTTCTTGGCGTTGGCCTTCACGGCCTCCACAGCGGCGTCCACAGCCTTGGCCATGCCCTTGCGCATCACGATGGGGTTGGCGCCGGCGGCCAGGTTGCGCTGGCCCTCGTGGATCATGGCCTGGGCCAGCAGGGTGGCGGTGGTGGTGCCGTCGCCGGCCACATCGTTGGTCTTGGTGGAAACTTCGCGCACCAGAGATGCGCCCATGTTCTCAAAGGGATCGTCCAGTTCGATCTCCTTGGCGATGGTCACGCCGTCGTTGGTGATCAGGGGCGGGCCGTATTTGCGCTCCAGCACCACGTTGCGGCCCTTGGGGCCCAGGGTGACCTTGACGGTATCTGCCAGTTTATCAACGCCGACTTCCAGCGCCTTGCGGGCTTCGTCGTTGCTCTTGATCATTTTTGCCATAACAATCTACCTCCTGTATGATAGCCTGATGCTCTGTTATTCCACGACAGCCAAAATGTCGCTCTGGCGGACGATGGTATATTCCACGCCGTCGACCTTGATCTCGGTGCCGGAATATTTGCTGGTGATGACCTTGTCGCCGGGCTTGACGATCATCTGGACTTCCTTGCCGTCCACCGTGCCGCCGGGGCCCACAGAGATCACTTCTGCCACAGAGGGCTTTTCCTTTGCATTGCCGGCCAGGATCAGGCCGCCCGCGGTGGTCTCCTCAGCCTCGACCATTTTCAGGACTACACGGTCTGCCAACGGATTCAGTTTCATTGTAAAATTCCTCCTTATCAGAATGAATGGACATATCACGCGGCGCCGCCGCAAAAAGACGGTACCAGCGTTAGCACTCAAAAGCGCTGAGTGCTAACGCTGGTATTATCATAAATCATCTCCCGCATTTATGCAAGAGAAATATGCTGAAAAAACTTCCAGTTTTATCGGGTTTTCTTTGTGGATTTTTGACATACTTTGACCATTGCCTGTCCGGCGGCGCGGTTCAGGGGTGGACATACTTGTGGGCGGTGCGGTTGCAGGAGGCGCCTTCGGGGGCGAAAAAGCGCAGTTTCTTGTCGCTCAGGCGGATGAAGGCGTCCTTTGTGTGCAGGATCTCGCCGTCCAGGCTGACGGGGAAGGGCTCCCTGGACTGGATGCGGATCTGCCGGCCCCGCACATGGCGGGCGATATCCGGAAATTTCCAGGCCTGGCCCTTGGCGTACAGCGGCGCCAGGCGCAGCAGCGTCGCGCGGCTCACCTTGCGCACGATGAGGGTGTCGAGGATGCCGTCGTCCATGCGGGCCTCGGAAACGGGCATGAAGCCGCCGCCGTAATAGCGGCCGTTGCACACGCAGACCATGATGTATTCGCCGATGGTGGTGCTGCCCTCGCAGGTGACGATCATGCGCTGGGCCAGGGGCTTGAAAAAGTTGAAGCCCAGGGAGGTGAGATAGGCGTTTTTGCCGCTGACGCCGGGGTATTTGCTGTATTTATGCACATCGTCGGCCACCCGGGCGTCCATGCCGGCGCAGACCACCGTCAGCGCCAGGCGGCCGTTGCACTCCACGATGTCCAGTTCGTGGACCGGGGCGCGCCACAGCTGGGAAAGGTCGGAAAAGCGCGTGGCGTCCTCGCCGTAATTTTTGAGAAAATCGTTGCCCGTGCCCACGGGCACCACGGTGACGGCCACATGCTCCGCCCCGGCGGCGCCGTTGGCCACCTCGTTGAGGGTGCCGTCGCCGCCGCAGGCGTAGATGCGCACATCCCTGCCGCTTTCCGCCGCCCGGCGGGCCAGCTCCTCGGCATGGCCGGGGCGGCTGGTCAGCATGGTCTTACAGTCCAGGCCCTCGGCGCGGCGCAGGGCGTCGATGCGGTCCATCAGGCGCGCGGTGCTGTTTTTCTTCCCGGCCCGGGGATTGATGATGAACAGATGCTGCATCCTTCTGTCCCGTCCTTCCTTTCGGCGGGCCCGTTCAGCGCTCGTACATGAACAGGTCGCACTTGATCATACCGTTATATAGCTTTCTCTTTTTGCTGGCGAAGCTGCCGTAGCATTTTTCAAAGGCCGGGTGGGAGGAAAGGATGTACACCCGCCATTTCTCCGGCAGACGCGCCGCGGCCTGGCCGAAAGCGCGGTAGAGCTGCCCGGCCTCGTCCTTTTCCAAAAGCCGCTCGCCGTAGGGCGGATTCGTCACCAGCTGGCCGTAAGCGCTGTCGCGGCGAAACTGCACCGCGTCGGCGATTTCAAAGCGCACCAGATCCTCCACGCCGGCTTTCTCGGCGTTGCTGCGGGCGATGGAAACGGCCCTGGGGTCGATGTCGCCGCCCCAGATATCGTAATGGCCGTCGAACTCGCCGTCCATGGCCTCGTCGGCGGCGTCCATCCAGCTTTCGGCGGCCAGGGCGCGCCACTTCTGGGCGGAGAAGCTGCGGTCCAGGCCCGGGGCCCTGTTTTTGGCGATCAGCGCCGCCTCGATGGCGATGGTGCCGCTGCCGCAGAAGGGGTCGCAGAAGGGGTCCTTGCCCCGGAAGCGGGACAGCGTGACCATGGCGGCGGCCAGGGTCTCCCGCAGGGGCGCCTTCACGCCCACGGCCCGATAGCCCCGCTTGTGGAGCCCCTCGCCGGAGGTATCCAGCAGCAGGGCGGCCCGGTCATGCATCAGGGCGAACTGCACCTGATATTTCGCGCCGTCCTCGGGCAGCTGCACAAGGCCGTATTTTTCGCCCAGCCGGGCGGCGATGGCCTTTTTGACGATCTTCTGGCAGTCGGGCACGGAGTGGAGCTGGCTTTCCAGGCTGTAGCCCTTCACAGGGAAAGCGCCGCGGCGGTCGATCCAGTTTTCCCAGGGCAGGGCGCGGGTGCGCTCGAAGAGGGCGTCGAAGGACGCGGCGGGGAAAGCGCCCATCAGGATGAGCACCCGCTCGCCGCAGCGCAGATTCAGATTGAGACGGGCGATGTCCGCCGCCGTCCCGGCGCAGAGGACGTGGCCGTTTTCCACGCGCACGTCCTGCAGATGCAGCCGGCGCAGCTCGTCGCCCACCAGGCCCTCCAGGCCGAAGAGGCAGGGGATATAAAATGTGATCGGCGTCATGAAAACCCTCTCCCATGCAGGCGTACCGCTTTTGCCGCCGCGGCGGCGGCCGGAACGCGATTTTTCCAGTGTCTTTCAGTATATCGGAAAGCGCCGCGCTTTGCAATCGGGATTTTTCTTTTTTCGCCGGGCCGAAAGGCCCGGCAAAAAGCCCCTCGGCGCAGCACAAAAATAAAATCCCCGTTGCACGGGGACGTGCAACAAACTCGTTGCCCTACACTATAAGTGTAGGGCAAAATTTTCAGCCTTACAAAACTTTTTGCAAGGAGATTTTATTTTGACGAAAACAGAAAACTATAACCTTCCCCAGTGGGAAAAAACCGACCGTGTACTTATGGAAGATTTTAATGCAGCCATGGTCAGAATTGACACAGAAATTGCGGCAGGAAGCCGTATTGTTGCGGGCTATTATGAAGGAACCGGCACTGCCAGCAAGACTATTGTTCTGGGTAGCAAGCCTTATGCCGTCTTTTTTTGCACCAGCCAGGGGGCAGTTTACGCCTCTGGCACCTGCCAGGGCGGGCTAATTCTGCGGGATCGCCCCCTCACCACCCGGCCGGACGTATCGCCGGTGACCGCTGCCGCGGAAATCACCGATGACGGCTTCCGGGTGTACCAGTACAACGATTATCTCTATCCCAGCAATCAGCTGATCTACTGCAATCTCGACGGTGAGATCTACCACTACATCGCCTTTCTGTGAGGCGAAAGAACAGGAAAGGGCCCCCGGCTTTCGCCGGGGGCCCTTTGCGTCAGGTTTGGGGATCAGATGATCCCGCCGGAGAAGTGCTTACTGGATGTTCAGAATGTCGTTGTTGACATCGACAACCAGCAGCAGGATCTCCTCGTTGGAAGCATCCACAACAGCGTAGGCGTTGGCGTAGTAACCGGTATCGCCGGAGATCGTCTCGCCGGAAGCCAGCTGGATGGAGCCGCCCTCCACGACCTCGTTGTCAGCACTGTTCACATAGAGGATCACAGTGTCATCGGTGAGGTACGTGTCATAGCTGGTAGCGCCGGGGCCAATGCTGGTGGTGGTAGTCATGATGTGGTTGCTGAAGCGGATATTGTTGTCCTCATAGCCCACAATAGCGGCGTGGAAGTCAATGTTGCCGGTGGTCTCGGTAGCGTCAGCAGCGACCATAATATTCATGCCATACTTGGTGATGCTGTCCACCTTGCCCTCGCCGTTCAGGGTGTACTTGAAGACATCGCCCTTGCTCAGGCTGTAGGCATCGGCCACAACACCGCTGGTGTCCACACCGGAAACGGTGGTCAGGGTCTCGGTGCCGATGTTGATCTCCACATAGTACTTGTTGGTACCCTCCTGGTACTTCACCACATTGTCGGTGACGAAACCGTAGGTATCCGTGGTCTTGCCCAGGCTGCCGGAGGTTACATAGGCCAGAGCGATCTGGCTGTAGCCGGTGGCGCTGGAGTTGCTGGCGCCGATGAAGTTCACAGTCACAGCAGTGGAAGTGGCCTTCAGCTGAGCACCGGTGGTGACGCTGTACTTATCAGCACCGTCGAACACGAACACCACAGCGTCATCAGCAATATAATGACGGTTGGTGCTGACGGTCACATAAGCATTAGCAGAGGAAGTAGCAGCAGTCCAGGTGTTGGAAGATGCGGAAACAGTGTCGAAATCGGTATCGCCGGCGGTAACACTGCTGACAGCAGTCAGCTCATAGTAGCCGTCATCGTCGATCTCGAACATATACAGGCCCGTAGCAATCGGGGCGCCGCTGGTGACAGAAGACCCACCGACCTCGGACACTTCCACCTGCTCGGTGGTACCATCAGACTTCAGAATACGGACAGATTTGGTATTATCAATACCAGCAGTATTTGTTGCAGAGGCAGTCACAAGGACGAAGTCCTCAACGCCGGCCAGATCGGTGCTGCCGTCCAGGTAGAAGATGTAGCCGTTGACTTCCACATACTCGCAGTCATCGCCGGCATTGGGCAGGGTGCCCAGGCCCAGGATATCAGTCTTGTACCAGGTATTGTTGAAGCGAACCTCGCCGTCGCTGACACGGACAGCCTCAGCCTTGGCAGTAACCAGGGTCAGTTCCTCAAAGGTCTCGGTGTTGGTAGCGGTATTGGCAGCAGCGGTGACCTTCACATAGTCATCCTTGGCAATGCCGCTGTAAACATTGACATCCTCGATCTTGGCGCTGCCGCCGCCCTGGCCGGCAACAACAGCAGAGGTGGTGATGGAGGTGGAACCAACATAGGTAACCTTCTCTACGGTGTAGGGATAAACTACAACCACATCGCCCTTGCCGTCGCCATCATTGTCGATCAGGTCAAACTCATAAGCGATCTTGCCGTTGGTGGTGGTGGCGTAGGTGTCGACCTGATCCAGATCAGAAGCAGTTGCACCAGCCAGGAACTCGACAATATCGATATCCTGAGCATCTTTGCTCAGCTTGTACTCGGTGGAGCCAATTTCAACCTTGGTAACACCCGTACCGGAAGCAGGCTCAGTGATATCACCAATCACACCAGACGCAATCACGGAGCTCTTCTCAGGATAGATGCCGTACACGGTCTTGGTGTTGTCCTTGTTGACCTTGTACAGGACCTTGACGTTCATCTGGTACAGATCAGTGTAGTCCACAGTAGTGGTATAATCAGTGCCGTTCACAGCATAGGTATACTCACCCTTATCCTCATTATAGTCAGAAGTAGGATCATAGGTCAGGACACCCTCGTCATCCACTACATCGAAGGTCTCGCTCAGCAGATCATCACCATTCTCATTCGGGATATAAGAATCGGTGATCGTGCCATCCACACGGTCGATGGAAGAATGCTTCTCAATCAGGGTAGCATCCACAGCGTTGTAGATCATCTGTGCAGCCTGATCGCGGGTCAGGGCCTGGTTAGCAGGCACGGACACGCCTTCATAGAAGCCAGACATCTGGGCGTCGCGGGTGACGTTAATGGCCCACTGGGGACCAGTGTAACCCTGAACATTGGAGTTGTAGCCGATAGCGGTCAGCAGCATCTTGGAAGCCTCGGCGGAAGTCACGTTCGCGTTGGGATCGAACACGCCGTTGCCGCGGCCGGAGATGATGCCCTGGCTGTAGCAGTACTTGATGTAAGCCTCAGCCCAGTGGCCGTTGATGTCCTTCAGATCAGTGGCAGTGCCCAGGAAGGCGGTGGGATCCACATTGCCCAGGGAGATGATGGTGATCATCTTTGCCATCTGGGCGCGGGTCACATTGCCAGTGGGCT
>CAJFFX010000040.1 GCA_904374485.1 Candidatus Pseudoscillospira falkowii | reverse complement strand
TCAGCTTATACTGCTTGTTGTCCTTGAAATCGTATCTGACGGTCTTACTGCAAATATTGCTGTTGGCGCTGGCACTGGCGCTGTCCACCTTTTTGTATCCGAATAGACCTTTTTCATACAGCGTCATTTCCAATTTCGTTTTTGGTGTACCTGTCGGTCCGACAACTGTCGCAGTATACGAACTGCTTGTAGCTAAAAATTTTCCGGTAACCGCTGTAGCATCTGCATTGTAGGGTTGTACAGCAGCATATGCGCTGACGACCATCGTCAGCGCCATGGCAATTGCCATGGTCAGGGATACGATGCGGGGAAAGGCTTTTGTTCTTGCGTTCATTGTTGCATTCGCCTTTGCATAAAATTTTGCAGCGTTTTCCCTTTGAAAAGCGCTTCTATTGCTATAACGTTTGAGCGGCCTGATTGCGACAAGATTTTTGCAAATTTTTTGGAATTTTTCGTTTTTTGGAAAAAGCGACAATTATATACCGCCAAAGCTGTGCAAAAACACAAATGGCAGCCGAACCATTCAGCTGCCATTTGTACCATTATTCTTTTATTTATCAATAAATATTTTCCGCAATCCGGAATACCTCAGCTTGCTCTATATCCGCACTGACATAAAGGAAATGCTCAATTCCATTCGCATACCAGAGCATTGTATAACCGCCGCCATTCTCAAATGTTCCCAAAAAGGCGTCCGACTCTCCAAAATCAATCGATTGATATGTAATGTGCTCTGTATCGATAGAAATACCTGCCATATTGTTTGCAGTATTTGCTTCTATCAAGATAGAACATCCTTCTGCGTTTTTATAATATTTTTGAAACGCTTCCGGAAATTCATAAGAACTCTCTTCCATATACACAAACCCCTCCGGAATATAATGGGGGCCGTAGCCCGCGGGCAATTCCGGCAGCGGATAACCATCCGTTTCATACTGAAGGTCCATATTCCGCTCGCCCCAATGGACGAGCACTTCCCTGACATAACTCCGCACCTCGGCGGAAGCCGTGAGCGTTCCCAAAAGCAGCGCCGCCAGCAGCGCGGCCACAAGGGCAATGCGCTTTGCCGTGCGCAGCGAAATGCGGCGGGGCAGGATCTGCCGGTCCCGTTTTCTGCGCAGCTGCCTCAGTCCCGCCGCCACCCGCCGGTCGAGGGCGGAAAAATCATATCCGGCCTGCAGCAGCTGCTCGGAGGGCAGCCGCGCGATCCGGCGGCGGCGAACCTCGCCGGTGGCCCGGCGCAGCAGCTCCTCAAAGGGGATCTGCGATTCCTGCGTCATATTTTTCCACCTCCCGCCATACTTTTGCCCGGGCACGCTCCAGCCGCTTCTGCGCCGTTTTGACCGGAACGCCCATATAGTCCGCGATCTTCTGTATACTCCAGCCGTCCTGGTAATGGAGCATCAGCGTCACGCGGTAGATCTCTTCCAGCCGCTCGATCACCGCCATGGCCTGTTCCAGCCGCTCGGCGGCCACCAGGCGGCGCTCGATGTCGGCTTCGCCGTTTTCCGCCTGCAGGAGCGTCTGTTCATCGCCGGTCTCCCGCCGCTTTTTGCGCAGAAGGTCGAGGGCCCTGGATTCCACGCAGTCCAAAAGATAGGCATCCATTTCTTCGCTCCGCGCTCCTTTCTGTATTTCATAATGCTCCGCCAGATAAAGAAAGCCATCGTGTACGGCGTCCTGTGCCGCCGCTTCGTCGCGGAGGATTCGGCGGGCCAGATACATTGCCCGCCCCTTGCAGCGCTGATACAGCGCTGTAAAGTCATCCTGATCCCTGGGATCAGCCAGCACAGACAGATAGACGGCAAGCACAGATCGTTCCCTTCCTTTCTCATGGTTTTTCTGCCATTATACCACAGCGGCAATGAGAAGCAATCGGCACGGCCCGTTTTGCCTTTCTACTGCTTAAACGTTTGAGAACGCGATTTGCGACAGCATTTTCCCAACTTTTTTCAAAAAATCTGTTTTTTGTAACATTCTACAACACACTTACTTTTCTCTTGTGCAGTTTTACATGGGTTTCGCGAAAAAAATCCCCGCCCGCGATATGCGGGCGGGGGGACGGCGGTATTCCGTGGGGGAACGGAGCCGCAGTCTGCGATAACCGCACGTCAATCCTTGATATAAGAATTGATCGTGTCCACGCCGCTCTTCGGCGCGTGGAAGTAGATGACCACGTTGTTATTTTCATCCAGCGTGTGGCCCGCTTCTTCCAGCAGGCCATTTTCCACACCGGTCAGCAGCGCCTCCAGCACAGCCTTTTCATTCAGCGCCCGGAAGGAGCCGTATTCCGGCTTCAGCGCTTCTACAACGTCCTTTGCAGAAGCTTTGTCCACCTTTGTAAAATATTTCAGGATTGCATAGTTCAGCGGTTTCATCCTTCGCTCCTCCTTTCCTCATGCGGCAGCGCCGGAAGCAGCCGTCTTCTGCCCCTTCTTCTTGAACAGCGTGAGCGGGTTCAGCGCAATCAGCAGGATGCCGAAGAACATGACAATCGCGCCCACCCATTCCAGCGCCGTCAGCGCCCAGCCGGGCTCCTGACAGATCAGACCCAGCAGGATCCAGCAGCACAGAGGGGTAAAGAAGGAATAAGTGCCGTTGAGGGCCATGCCCAGAGCCGCGCCGCACATGGCGTTGCCCTTATACCAGAACGAGTAGGTCAGCATGGCGCAGAAACCGGAGATCAGGAAGAAGATCATGGCCGGCGCACTGGTCCAGGCCTGGCCCAGCAGATGCGGCGCAAGACCGATATTGCCGGCAAGAATGGCAAACAGCGGGACCACGACCAGCGTGTTCACAATGCCGGAAGTACACTGGCGGATCGTAATGCCGATCTCATAGTCGATCATGGATGTGCCGTATCCGGCAACGCAGCCTTCAATACCCCAGCCCAAGGCGGCAATGAAGGAGATCGCACAGCCGAGCGCCGCCTGGGGATTCACATCCGCCAGCGCGTTGCCGCCGATCATTACCGTTGCCACAAAGCACAGCACGATGCCGCCAATCATGCGGGGCGTTAGCTTTTGCTTATAGAGGACTCTGCCCAAAATGGCGCCCAGCGCCACGCACAGGGCGGAAATGGGCGCCGCCAGGGAACCAGCCATCTGCAGGCCGATAACATAGGCCGTGTTGGCGATGGGGCCGCCAAACAGCGCCGCCAGCACCATGATCCAGCCGGGCTTCGTGCGCATGGTGCGCGCAAAATCTTTCAGCTTGCCCTTGATCGCCGCCTGGAGCAAGCTCCAGACGCCGCTGACGGCATCGTTGATCGAGGTGCCCAGGGCGCTCAGCAAATAGGCGATGACAAAGGCGGAAAGCCCGGCCGTATTGGCGCCGTACCAATCCGCCCAGACGCCGCGGGCCATGCCCAGCGTCAGGAACGCAGAATACACGCCGTACAGCAGGCCCGACAGGCCGCCAATCAAGACGCCTTTCTTAAAGAAGTTCGATTTTAGCAGCTGGTATTTCTGTTCGGTCAATGCCGCTCGCCCGTTTTCACTGCTCATTTGCAAGATCTCCTTTCTTAGCATCACAAAGCCGGAAAATACTACTGGAAAATACTGGTCGAAACGTCGCTTTATCTTGCGCAGCTGCTCTTTGGCGCTTCCCGAAATCCAGTTTCAGCATAGTCCTCTTTTCACCATTTTTCTTGCACATTCTTTTGTATAATCTTGCAAATTATCGATATTCATTTGCGCCGGAGTCCAGTGTCCGCCGCAGGTATTTGTCGAATCTGCACAACAAAAGCACCGGCCTTTTAACGCTGTATTTTGTTAAAAATAAATAGAAATCACTAGAAATACGACATAAATCCTCCAAAATTATATACAATCCCATTTTGATTCCGGCTTTTCCACAAGCTATTCATATCCATTTCGCACAATCCGTTTTATACAATGTATTTATTGTACATTAAATATTTGTTATGATTTTGCAAAATGGACTTTATATCAAATTTTTACCATTATACAATTTCCACTTTATTACATTTTCTCGCGCACAGGCAGCCGCGGCTAAAAAAACACATCCACCGAAAAAGCCGGTGGATGTGTTTTTTGCATACAGGCCGTCTTTATTCTTCCTGCCGGCCAGCGCGGGAGGTCACCAGCTGCTGGGCGGTGTAGAGGCGGGCGTATTCGCCGCCCTTTGCCATCAGGGCTTCGTGGGTGCCCTCCTCCCGGATCTCGCCGCCGTCCACCACCAGGATGCGGTCGGCGCTGCGGATGGTGGAAAGGCGGTGGGCGATGATGAGGGTGGTGCGGCCCCGGGCCAGGGCGTCGAAGGACTGCTGGATAGCCGCTTCGGTCACGGCGTCCAGGGCGGAGGTGGCCTCGTCCAAAATCAGGATCGGCGGGTTTTTCAAAAAGATGCGCGCGATGGAGATGCGCTGCTTCTGGCCGCCGGAGAGCATGACGCCCCGCTCGCCCACATAAGTTTCAAATCCATCGGGCATGGCCATGATGTCGTCGTAGATCTCCGCCCGGCGGGCCGCTTCGGCCACTTCCTCCATCGCGGCGCCGGGACGGCCGTAGACGATATTTTCATAAATGGTGCCGGCGAACAGGAACACGTCCTGCTGGACGATGCCGATGTTCTGCCGCAGGGAGCGCTGGGTCAACGTGCGCACATCCTTTCCGTCGATGCACACCGCGCCCTCCGACACGTCGTAAAACCGCGGGATCAACTGGCAGAGGGTGGATTTTCCCCCGCCGGAGGGGCCCACCACCGCCACGGTTTCGCCGCTGTCCACATGGAGGGACACATGGCGCAGGACCGCCGGCCCCGCCGCATCGTAGCGGAAGGTCACGTCGCGCACGTCGACGGCGCCGCGCACCTGCGTCAGGTCGGCGGCGTCCGGCGCGTCCTGAATGGCCGGGTCCGTGCGCATCAGTTCCACAAAGCGCTTGAAACCGGCCATGCCCTGCATGAACTGCTCCACAAAGTTGGAGAGCTTGCGGATGGGGGTGATGAAGGTAGTCACATAGAGGGAAAAGGTGATGAGGTCGATATAGTTCATATTGCCCCGCAGGATGAAAAAACCGCCCGCGGCGATGACCAGCACCGAAAGGATGCCCATGAAGAACTCCATGCCGGACTGGTAGATGGCCATGGCTTTGTAATAGCCCCGCTTCGCGCCGCGGAAATCGTCGTTGGAGCGCTCGAATTTCTCGATCTCCGCCTCCTCGTTGGCAAAGGCCTTGGCCGTGCGCATGCCGGAGAGGGACGACTCCACCTCGCCGTTGATGCCCGCCAGCTTCACCTTGACGTCCCGGGAGGCCCGGGCCATGCGCTTGCGCTGGATGGCCGTGAACAGCACGAACAGCGGGATCACGGCGAACACCAGGATCGCCAGCTCCCAGCGGATGGTGAGCATGATGCAGAACGCGCCCAGGATCGTGACCGTGGAGATGAAGAAATCCTCCGGGCCGTGGTGGGCCAGCTCCGAAATTTCAAACAGGTCGCCGGTGACGCGGCTCATCAGCTGGCCGGTGCGGTTCTTGTCGTAAAAGGAAAAGGACAGCTTCTGCATGTGGCCGAACAGGTCCGAGCGGATGTCCGCCTCAATGTGGACGCCCAGAAGATGGCCCCAGTAGGTCACGATGAAATACATGCCGCCCTTGAGCACATAGGCCGCCGCCATAATGGCCATCACGGCGAAAAAGGCCCCGTAGGCGTTCTCCGGCAGCAGCTCCTGCATGGAGTAGCGCGACACATAGGGAAACACCAGGTCGATCACGCAGATGACCAGGGCGCAGACCATGTCCAGGGCGAACAGCCGCCAATGGGGCTTATAATAGGAGGCAAAAATCGAAAGATACCCCCGCCTTTTGAAGCGTTCTTCCGTTGTCATACCATCTCTCCGATCAGCCAGGGGTCTTCCTGCCCCGCCAGATACCGGGCTGCGCCGTCCAGGGAATTGCGCACCATGTCCTCCGCCGCCTGGTCGGTGTAATAGGCCATGTGGGGCAGCATCAGCACGTTGGGCATGGCGCTGAGCACGGCCATGTCCCGCTGGGCGAGGACCTGGTTTTTGAAATCGCGGTAATAGATCGGCCGGTCGCCGTCGAACACGTCCAGCCCCGCGCCGGACAGCTTGCCCCGCTCCAGCGCGTCGATCAGGGCGGCGTTGTCCACCAGCGTGCCCCGGGCGGTGTTGATCAGCACGGCCCCGTCCTTCATTTTGGCGATGGCCGCGCTGTCGATAAAATGATACGTCTCCGGCGCGGCGGCCAGATGCAGCGACAAAATGTCGCTTTCGCGGTATACTGTATCCAGATCCGCCTGCTCCGCAACGCCCCGGAGGGCCGGCTTTTCCCGGCGGTCGTAGGCCAGGACGCGGCAGCCGAAGCCCTGCAGGTGCCGCGCCGTCGTTTCGCCGATGCGGCCCAGGCCCAGGATGCCCACGGTCATATTGGGCAGCTCCCGGCCCAGGTATCCCCGGGGCGTGTAGTCCTGCCCGGCGTAGCGCAGCAGCATGGGCTTGATGCAGCGCAGCACCATCAACATCATCATAATGGCGTAATCCGCCACGCTGGCAGGCGAATAGGGCGCGTTGCCCACGGCGATGCCGATGGAATTGGCATAGGCCGTGTCCACATGCTCCACGCCGACGGTGCGGCTGACTACCATGCGCACGCCGCAGGTTTTATAGACATCCAGGATCTCCGGCGTGATACAGGTGGCCGAAAGGATGTTGACCGCGTCCATGCCCGCGGCAAGATGGGCGTTTTCCAGCACCGGCTTTTCCGCCAGCAGCGTCAGCTCCGCGCCGAACTGCCCGGCATAGCGCGCAAACAGCGGCCGCTCCTCCGCAGAGCAGGAATAAACAATCATTTTCATGCTTTGCATCTCCCGCACAATGATTGTTTTATTATATCCACTTTTCCCCCATCCTGCAAGAGCGCCCGGCACACAGATTTTTCCGCACCCGGCGCAACAATCCGCCCTCCTGCGGGATATTCTTTATGAAAGATCTTTCACAACGCCCCGGAGGTGAAGCTCCACGAAACAGGAACTCTTTGAATCCTGCGTCCGCCGCTACGGCGACACGCTGTACCGCGTGGCCTATCACGCGCTGAAAAACCGCGCAGACGCGGAGGATGTGATGCAGACCGCGCTGCTGAGGCTGCTGGAATGCAAAACCGATTTTGAAAGCGACGAGCACATCCGCCGCTGGCTCATCCGCGTGACAGTGAACGAAGCGCGCAAAGTGCTGCGCACGCCCTGGCGCAAGCGGGTGCTGCCCCTGGAGGAGGCCCGCGACGCCCCGGTCTTCGACGCGCCGGAAGAGCGCGAGCTCTTTTCCGCCGTCATGGCCCTGCCCCGCAGCTACCGCATGGCGGTCTACTTATTCTACTATGAAAACCTGTCCACCGAGGAGATCGCCGCCGCCATGTCCGCCAAACCGGTCACTGTGCGCAGCTGGCTGATGCGCGCCCGGCGGAAGCTCCGCCAGCAGCTGACCGAAGAACCAGAAACAGCATCAGAGGAGGTATGAAGCAATGGACCGCCAAGTATTTCAGGATACCTTTTCGAAGCTTCACGCTTCCGAAGAACGGATCCAGGAGGTTTTATCCATGTCTGAAACAATGAACGCCCATCCCAGAGAACGCCGCATCCGCCGTTCCGCCCTGACGGCCGCCGCCGTGGCCGCCTCCCTCTGCGTCTGCGCCGGCGCAGCCAACGCCGCCACCGGCGGCGCGCTGGCAGACGGCATCACTTACTGCATCGGCGAAATGCTGCCTGTCAACGCATACAAAATGGTCGCCGAGGACGAGGAGGGCAGCGCCGTCGTGGTCCTCGGAACCGATGTGGACGTCGCCGAAAAAGACGGCCGTGTGCTGCTGACCGTGGGCGGCGAGACCGTCGATATCACGGACGGCCTGGCCGCCCACGGCGCCTACATCTACGAAGATACCGACGGGGGCACCACCGTCCGCGTCACGGTCTATCCCGACGAAGACCATCCCGGCGAATGGGCCTACACCCTCACGATCGACGATCCTGCCATCCTGGAGGATGGCGGAGAAACCACCGTCACAAGTTACGGCTCCACCGCAGGCGACAGTGCGTCCGGCGAAGATGTGACCGTACAGTTTGAAGACGCGCCCTGAGCGGCAAAAGGAACCGGAGCGGCAGGCCAAGCCTGCCGCTCCGGTTTTTTATGGCTTATTCCGCCAGCGCTTCCGGCGTTTCTTCCGCCGGCGTTTCTCCGGCATTCTCTTCACCCTGGGGCGCCGTCCAGTGATTGTCGGATTCCCGGTCGGTCCAGGAAGCGCTGTAAGCGTCCAGGATGGAGCCGGTAGCCGAGGGGGCGTAGCTGATGACGACGGGGTCGCCCACATTCATGATGACCACGTCCGTACACTCCGCCGCGGAGATACTGTAGAACGTCTCGCTGCCCTCCAGGCGCAGGAAATAGTAGGTGTTGCCCTCCAGCACGGCGGTGCGGATCTCAGCGATGGTGCCCTCCGCCTGGTTTTTCGTCAGCGCCTCGTTTCCGCTGTCGGGGGAGATCATGTCCTCCTGCACCAGAAGCTGGATATAGGAAGCCTCGCAGGCCTCGGGGGTGGCGCCGGTGGCGACGATCTGGTATTCCTGCACATTGACCATGGCGTACTGCTTCACAAGGCCCGCGTTGTCCTTCATGGCCATGAAGTAGGTGGGCTCGCCCGACACGTTCAGCAGCAGCGGGAAGGTGGCGGTGTAGCGCATCTGCTGCATGATGCCCTGGGCGCTGGCCATGGCGGAATATTCATCCGCGCCGGCGCAGGGATAGTAGCGGGTCTCCTTCGTGCGCTGGTTGCTGAGGATGAAGCCCACGTTGGAGGCATCCGTTCCGGCGGAGGTCACGCCGCTGTACATATACACGTCGCCGTCCTGGGCGATATAGTTATAGCCCTGGGTGGTGACGGTCACGTCCTTCTGGCCTAGGATGGAGTTGATGAAGCCGTGGACATAGCGGCCGTAGTAGTCGTATTGCTGCATGATCAGCTCCGCGTTGTACACATGGTCCACCCAGGTAGGGATATCAGCCACGTCGTAATAAGTGCATTCGCCGGTGATGGCGTTGACCAGCACCGCGCCCTTCACATCCACGCCGCCGAAAAGGCCGATGGTCTTGTCCATCCGGGCGCAGACCCAGTAGGGCGCGCCCTCTTCATCAATCTCAAAATAGGGCTCGCTGAACATATAGGTGGGGTACTGGAAGCGCAGATGGCGGATCAGATTGCGGTTGAAATGCTCCGCCGTGGTGTATTTGATGCCCTCGTCCAGGCGCTGCACCGTCACTTCCTGAGTGGTCATATCGATGATAAGATATGCCGGCAGGCCCTCGGCGCGGTTGTTGAACCACTTGATGATGTCGCCGTACATCAATCCCGTCACGCGCACGGGCTTGCCCTGATAGTTGATCTGGGTATAGTCGTCCTCCACCTCGAACTGGCTGACCATGTCGCTGAGCTCGCCCAGCTTGCGGTTGCCCAGGCGGGTGGCGCTGTCGCGGTCCAGCACGGGGATCTCGTCAAAGGTCAGCTCGTCCACTTCCTCGGCAAAGTTGCCCGTTTCCACCGGCAGGAGCTTCTGATAGGCCCCCGCCCGCAGCAGCACAGACGAGAAGATCGCGCCCACCAGCGCCACCGCGATCAGGGCGACCATAATGTAAAACGGGATCCGGCACTGCTTGCGCACGAATTGGAAATAGCCCTTTGCCCCGTCGCCCTGAAAACCGGCGGTGACAACCGCCATCACGCAGTAGACAACGCACAGGGCAAAGGCGAAGGTGTAAAACTCCGGCGCTTTCAAATTAATAGGCGGCAGCACCACGTAAAAATAAACAGCGCCGAAGATCAGCGTGACCAGAAGGTTGGTCAGCGTGCGCCGCCGCGGCGACTTGACCGCTTTGGCCGGGCGCTTCTTCTTGGGCTGGGGCTGATACTCCTCCCGGGGCGCGTCGCCGCCGAAGTCAAATCCGCCGAAGGGGCCCCCGGCGCCGAAGGGCGATTCGCCGCCGCCAAAGGCGCCGGAATTGAAATGGATCTTCACAGTCGTTCCTCACTTTCCTGATTGCGCCCGCCGCAGGGCGGGCCGCTGGGTACTGACAGCGATAGTATACGGGAAACAGGCGAAAATTACAACCGCTGCCGGGCGTTTCCCGTAAAAAAATGCCGCCGGGAAGCCTCTTGCTTCCCGGCGGCTCCGAATCGGGGTCTTCTGAATGGTCCCGTTATTCCGTTTTTTCCTCTTCTGCCGTTTCTGCCGGGGCGGTCTGCGCCGCCTTGCCGCTGCGGATGGCGATCTTGCCGTTCTCGGCGGTGACCAGGATATGGTCGCCCTCCTTGACGGAGCCGTCCAGCAGCTTTTCGGCCACGGCGTCCTCCACGCAGTTCTGGATGGCGCGGCGCAGAGGCCGGGCGCCGTAGACGGGGTCGAAGCCCTCTTTGGCCACGACCTTGACGGCCTCCCCATCCACTTCCATGGTCACGCCCAGCTTCTCCAGGCGCTTGGCTGTGTTGTCCAGCAGCTTTTCGGCAATGGCCGCGATGTTTTCCTCGTTCAGCGGATGGAAGATGATGGTCTCGTCGATCCGGTTGAGGAACTCCGGGCGGAAGGTGCGCTTCAGCTCGCCCATGACCGCATCCCGGACCGCTTCAAAGGACTGCTCCTCCTTCTTTTCCGCGTCGTCCTCCCCGGCAGCAAAGCCGAGGCGCTGACCCTGGGCCATGATGTTCTTGGCGCCCACGTTGGACGTCATGACGACGATGGTGTTGCGGAAGTCCACCCGGCGGCCCTGAGAATCGGTCAGTTCGCCGTCGTCCATGATCTGCAGCAGCAGATTCCAGACATCCTCATGAGCCTTTTCGATCTCGTCGAACAGCACCACGCTGTAGGGATGGCGGCGCACCTTTTCCGTCAGCTGACCGCCCTCCTCGTGGCCCACATAGCCGGGAGGCGAGCCGATCAGGCGGGAAACGGTGTGGCGCTCCATATATTCGGACATATCCAGGCGCACCATGGCGTTCTCATCGCCGAACATGGCTTCGGCCAGGGCCTTGCACAATTCGGTCTTGCCCACGCCCGTGGGGCCCAGGAACAGGAAGGAGCCGATGGGGCGCTTGGGGTCCTTCAGGCCCACGCGGCCGCGGCGGATAGCCCGGGCGATGGCTTTGACGGCCTCGTCCTGCCCCACCACGCGGCGGTGGAGGGTGTCCTCCATGTGCAGCAGCTTCTGGCCCTCGTCCTCAGTCAGGCGGGTGACGGGCACGCCGGTCCACTCGGATACGACCTCGGCGATGTCTTCTTCGGTCACCTGGCCGTGCTCGGCGGCCACCTTCTTGTGCCAGTTGTCCCGCTCGATCTCCATCTGCTTCTCATAATCCTGCTCGATATCGCGGATCTGGGCAGCTTTCTCGAAGTCCTGGGCGGCGACGGCCTCCTCCTTCTCCCGGCGCAGGGCGGAGAGTTTTTCCTCCAGAGCCTTCAGGTCCGGGGAAGATTTCTCGTTCTTCATGCGCACGCGGGAGGCAGCCTCGTCCATCAGGTCGATGGCCTTGTCGGGCAGGAAGCGGTCGTTGATATACCGCTTGGACAGCTGGACGGCAGCTTCCAGCGCGCCGTCGGTGATGGTCAGGCGGTGATGGGCCTCGTACTTATCCCGCAGGCCCTTCAGGATCTCGACGCTGGCCTCGGCGGAGGGCTCGCCCACCGTGACAGGCTGGAAGCGGCGCTCCAGGGCGGCGTCCTTTTCGATATATTTGCGATACTCGTTCAGGGTCGTCGCGCCGATGACGCGGATCTCGCCGCGGCCCAGGGCGGGCTTGATGATGTTGGCCGCGTCCATGGCGCCCTCGGCGCTGCCGGCACCCACGATGGTGTGCAGCTCATCGATGAAGAGGATGATGCTGCCGTCCTTCTTAACCTCGTCCAGAGCTTTCTTGATGCGGTCCTCAAATTCGCCGCGGTACTTGGTGCCGGCCACCATGCCGGACAGATCCAGCGTCAGGATCCGCTTATCCAGCAGTTCTTCGGGCACATCCGCCGCCACAATCTTCTGGGCCAGACCCTCGGCGATGGCCGTCTTGCCCACGCCGGGCTCGCCGATCAGAACGGGGTTGTTCTTCGTTCTGCGGGACAGTATCTGGATCACGCGCTGAATCTCCTCGTCGCGGCCGATGACAGGGTCCAGCTTGCCGCTGCGGGCGGCCGCCGTCAGATCCTTGGTGAATTCCTTGAGCACGTTCTCTTCGCCGGTCTCCGCCTTGGCCTCGCCGGCGCGCACGGTCTGCTGGCCGGTGGGCGCTTCCTGCAGCCTGCGCTGCACGGCCTCAAAAACCTCCTGGGTGCTCAGTCCGGCGGCGCGCAGGATGCGCACGCCCATGCTGCGGCCGTCCTGCAGCAGGCCCACCAGCAGGTGCTCCGTGCCCACATAGCCGAAGCCGCCGCGCATGGCTGTTTCCACGGCGCTCTCGATCATGCGCTTTGCCCTGGGCGTCAGGCCCTGGGTAGGCTTGGTGCCCGCCGCGCCGCGGCCCACGCTGGACACGATGATCTGACGGACCATATTCTCGCTCAGGCCCTGCTCCACGAGGACGCGGTGGGCAATGCCCTCCTCTTCCCGCAGAAGGCCCAGCAGCATGTGCTCGGTGCCGATATAGCTGTGCCCCAATTCGCCGGCGGACTGCTCCGCCAGTTCCAGCGCCCGCTGGGCGCGGGGGGAAAATCTGTTTTCATCCATAAAGCATAACCTCCTTATCGGTTATCGCAGTTTTTGTCACTGCTGGCTTTCCAGGCCGTGGATCTGATCGCGCAGCTGGGCTGCCCGCTCAAAGTTTTCCGTCTGGATGGCCTGGTTCAATTCGGTGCGCAGGGCGTTCATCCTGCGCTCGCGGTCCAGCTTCCGGTGCTCCTCTTCGGACACCAGATCGTTGCCGGACGCGCTCTGCGCCGGTGCGGCCTGGGCCGGCTGGGACGCCGCTGCGCTGCCGCTGCCCAGCTGAGGGAACATCCGGGCAAACTGGCGGTCCATGGCCTCGAAGGGCTCAAAGAAGTTCCCCGCCAGGGCGGGCATCGGCGCAAACAGATCGTCGAAGCCGCCGAAAAGGCTCCGGTTGAAGCTGCCAAAACCGCTGAAAGCGTTGGCCATGCCGTCGGCATAGCCCAGTTCCCGGGCGCAGTCCGCACAGAGATGCTGCTCCGTCACGGTGCCGTTGATGTTGCTCTTATAATAAAACGTTGCTTCATTCTTACCGCAATGCTGACATTTCATAAAGCATACCTCCTGTTGCTTTTCACTGTAAATTCTGATGGGTCCTGCGGGCGTTTTTCTAAATCGCGTGGATCATGACCTGCTTGAAAATGTCGGCCCGCACGCGGCTGCGCAGTTCCTTCGGAACGGCATGCAGCGCGTTTTCGCTGATGGCCGCCAGCAGGATCTTCGCCGTGCCGCATTCCACCGCTCCGCTGTCGGCCAGGTTGGTGGTGATGGCTTTGGCGCTCTGGTAATCCAGCGCATCGCCGATGGAGTTGATCACCTGCATCAGCAATGTTTTTCGGTCCGTCCGCACCCGGGTGATCCGGATGTAGCCGTTGCCGCCGCGGCGGCTTTCCACGATATATCCGTGCTCCGGAGAAAATCGGGTGGACATCACATAATTGATCTGGCTGGGCACGCAATTAAAGCGCTGGGCCAGGTCTCCCCGCTGCAGTTCCACCACGCCGCCATCGGTTTCATCCAGCGCCTCCTGGATAAAACTTGTGATCAAATCTGAAATTCCCACTTGATGACGCACCTCCTTTGATTCCTCGGCGGGCAGGCCCGCCGGACGCTTCTTTCATCGGGTCTTCGCCGTCTCCGTCTTGTTTGACTTTGACTTTCTTTGACCTTCTGAGGATAGTATATCACGTTCGCGCCATTTGTCAACACCTTTTTTGACTTTTCCTGACTATTTTTTATTTCACTCGTTTTCCGGCAAAAAGGCGCCGTTTTCCGCCGAATCCGCCATATTTTTCTCCCTTTGGGAAGGAAATGCAGCCCAAAGGGTTTAGGATGCCCCCCTTTCCGATTTTTTATGCAAATTCTTTCGGAGAAGGCTTGCTTTTTTTATTTTTCTGACTATAATAAAAGTTACTTAATTTGTATGGAGGTAACTTACAATGGCATACGCAATCAATGATTCCTGCATCAGCTGCGGCGCTTGCGCTGACGCTTGCCCCGCCGGTGCGATCTCCCAGGGCGACGCTCATTTCGAGATCAATCCCGACACCTGCATGGACTGCGGCGCTTGCTGCGATTCCTGCCCCAACGATGCAATTCATCCCGCTGACTGATCTTGTTCAGCAAGGCGCCGCAGGCTCTGCCTGCGGCGCCTTTTTTCTTTTTCCATTTTCGCTGGCGCGGGATTGTCTTCCCCGCGCTTTTTTGCTATACTGATAAATTATGAAGAAAGAAGGAGGCGCGCCATGGAATACTGCGATACCCTGCATCCCAGCGGCTACCGCCTTCTGTTCAGCGACGAGCTCATCAAGCCGGGCACCGATTCCTTCCTGCTGGCGGACTTCGCCCGCCCCAAACGGGGCATGCAGGTCTGTGACCTGGGGGCAGGGATCGGCCTTCTGGGCCTGCTGCTGCTCAATCGCTGCCCGGAGCTGACGGTACACAGCGTCGAGCTTCAGCCGGCGGCCGCCGCCATGCTCCGGCGCAACATCGACGCCAACGGCCTCCAGACGCGCATGATGCTCCACGAAGCGGACCTGCGCGCCCTGCGGGGCGTTCTGCCCGCCGGCGGGATGGATCTCGTCGTTTCCAACCCGCCGTATTTCCGCACCGGCAGCGGCGGCCAAAGCGCGGGGCCGGTGCGCCAGGCCGCCCGGGAGGAGGCCCTGTGCACCATCGGCGATGTCTGCCGGGCGGCGGCCTACCTGCTGCGCTGGGGCGGGGACTTTTCTTTGGTCTACCGGCCCGAACGGCTGACGGACCTCCTGTACGCCCTGCGGGAAAACGGGATCGAGCCCAAGCGCATCCGCTTTGTGGAAAAGCGCGCGGGGCTGCCGCCGATCCTGGTGCTGCTGGAGGGCCGCCGCGGCGCCAGGGCGGGCCTGAAATTCGAACCGCCCCTGGTGGTCTACGGTCCCGACGGCCGGGAAAGCGCCGAAATGGACCGCATCAATTTCCGAAATGAACGAAAGGCTGGTCTTGCCCCATGAGCGGAACCCTGTACCTGGTGGCCACCCCCATCGGCAACCTGCGCGATCTCTCTCCCCGCGCCCTGGAGATCCTTTCCCAGGTGGACTTCATCGCGGCGGAGGACACCCGCGTCTCCCTGAAACTTATGAATCATTTTTCCGTCAAAAAGCCCCTGCTCAGCTATCACGAGCACAACCACGTCACGGCGGGCCGCCAGGTCCTGCAGCGCCTGCTCGCCGGCGAGAGCTGCGCCCTGGTCACCGACGCGGGCACCCCGGCCATCAGCGATCCCGGCGAGGATATCGTCCGACTGTGCGCCGAGCACGGCGTCCCCGTCTGCGCCGTTCCCGGCTGCTGCGCGCTGATCTCCGCCCTGGCCGTCTCAGGCCTTCCCACGGGGCGCTTCACCTTCGAGGGGTTTCTCTCCGTCAATCGCCGGCAGCGGCGGGAGCATCTTTCCTCCCTGCTGGAAGAGCGGCGCACCATGATCTTCTACGAAGCACCCCACAAACTGCTCACCACGCTGGAGGACCTGTGTGAAGCCTTTGGGCCGGAGCGCCGGCTCTCCCTCTCCCGGGAACTCACCAAACTCCACGAGGAGACCCTGCGCACCACCCTGGGCGGCGCGCTGACGCATTTCCGCGCCGTGGCGCCCAAGGGCGAGTTCGTGCTGGTAGTCGAAGGCGCGCCGGTGCCGGAAGAGGCCCTGATCTCATTGGAGGACGCCGTGCAGCAGGTGCTCCGGCTGCAGGAGGAACACCAGCTGAAAACGAAAGAGGCCATCCGTCGGGTGGCCGCAGATACCGGCCTTGCCAAAAACGAGCTCTACGACGCCGTGCTCAAGGCCCGGTCAGAATAAGGAGGAATACGCCATGGAAGACAGACGCGCCGCATACCCCACCAAAGATACGCCGGACATGCCTCCGGACGCCGGCCGCAGCGCCATCGACAGCCCCGCCATGCGCGCGGAAAACGACTCCATCCACAACGTCCACCGGCGCTATTGGATGCTGCTGGTCATCGGCGTCGTCTGCGTCGGCCTGTATTCGTTTTACGCCCCGGTCTCGATGACCGGCGCCCTTCACTGCGCAAACGGGCAGAACGTGTCCTTTTCCTATCTCATTCTGGAAGAGGACTGCATCTCCGCCGCCGCCCTGCCCGCCCGGGCAGAGGCGCTCCCCCTGAATGCGGAGGCCGAAGCGGTGCTCACCGCCCGCTCCGCTTCCCACATGCTGCAGCAGGACGCCGTATTTGAAG
>CAJFFX010000039.1 GCA_904374485.1 Candidatus Pseudoscillospira falkowii | reverse complement strand
CCCTCTTTGACGGCAATCTCAAAGGCGCGGAGGTACAGCTCCCGCAGCGCCCGCTCGTCCGCCGCGGAATCCACCGTCATGCGGCGGGATTCCTGACTGTTGAGGGCAAAATGCTTCAGCGACGCGCCCACGCCCACGCTCTGCATGCCCCGGATCATGGCCGCCCCCAGCTTGCCGGCGAGATAGGGATCCTCGCTGAAATATTCAAAATTGCGTCCGCCCAGGGGGCTGCGCTTCATATTGACGCCGGGGCCCAGCAGCACCGACACCCGCTTCGCGCGGCACTCCTCGGCCATGGCCCGCCCCATTTCCTGCGCCAGTTCCGGATCGAAGGTGCAGGCCACGGCGCTGGCCGTGGGAAAGCAGGTGGCCGGCACACTGTCGCTGGGCCGGGCGCTGTCGTGGTGGGCGACCTGTTTGCGCAGGCCGTGGGGGCCGTCGGCCGTCATGATGCCCCGAAGGCCCAGGCGCTCCACGCCGCGGACATGCCAGAAGTCCGCCCCGACGCACAGCGCCGCCTTTTCCTCCGGCGTCATCTGCGAAACGTATGCCGCCGCCTCCCGGCGCAGTTCTTCCATCCCGCTTTCCTCCTTCTTCCTAAAAAAGCCTCTCCTGTTCCAAGCGGCCTTTTAACCGTCTTTTTCCTCTTTTGTAAGCTGCGCGAGCGCCAGGCATGCCAGGCCAATGCCCAGCATACTGAGCGCCGGGCCCGTTTCGATCTCCCGGAGAACGGACAGCACCGCCACCGCGACGCCCATGGCCAGGGCAACGCCCTTCAGCGCCAAGTCCACAAGGACGGCCGTTCGGCCTACCGGCTTTTTCCCTTTGCCCTCTGCTTTTGCACGAAGCAGTTCATCCACCGTCACGCCGAAAAGTTCCGCCAGTTTCGGAAGGGTGTTCACATCCGGGAAAGACAGATCCCGCTCCCATTTGGATACAGCCTTGTCGGTAACGCCCATTTTTTCAGCCAGTTCCGCCTGGGTCATTCCTTTTTCCCGGCGCAGCGCCGCAACCATGCCGCCAAAGGTCTCCTTTTCCATGCCGCCATTCCTCCTCAATTTCGATGGATGTATGATACCATCCCCGCTCCCGGGGTGCAAGGGACCGGCAGTTGAGCGCCCTCGACGGCTCGTTTACCCGGGGAAACACCACACTGAAAGCGCCGGCGGCACACCTCTGTGGGATCGATTGTACCACATTTTTCCCCCGCTGTCTTTTAAGGTTCTCTTTTGCTGGCAGATATTGTTCCTTGCCCGGCCCCTCCCCTCTCTTTTATACTGGAAAGCGGAAAGGAGGTTTCGGATGATACAAATCAATTACCCAAAGCGGCTGTGCGCGCTGTTCATTGCGCTGCTCCTGCTGTTTTCCCTGGTTCCCCCGTCCCGCGCGGCCAACGCCAGCGCGTATCTCGACGGGGCGCTCTACCCCGGCGCCATACATATCGAAGCCGGGACGAGCTACCTGCCTATGCGCCACTTTTTCAACCATCTCGGCTGGCAGGTCACCTGGGACAGCGCCAGCCGCACGGCGTCCGCCCACAGCGGCGAACTGACCCTCAGCGCCAGCCTGCCCCGCCACACTTTAACGGTAGGGGATGTGACGCTGGACACGAAGCTGCTGCTGCGCGGCGGGTCCATGTATGTGCCGCTGCGCACCGTGTGTACGTTCCTGGGCTATGACGTGGGCTGGAACGGCGCGCGCAGGATCGTGACCATCAACTCCCGCGGCAGCCGCAGCTGGACCGAGGAAGAGCTCTACTGGCTCTCGCGAATCATCTCCGCCGAGGCCCGGGGCGAGTCCCTGACCGGCCAGATCGCCGTGGGCAACGTGGTGCTCAACCGCCTGGCGTCGCCCCGCTATCCCGACACGGTCTACGACGTGATCTTCGACAAAAACGGCGGCGTGCAGTTCGAGCCGGTCAGCAACGGCACGGTGTACATGGAGCCCACTGCTTCGTCCGTCCAGGCGGCCAAGCTGGCCCTCTGGGGCGTCAACGTGGCGGGCGAGAGCATGTACTTCTTCAATCCCGCCCTGTCCAAGGGCACCTGGATCGTCAACAACCGCACCTATCACACAACCATCGGCGCCCACCGCTTTTACGTCTGACCATCTTCCCGGCAGGAAAATCCCTGCCGGGAAATTTTTTACGCCGCCCGCGCGCCCTTGCCATTTTGGCATAAACAGATTATGATAGCAGAAGCGACACATTTCGCCGGATGGGAGCGCAGCTTATGGATAAATTCACCCTTCTTAAACAGTATTTCGGCCACGACGCCTTCCGTCCCGGGCAGGAGGCGGTCATCGACGCCGTGCTCGGCGGTCGGGACACCCTGGCCGTGATGCCCACCGGCGGCGGCAAATCTCTGTGCTACCAGATCCCCGCGCTGATGCTGCCGGGGCTCACGCTGGTCGTTTCGCCTCTGATCTCCCTGATGCAGGATCAGGTGCTGGCCCTGCAGGAAAACGGCATCGGCGCCGCCTGTATCAACAGTTCCCTCTCCCACGAAGAACTGCAGGACATTTACCGCGGCCTGCGCGCCGGAGCGTACAAGCTGCTGTATGCCGCGCCAGAGCGGCTGGAGGCCCCGGGCTTTTCCGCCCTGCTGCAGTCCCTGCCGCTGTCTCTGGTAGCAGTGGACGAAGCCCACTGCATCTCCCAGTGGGGCCAGGATTTCCGCCCCAGCTATCTGAAAATCCATGATTTCCTCGTCCGGCTGCCCCAGCGGCCGATCCTGGCCGCTTTCACCGCCACCGCCACAGAGGCGGTGCGCGCCGACATTCTGCGCGCCCTTGCGCTGCGCGATCCCTTCTGCATCGTCACCGGCTTCGACCGGCCGAATCTCTATTTCGACGTGCTGCAGCCCGCCAACCGCGCCGCGTCTCTGCGGTGCCTGCTGGAAGAGCGGCGCGGAAAAAGCGGCATCGTTTACTGCGCCACCCGCGCGGCGGTGGAGCGCGTCTGCGCCGATCTGAACGCCCACGGCATCAGGGCCGTCCGCTATCACGCCGGACTGGAGGACGACGAACGCCGGCAGAATCAGGAGGATTTTCAGTATGACCGCAGCCCCGTCATGGTGGCCACCAACGCCTTCGGCATGGGCATCGACAAATCCAACGTCTCCTTCGTGATCCACTACAATATGCCCAAAAGCCTGGAAGCCTACTACCAGGAGGCCGGCCGCGCCGGGCGCGACGGGGAGCCGGCGGACTGCATCCTGCTCTACTCCCCCGCGGACATCGTCACCGCCCGGACCCTCATCGAGCACAGTTCGGAAAACGACACCCCGGGCGAGGCCGCCCGGCAGCACGTCCATGAGCAGGACCTGCGGCGGCTGGACGCCATGGTCGCCTACTGCCAGAGCCGGCAGTGCTTCCGCGGCGTCATCCTGGACTATTTCGGTCAGGACCACCCGGAAACCTGCGGCAGCTGCGGCAACTGCGCCAGCACCTTCTCCGATCAGGACATCACTGTGCCCGCCCAGATGATCCTTTCCTGCGTCCTGCGGGTGCGGGAAAAGCTGGGCTATTTCGTGGGCACGGCGCTGATCGTCCAGGTGCTCCGGGGCAGCCGGCGGGAGCGGGTGCTGGATCTGAAACTGGACCGCCTCTCCACCTACGGCCTGATGCGGGACTACTCCGCCGCCCAGGTCCGCGCCTGCATCGACGAGTTGATCGTTCAGGGATATCTTTTCATCCGCCCGGAGCATCAGACGCTGGAGCTCACGGCTCAGGCCCGGGACGTGCTGTTCCGCGGCAAGACCGTCTCCCTCTCCCGCCGCTACCAAATGGAGACCCGGGCGCGGAAGCGGGGCAAGCGCGCCGCCGCGGCAGCGGACGCGCCCGCGGCGCTGCTGGACGCGCTGAAAGCGCTGCGCACCCGCATCGCCCAGGAGGAGCACCTGCCGCCCTATCTCGTGTTCTCCAACGCCGCGCTGACCGATATGGCCGCCCGCCGCCCCCACACCCCGGAGGAATTTCTGGAGGTCAACGGCGCGGGCAAAAAGAAAGCCGCGCGTTACGGCGCCGTTTTCCTGGAAGCCATCCGGGCTTATGAAGAAGAAAAAGGGGAGGAAACCGAATGAGCAGCGCTCTGTACCGCGCCTTCGAGCGCATCGTGGTACTGGATACGGAGACCACCGGCATCCGGCATAAGGAGGACGAGATCATCGAACTGGCCGCCCTGCAGGCCCTTCCGGCCGCCGGCGGTCTGCAGACCGCCCGGGAGATGGATCTTCTGATCCGCCTCTCCGAAGGGCGCACCCTTCCGCCCTTCATCGCCCAGCTCACCGGTATCAGCGACGAACAGCTGCGGCGCGAAGGCGTTTCCAAAGCGGAAGCCGGCGCGCAGTTCGCGGCGCTTCTCTCCCAGCCGGGCACGCTGCTGGTGGCCTATAACGCCCAGTTCGACCTCTGCTTTCTCTATTATTTCCTCTATCGCTGCGGCAGAGCCGACGTGCTGAAGGGCGTGAAAATGCTGGACGCCATGACCGTTTACAAGGACCGGCGGGAATATCCCCACAAGCTGGAAAACGCCATCGAGGCCTACGGCCTGCAGGGTCAAAACACCCACCGCGCCATCGACGACGCCCGGGCGACCCTGGAGCTTCTGGACGCCATGGCCGCCGAGGAGGACGATCTTTTACATTATGTAAACCTCTTCGGCTACAATCCGAAATACGGCGTTTCCGGGCCGCGCATCTCCTCGGTCACCTACCGTCCTCAGTCCCTTTTCCCAAAGGGAAAATTATATGAAAATTTTTGATTTTTTTGTGACCGTTTCCCCCGCTCGTGCGTATTCTCAGTGAAAAGCCCCGCAGCAAAGACGTCTGCGAGGCGCTGAATGAAAAAGAAACCATAAAACCGGAGGATTTTGTACCATGAAAAAATTGCTTGCGATCTCGCTTTCCCTGGCGCTGCTTCTGACCACTGTCGCCTGCGGCGGCAACAAGAACGAAGAACCTTCCTCTTCTGAGGGCAGCGGCTATGAGGATGTCATGAACCCCGAAAGCAGCCTGGAAGACAGCACCGATGAACCCGAGGCTGAAGATCCCGACGCCGAGGAGCCCGAGACTCCCGCTGAGGATAAAGAGGACGAAAAGGCGCCCTCCAGCAACAGCGGCAGCAACAACACCAGCAGCCAAAAGCCCGCGCAGGACAAGCCCGCGTCCGGCAGCGGCAATAACGGCAGCAGCAATAACAGCGGCAATAACAACAGCAATAACAGCGGCAATACGAACAACAAGCCTTCCCCGCCCGCTTCCAACAACTACAGCGGCACACTGCCCGAGCTGATTAACGCAATCTACGCCAAGCAGCCCGTGGAGATCATGGTGAACGATCCCGCCCCCGTCGACCTGAGCGACGCCAACGCGGTGAACAATTTCCTGGGCCTGACGGACGCCTCCAAGGTCAAGGAAGCCTATTATTCCGAGGCCATGATCGGCTCCCAGGCCTATTCCCTGGTGGTCGTGCGCACCAACAGCGCCGCTGACGCTCCCGCCGTTGCCCAGAGCATGTTTGACGGCATCAACCAGGCCAAGTGGGTCTGCGTGAGCGCAGACTGTGTGGCAGTGGGCGCTTACGGCGATACCGTCATGCTGGTCATGGTGAGCAGCGGCCTGGGCGGCGCTACCCTGCACACCGATCTGCGCGCCGCTTACGCTTCCGTTGTCGGCGGCAAGCTGGACGTCTCCCTGGACCGCGTGAGCGCCAGCTGATCCTGCGGGAGAAATTGGACTTGTAATTTTTCGCACGATCTGTTATACTTTATTTTGTAAAAGAACGGATGCTCCCTTGAGAAGACCGCTGCTAGCCGGGCAGTCTTTTCGAGGGAGCATCCCATTTTTTCTTATTCCTTTCCTGCCGCCCGCGGACGGATCGGCAAAACAGCGCGGCGCGGAAACGAGCTGTTTCCGCGCCGCGCTTTTCATTTCCAAGACGCTCAGGCGGCGAAGCACAGCCACATCGTCGCAAAGAAACAGGCGCTGCCCAGCAGGACGAAAACATGGAACACCTCGTGGCAGCCGAAGAACGCGTTGTTTCGCAGGGGCCATTTGAGGGCGTACATCGCGCCGCCGATGGTATAGGCCACGCCGCCGGCAAGCATCCAGCCCAGCGCGCCGGCGCTCATCGCCGCCGTCAGCGGCTCCAGTGCCAGCACGGCGATCCATCCCATGCCGATGTAAAAGAGCGTCGTCAGCTTGCGCGGCGCGTTCAGCCAGAACAGCGTGACGAGCACGCCCAGCAGCGCAAGGCCCCATACGATGCCAAACAGGCTCCACCCCAGCGCGCCGCCCAGCACCGCAAGGCAGATGGGCGTATAGGTGCCCGCAATCAGCACATAGATCATGGCGTGATCCAGCTTGCGCAGCAGCAGCCGGCCCCGCACGGAAGTGTTCACGCAATGATACAGGCAGCTGGCGAGATACAGCAGCACCATCGACGCCGTATAGATAGACAGCGCCGTCACCGTCTGGGCGTCCGCGCCCCGGAGAGCTGCCGCGGCCAGCAGCGCCGCTCCGCCCGCCGCGCTGAACACAGCGCCGGCGCCGTGGGTAAAAGCGGACCAAAAGCGCAGCCCGTCATAGGGATCGCGCCCGGACGCGGTCTTTTCCGCCGCCGGCAGCACCGGCATATTTATCGTTTTCTGAACCA
The DNA here is from genome assembly GCA_904374485.1 of Candidatus Pseudoscillospira falkowii. Classification (GTDB taxonomy): domain Bacteria; phylum Bacillota; class Clostridia; order Oscillospirales; family Oscillospiraceae; genus Pseudoscillospira; species Pseudoscillospira falkowii. The sequence goes on along the minus strand of CAJFFX010000039.1, from coordinate 9,798 downwards.
TCGTTCTTGTCATGACGCTCACCCTTTCTTTTTCTTGATACTATGTTATATCATTTTTAATATTATGTCAATACAGAAAACCAGATAATATAATTTTTAATATTATATTTGTGACAATAAAGAAAAGCACCGCCCGAGGCGGTGCTTTTGCAGTTCTCTCAGTGCTGCGCCTTTGCCAGCTCGACCAGCTGGGTGAAGGCGGCCTTGTCGTTGACGGCCATCTCAGCGAGCATCTTGCGGTTGATCTCGATGCCGGCTTTCTTCAGGCCGTTCATGAAGGTGGAATAGTTCATGCCGTTCAGCTTGGCTGCGGCGCTGATGCGGGTAATCCACAGCTTGCGGAAGTCGCGCTTTCTCAGGCGGCGGCCGATGTATGCGTAAGTCAGGGACTTAAACACAGCCTGCTGGGCCATCTTGAAATGCTTGGACTTGGAACCCCAGTAACCCTTTGCGAGCTTCAGCGTTTTATTTCTTCTTTTGCGCGTCATCATTGCGCCCTTTACTCTTGCCATTTGTATTGCCTCCTATAATTCAGCTTTTTGCGGTGGGATCGATTATTTGTAAGGGATCATCTTGCGCACGGTTGCGGCCATGGTCTTGTCCACATAACCGCCGGCGCGCAGGCGGCGGGTGCGCTTGGTATCCTTCTTGGTCAGGATATGGCTCTTGTTGGCCTTGGCGCACTTCACCTTACCGGTTTTGGTCAGGTTGAATCTCTTTTTGGAAGCACTGTGAGTCTTCATCTTAGGCATAGTTGGTTCTCCTTCCATTTTCGCAGCATAGGCTGCCAATTATGATTTCTTCTGGTTGCTGGGCTTCGGCGCAATGAACATCGCCATATGGCGGCCTTCCAGCTTGGGCTGTTTGTCCACGACAGCAACGTCGGCGCACTGCTCGGCAAAGCGCTTGAGCAGGTTTTCACCGATCTCGGTATGTGCCATCTCGCGGCCGCGGAAACGCACGGTGACCTTCACGCGATTGCCGTCGGCAATGAACTTCTGTGCGTTTTTCAGCTTCACGTTGAAATCGCCGATGTCGATGCTGGGCGACATACGGATCTCCTTGATCTCAACCACGTGCTGGTTTTTCCGGGCTTCCTTCTCTTTCTTTGCCTGTTCAAAGCGGAATTTGCCGTAATCCAGCAGCTTGCAGACGGGCGGCACTGCCGACGGGGAAATTTTTACCAGATCGAAGCCCTGTTCCTCTGCAATTTTCAGAGCCTCATCCGCAGACATGATGCCCAGCTGTTCGCCCTGCGAACCGATCAGGCGCACTTCCTTGTCGCGGATCTCCTCATTGATCTGATGAACCACGTTGCTAATACCGAAGCACCTCCTAAATAGAAATAGAAAAAATAAAACGCGGATACCAACGGCACCCGCGACCAAACTCCGGCACGCAGGATCACCCTGCAGGCCGAAAGACGACTGTTGACCTCTTTGCTGTGCGCTGGAGGTGAGAGCGGATGCCACCGTTCTTCTTTGTTTTACCTATGAGATTATACTCTGCAGCGCGGCCTTTGTCAACGATTATTTTCCATATTTTTTGCATTTCCCGCCGTGCGCCCCGGGGATCTTCCCCCAAAGACACAAAAATTTCTTGCGCTGCGTATAAAATCCAGCCGGCCGGCCACAATAGGATCGTACTCAATCCCCGGGAAGGAGGTGCAGACCGTGAAAAATAGCGAAAACAAGCAGGGCCAGAACTGCGGCCAGAATCAGCAGGGCCAGAACCAGAAGCAGACCCAGAACACCACCCAGAACAAGAAGTAACCTCTCTTCTCATGACCTGAATCATCGACCGCAGCGCCGGCAGGGATCTTCCGCCGGCGCTGCCGCTTTTCTTGCCCTGCCGCCGCATCTGTGCTACAATAGCAGAAAATCCCATCCGGCCCGGCGGTCTGCCCCGCCGGCAAGAAATGAGGCGCTGCAATGAAAATCCTGGTCCTTTCCGATTCCCACGGCAATGTGGACAATATGGCGCAGGCCGTTTCCCGCACCGCGCCTGACCAAATCATCCATCTGGGCGACGTGATGCGCGACGGCGAAAAGCTGCACGCGATGTTTCCGGAGATCCCCTTCGCGCAGGTGCCGGGCAATTGCGATTTCGGCTCCTTCGACCAGCCGGAGCAGGTCCTGTGTTTGGAGGACAAGCGCATTCTGATCTGCCACGGGCACACCCGCCACGTGAAGGAGTCGCTGCTGGGCATTATGTACGCTGCTGAGGAGCAGAAAGCCGATATCGTCCTTTTCGGCCATACCCACCGGATCTTTTCCGAAACGCGCAACGGCATCGCCATGCTTAACCCCGGCAGCATCGGCGACCCGCGCTATCCGACCTACGGCATTGTGGAAATCGTGCAGGGAGAAATCCTGCTGAGCACCGTTCCGCTGAACGGCTATCCCCACAAATAGCGCCAGCTTTCCGCAAAAAACATCCCGTGCTCCGCTTTTCCAGAGCACGGGATGCTTTTCTCTTTTTATTCCACCGTGACGCTCTTAGCCAGATTTCTGGGCTTGTCGATGTCGCAGCCGCGCATCAGGGCGATGTAATATGCCAGCAGCTGCATCGGGAGCACCTCCAGCGAGGGCAGCAGCATATCCAGTGTGTCGGGGACGGTCACCGCTGCATCCACCGTTTTTTCCATCTCGGCGCCCAGGGAATCGGTGGTCACGCCCAGCACGTCCGCGCCGCGGCTCTTGACCTCCACCACGTTGCTCATCAGCTTTTCAAAGAGGCCTCTGTAACCGGCCAGGGCCACCACCAGGGCGCCGGGTTCGATCAGGGAGATCGTGCCGTGCTTCAGCTCGCCCGCGGCATAGGCCTCGGAATGGATGTAGGAGATCTCCTTGAGCTTCAGGGAGCCCTCCAGGCCCACGGCGTAATCCACATTGCGGCCGATGAAGAAAATGGACTCGTGGTTGAAATAGCGGGAGGCGTAATACTGGATCTTCTCTTTCTGCTCCAGCACCTTCTCCATCTTGTCAGGCAGGCGCTGCAGCTCCTCCAGCACGGACCGATACGTCTCCTCGTCGATGGCGTCCAGCTGGTCGGCGAAATACAGACCGATCAGATAGATCACCGCCAGCTGGGTGGAATAGGCCTTCGTCGTGGCCACGGCGATCTCCGGGCCGGCCCAGGTGTAAAGCACGTCGTCGCTCTCCCGGGCGATGGTGGAGCCCACCACGTTGACAATGGACAGCACCCGCGCGCCCAGGCGCTTTGCCTCGCGCATGGCGGCCAGGGTATCGATGGTCTCGCCGCTCTGGCTGATCACGATGCACAGCGTTTTGGGGGAGACAATCGGGTCGCAGTAGCGGAACTCGGAAGCCAGGGCGACCTCCACGGGTTTGCGCAGCAGTTTTTCCAGGGTATATTTCGCCACCACGCCCACATGGTAAGAGGAACCGCAGGCGATGATATAGATCTTATCCATCTCCCGCAGGTCATCCGCGCCGATCTCCAGATCGTCCAGCACCACCCGGCCATTCTGGATGCGGGGCGAGATGGTTTTGCGGAAGGCCTCGGGCTGTTCCATGATCTCCTTGGCCATGAAGTGTTCGTATCCGCCCTTCTCCGCCGCGGAGACCTCCCAATCCACCGTGTGGCGCGCCTTGTTCTGGGGCAGCAGCAACGAATCGTAGATCTCCACCTTGTCGGCCGTCAGCACGGCGATGTCGCCGTCGTCCAGATAGGAGACCTCCCGGGTGTATTTGATCACCGCCGTGACGTCGGAGGCCAGGAAGTTGAAACCCTGGCCGTAGCCGATGATCAGGGGGCTGTCCTTGCGGGCTGCGATCAGCCGGTCCGGGCAGTCGGCGCAGACGATGCCGAAAGCGTAAGCCCCTTCGATGCGGTGCAGCACCTTGACCACCGCGTCCATCATGTCGTCCTTATAATAGTAGTCCAGCAGGTGGGCCACCACTTCCGTGTCAGTCTGGGACACGAAGGAAACGCCCTGCTCCTGCAGGAATTCCTTGATCTCCACATAGTTTTCGATGATGCCGTTGTGGATCACGGCAAAGCGGCCGCTCTCGCTCAGCTGGGGGTGGGCGTTGACGTCGGAGGGTTCGCCGTGGGTCGCCCAGCGGGTGTGGCCCAGGCCGATGCGGCCCCGGACATCCGCGCCGCCGTGGATCTTATCGGAAAGGACCTGCAGCCGGCCCTTGGCCTTTGCCACCTGCAGCCCGTCCCGGGCCGAGTACACGGCGATGCCGGCGCTGTCGTATCCGCGGTATTCCAAACGGGCCAGGCCGTCCAGCAGGATCGGCGCCGCCTCTTCTCTTCCCACATAACCAACAATACCACACATAGAAATGAATCTCCTTTACTGAAAGCAACGATACAATATTCCATCGGCATAAAGACCGGCGCAAGTGCAGATACTGAACGGCGGAGGTGCCATTGGTATGCTGACTGCGCTGATCCGAACGATCATTCTCTATTTTTTGCTCATGGCGGGCCTGCGCCTGATGGGAAAACGGCAGATCGCAGAACTGGAGCCCTCCGAACTGGTGCTGGCCCTGCTGATCTCGGACCTGGCGGCCATCCCCATGCAGGATTTCGGCATCCCGCTGATCCACGGCGTCTTCCCGATCCTGCTGCTGCTTTCCCTCTCCATGATCATTTCCGTGCTGAATCTGAAAAGCCTGCGCTTTCGCAAGCTGGTCTGCGGCAGCCCGGCGCTGATCATCCGCGACGGAGAACTGCTGCAGCGTGAAATGCGGAAAAACCGCTTCACCCTCGACGAACTGATCGAGGACCTGCGCCAGCAGGGCATCTCGGACCTGTCCACCGTGCAGTATGCCATTCTGGAGACCAACGGGGACCTGTCAGTCCTCCTCTATCCCCAGCACCAGCCCCTGACCCATGCCACAGCCCGCCAGGAATCCCTCAGCGACCCAGGGCTTCCGGTCATCGTCATCTGCGACGGCCGCCTGCTCCACCAGAACCTGACGCTTCTGGGACTGGACCGCGCCTGGCTGCACCGGCAGCTGCAGAAATATCACATATCCTCGGTCCGCGCAGTCTTCCTGATGACGGTGGACAAGCAGCAGACCGTCAAACTGATCAAAAAGGAGGGCGCTGCATGAAGCCGCTGTTCATTTCCCTGCTCATCATCGCTTCGCTTTTCGCCGCGGGCTGCATGAACGCGCGCACCATCACCGACCTGAGCGGCGCCATCGACGAGCAGCTGGCCCTTTCCCTGGATGCAGCGCAAAACGGCCAGTGGCCGGCAGCCGACGCGGCGCTGCAGCGCGCCGGAGCGCTCTGGGATTCCCACGAGACGTATCTCCGCATGACGGTGACCCACGAAGAGCTGGACGCCACGGAGGAGATCCTGTTTGAAGCCAGGCAGTACGCCGGCCAGCGGGATCTGGAAAACTACTGTTCCAGCGCCCGGCAGCTGCGCATGCAGATGGAGCACCTCCGGACACTGCAGAAAATCAACCTGCAGAATATCTTTTGAGTCTCCCATCACTGCAGCTATTCAAAAATGGCTATAGATATTGTAGTATATCATATTCCGGTTTGATCGGCAAGCAAAAATCGCTCTTCCGGGCGATTTTTTTGCTGTGCAAAGCATAGAAAACCCCGCCGCGGGCCGCTTGCAGTGGCACGGCCATGAAATCGAAGCACGCGGGCCGGAACGGCCCGCATGTGCAAAAATTTTATGCGCATGAAGTTTTATGTCTCTTTCACCAGCTCTTCCAGGGAAAGCCGCACCAAGCGCACCGGATCGGCACAGACGGCGCAGAGACCGGCGGCATAGCCCTTTCCCGCTTCCAGGGGGCAGTACACCTCCCCCCGCCGGGCCGGTACCGCCCGCCGCCCGGCCAACGCGCCGTCGCCGCGGCATTTGAGCCGACTTTCCCGCTCGACCCAAAGGGCAAAGAAATCCTCCGGCCGCGCCGGAAGTCCCAGACGCCGGGCCCGCGCCGCCGGCACCGGGCGAATCCGCTCCACATCCACACCCACCGGCGCATCAGAAAAAGCGCACGCTGCCAGGCCCGTTGTATGGCTCAAGCTGAACTGCAGGGCGGACGCCTGCAAAAATGCGGGCTTTCCGTGGGGGCCATAGGAAAGCGCCGGCAGCTCCGGCGTCCCCGTAAGACGCCGCAGGCCATAGCGAAGCAATCCGTAAGCCGCCGCAGCCTGCAGCCGCTTTTCTCCCCCCGCCCGTCCCAGGCGCTCCAGCCGCTCCGGCGGCAGCTGCGCTTCCAGAGCGGCGCGCACCGCCGGTGCCGCCGTTTCCCAGCGCGCCAGATAAACCTGTATCTCCATGCGCCGCCCTCCTTTTTTATCGGTAAAATAGACAGCTTTGATTATAATCTCCCCGCAGAATGCTGTCAATTTGCTTATTTTTCGCCCAACACAAAAAATTTTACAAAAAAAAGAGGAAAAATGCTTCTTTCTGCGTATATAGTAATAAAAGAAGCGGCAAAAGAGCCGCTTCCTGCGCCGCGGAGCGCCGGGCGGAATAAAGCCGCGCTCTGGCGGGAAAACTTTTTCAAAAGGAGGGGGGAATCATGTCATTTCCAGCCAGTTTTTTGGACGAACTGGTGGCGCGCAGCGACATTGTAGACGTCGTGTCCGACTATGTCCATTTGACCAAAAAAGGCAGCAATCTCTTTGGCCTGTGCCCCTTCCACAACGAAAAGACGGGGTCCTTCTCCGTTTCTCCCGACAAGCAGATCTACTACTGCTTCGGCTGCGGCAAGGGCGGCGGCGTCATCAATTTCATCATGGAGGAGGAAAACCTCTCCTTCCGCGATGCCGTGGCCTTCCTGGCAAAGCGGGCCCACATGGACCTGCCTGAGGAAGAGGGCGGCGGCCAGGAAAAAAGCCGCCTGCGCCAGCGGGTGCTGGCCCTGAACCGGGATGCGGCGCGGTTTTATTACAAAACGCTGCAAAGCCCTGCGGGACAAGCTGTGCGCGACTACCTCCAAAAGCGGCAGATCCTGCCGAAAACGGCAGTCCGCTTCGGCATGGGCGCTTCGGTGGACGCCTGGGACGCGCTGACTTCCGCCATGGTCAAGCTGGGCTACACAAAGGCCGAGCTCCTGGCGGCGGGGCTGGCCGTCCAGAGCAAAAACGGCGGCATTTACGACAAGTTCCGCAACCGCCTGATGCTCCCGGTCATCGATGTGCGCGGCGACGTGGTCGGCTTCGGCAGCCGCGTGCTGGACCACTCTGAGCCGAAATATATGAACACCCCCGAAACCATTACATACAGTAAGCGCCATGTCCTGTACGCGATCAATCTGGCAAAGAAAACAAAGCGGCCCAACATCATTCTCTGTGAAGGGAATCTGGATGTGGTCACGCTGCACCAGGCCGGATACGACAACGCGGTGGCGTCCATGGGCACGGCGCTGACTGTGGAGCAGACCCGGCTGCTCTCCCGTTATACAAAGGAAATCGTGATCTGCTACGACAACGACAACGCCGGGAAGGCAGCCACGGACCGGGCGCTGCAGCTACTGCGCAATTCGGAATTCAACGTGCGCGTGCTCCAACTGCCCAACCGCATCGTGGACGGCCAGAGCGTGAAGCAGGACGTGGACGATTTCATCAAATTCCACGGGAAAGAGGCTTTCGAACATCTGCTCAGCGGCAGCGAAAACGGCGCAGCCTACCGCATGTCGGAGATCGCCGCCAAATACGACATGACCGACGACAGCCAGAAGCTGGCCTACGCCCGGGAGATCAGCCGCATGATCGCCTCCCTTAACGATCCCGTAGAGCGGGAGATCTACTGCAACCGGGCCGCGGAAGCCTGCGGCATCAGCGCCCGGGCCATCTCGGACGAAGTGAAGCGTACCCGCAGCACCCAGACGCGCAAAAGCCGCGCCGTCCAGACGCGCAAAGCCCTGAACCCGGCGCTGCAGGCCCAGCCGAAAAAGCGCAGCGTGCGCTATGACAATGTGCGCTCCGCCCGCGCGGAGGAGGGGATCATTCGCCTGCTGCTGCTGGACAGCGCCCTCTTCCTCCCCGATCCCCCCATTTTACCGGATGCGTTCTCCTCCCCCCTGCTGGCAAAGGTATACGGCGCTTTGCTGCAGGAAGTCCGGGAGCACCATAGTCTCGGCGTTTCCGCCCTGACGGAGCAGCTCTCCGGCGAGGAAATGGATCATATCGCCAATATTTTGCAGCAGCCCGAATCATCCGCCGGCCGGGAGCAGTCCCTGCAGGATTACATATCCGTCATCCGTGAGGAAGCGGAAAAGCGCGAGCACACCGCGGGAATGGATCCTCTGGCCGCCGCCATGGAGAAAAACAAAGAGAAAAAACAATATGGAGGAAAGCTCAATGGCTAATACGAAGAAAAATCCCGAAAAAGAGACCACCGTGACCGCGGCCGCCGCAGAGGAAACGACGGAGACCGCCGCCGCAGAAAGCACGGCAGAGGCCAAAAAGCCCGCAAAGAAGAGCGCTTCCAAGACCGGAAAGACCGCCGTCAAAAAGGATGCCGCCCCCGCCGAAGAAACGGCCGAGCCGCAGAAAAAGGCGGCCAAAAAAGCCAAGAAGGCCGAGGATGTGCAGCCGGCCGCCGAAGAAGAGGCCAAGCCGAAGTTCACCGGCAAGCTGGATGACAAGACCATCGCCTCCCTTCCCGCCGCTTCCATCATCCTGGCCAACGAAAGACTCCGTGATTTGCTGGTCAAGGGCAAAAAGAAGGGCAAGCTGGACTCCTCCGAGCTCTCCGAGGTCCTGGACGACATGGACCTGGAAGGCGACCAGATGGACAGCATTTACGACACACTGGAACTGCTGGGCATCGACACCAGCGGCGAGGACTATCTGCCCGAACCTCTGGACGATGTGGATCCCCCCACGGCGGAGATCACCGAGATCGAAGAAGAGGAACTGGTGGACCCCAACACCCTGGTGGACAATTTCAGCATCGACGACCCGGTGCGCATGTATCTCAAGGAGATCGGCAAGGTCCCTCTGCTGAACCCGGATGAGGAGATCGAACTGGCCAAGAAAATGGCCGAGGGCGACGAGGCCGCCAAGCAGAAGCTGGCCGAGGCGAACCTGCGCCTGGTAGTCTCCATCGCCAAACGCTATGTGGGCCGCGGCATGCAGTTCCTGGACCTGATCCAGGAGGGCAATCTGGGCCTCATCAAAGCCGTGGAAAAATTCGATTACACCAAGGGCTACAAGTTCTCCACCTACGCCACCTGGTGGATCCGCCAGGCCATCACCCGCGCCATCGCCGACCAGGCCCGCACCATCCGCATCCCCGTACACATGGTGGAGACCATCAACAAGGTGATCCGCGTTTCCCGTCAGCTGCTCCAGCAGCTGGGCCACGATCCCTCCCCGGAGGAGATCGCCAAGGAGATGAACATGCCCGTGGACAAGGTCCGCGAGATCCTGAAGATCGCCCAGGAGCCCGTTTCCCTGGAAACGCCCATCGGCGAGGAGGAGGATTCCCACCTGGGCGACTTCATCCCCGACGAGGACGCCTCCGAACCCAGCGAAGCCGCGTCCTTCACCCTGCTCAAGGAACAGCTGGTGGAAGTGCTGTCCACCCTGACGCCCCGGGAAGAGAAGGTGCTCAAGCTGCGCTTCGGCATCGAGGACGGCCGCAGCCGCACCCTGGAGGAAGTGGGCAAGGAGTTTAACGTCACCCGCGAGCGCATCCGCCAGATCGAGGCCAAGGCCCTGCGCAAGCTGCGCCACCCCAGCCGCTCCAAGAAGCTGAAGGATTTCCTGGCCTGATCCGCCCGATTTCCCAAAAACAGCCGTCTCCCCCGGCGCGCACGTCATGCGCGCCGGGGGAGCTTT
>CAJFFX010000038.1 GCA_904374485.1 Candidatus Pseudoscillospira falkowii | reverse complement strand
TCAAAAGCGGCTTCCAGATAAACGATCTTGGCTGACTGTTCCTGCAAAACGGCGCCGTCATCCACATAGACCTCGGCCACGTCGAAGCGCACCGGGCAGTCCAGGTCATAGCGTGCGAGATATTGGGCCGCCGCCGTGCGGATGCGCTGCTGCTTGCGGGGCGTCACCGCTTCCCGGGGCAGGCCGTAGTCCCGCCCGGTGCGGGTCTTGACCTCCACAAAGCACAGCACGCCATGCTTTCGCGCAATGAGATCGACCTCGCCCATGCGGCAGCGGAACTGGCTGGCCACAATATCGTAGCCGCGCCGGCGCAGGTCGCCGGCGACCAGCGCTTCGCCCCAGTCGCCGCGCAATTTCTTTTTATTCACGGCGCTGCGCCTCCCATTTTTTCAGGAAGCTCCTCCGATGCTCCGGCGACGGGCCGTATTGGTCCAGCGCGGCATAGTGGGCCTTCGTCCCATAGCCCTTATGCTTTTCAAATCCGTACTGCGGATACTGCGCCGCCAGGGTCCCCATATAGCGGTCCCGGCTGACCTTGGCCAGGATAGACGCCGCCGCGATGCTCGCGCTGCGGCCGTCGCCGTGGATCAGCAGCGCGTGGGGGTTTTCGATGGCGCAGCGGCTGCCGTGATCCCGGTTCCCGTCGATCAACGCCATGTCCGGCTGCACCGCCAGGGCCTTGATCGCCGTATCCATCGCCCGAATGCGGGCGTTGAGGATATCGATCTCGTCGATCTCTGCGGCGGAGACCGAGGTCACCGCCCAGCACACCGCCGTTTCCAGGATCGCGTCATACAGCCGGTCGCGCTGCTTTGGCGACAGCTTCTTGGAATCATTCAGCCCGGGCAGTTCCGCTTCCCGCGGCAGGATCACCGCCGCCGCATAGACCGGGCCCGCCAGAGGGCCGGCCCCTGCTTCGTCCGCGCCGCAGATCGTGCCGCAGCCCGTCTGCCACAGGCGGCGTTCCTCTGCCCACAGATCAATCTCCGGCTTCTGCTTCATGGTGCTCCTCCGCCGCGCCCGGAAGTTCCAAGGTAAATCTCCCCAGTTTTCCGCCGCGGAATTCATCCATCAGGATCTTTGCCATGCGCTCGGTGTCCACTTCGCCGCCGGAAATGAGAAAGCCCCGCTTGCGGCCGGCGCGAAGCAGCAGGTCGTATCCGCTCTCCCCCGCCTCCGGCGTGATCTTATAGCGCTCTTCAAGACAGGCAGGATAGTTCTGCGCCAGAAATTCCATCAGATAACAGGCCAGTTCCTCCAGGTCCATCACTTCGTCCCGGATTGCGCCGATAAAGGCCAGGCGCAGGGCCGCCTGCTGATCCTCAAACTTCGGCCAGAGGATGCCGGGGGTGTCCAGCAGCTCCAGGCCGCCGCCCACATTCACCCACTGGTTGCTGCGAGTGACGCCCGGGCGGTTTTCCGCCTTGGCGCGGGTCTTGCCCGCCACGCGGTTGATGAAGGTGGATTTGCCCACATTGGGGATCCCCACCACCATGACGCGGATCGTGCGGCCGGCCTGGCCCTTTTCTTCATAACGCCGGAGCTTATCCGCCAGCAGCGCCCGCACGGCGGGCTGGAAGCCCTTAATCCCCGCGCCGCTCTTGGCCGCCGTTTCCAGCACGGCGCAGCCGCAGCTGCGGAAATACGCCGCCCACAGCTTTGTCCGCTCGCTGTCGGCCTGGTCGGTGTGATTGAGCACGATCAGGCGCGGCTTTCCGGCAGTCAGCGCGTCGATATCCGGGTTGCGGCTGGACAGCGGGATGCGGGCATCCAGGATCTCGCACACGGCGTCGACTTTTTTAATGCTTTCTTCAATGGCCCGCTGGGTCTTTTTCATATGACCCGGGAAATAATGCAGGTCCTGCATGTCAGTTCAATCCTCCGATCCGGCCGAACGCTGCGCGGCCGCTTTCATCCGGCCCCGGGAAGATCAGCCACACGGCCTTTCCCAGAACATACCGGCAGTCCACCTCGCCCAGCCAGGTCCAACGGCTGTCGGTGCTTTCGCTGCGATGGTCTCCCATGACAAAGATACAGCCGGGCGAAACGGTGAAGGGGAACGTCATATCCCCCGCCGTCAGCGTCGGCTCCTTCAAATACGGCTCCTCCAGCACTTCGCCGTCCAGCGTAACTGTGCCGGTGGAAAAATCGATGTCGATCGTCTGCCCCTCCGTGGCGATGACGCGCTTGACGATCGGCATTTCCACAAAAGCGTCCTTGCGCAAAACGACGATATCGCCGCAGTGCGGCTCGCCCCAAAGGGAGGACCGGACCAGCAGCATGTCGCCGTCATACAGCGTCGGCTCCATGGAATTTCCCTCCACGCCGATCAGCCGCAAGCCGAAGGTAAAGCTCAGCGCCACGATCACCACCGACCAGACGAGAGCCTGCAGCCAATCCAGCGCCATGATCCAGAGCGCGCCGGCCGCGGGCGTTTTCTGCGCCGGCGCGCTATCTTCCGGCAGGCCGTCTTCCGTTTTTTTCTCTTCCTGCACGCGCCGCGCCTCCAAATGCTTAAAATTGCTTAGTATAGTATTATACAGGATATCTGTTCTAAAAAAAAGAGGGTGCGCCTCATTTTTTATCCGCCCCGGCCCATTTTTGTCCTGAAAGCCGCGCGATCGGACCTTTTGGCCGCGCGCCGTCATCCCATGGCCGCGGCGCCGCAGTGGCACATGGCCGGGTTTTCCATCTTTCTGCACAGCAAAAAAAGAGGAGCGCGAGCGCTCCTCTTTTCTGCGGCAAAAGATGATCAGATCTTTTCCTTGACCTTTGCGGCTTTGCCCACGCGGCTGCGCAGATAATACAGCTTTGCTCTGCGGACCTTGCCGTGGCGGACAACCTCCACCTTGTCGATGATAGGAGAGTTGACAGGGAAAACCTTTTCCACACCGACGCCGTAGGAAACGCGGCGGACGGTGAAGGTCTCCTCAGCGCTGCCATGCTTCTTGGCGATGACAGTGCCTTCAAAAACCTGGATTCTCTCGCGGCTGCCTTCTTTGACCTTTACGTGAACTCTGACATAATCACCGATCGCAACAACGGGGTGATCTGCCTTGACCTGAGATTCTCTCAGTGCTTTCATCAGATCCATGGATTGTTCCTCCTCAAATATAGGCGTTCGTGCCGTTTCCGAAACGATGGGGCATTTTCTCTTGAAATGCCCGCGGCAGAGGACCGCCCTTTTTAGACTGAAGTATTCTATCACAAGCCTTTCCAGAATGCAAGCATTATTTTGACTTTCTCTTCATTTTTTGCTGCGTTTTCCGCCTCTTCCCGCCCACGGGGCGGAAATGCTATCAATAATCCAATATTTCAGTGGATACCGTGAAATACCCTGCCGGCAAAAGAGATTATAATAAAATTGATACAGTGGTATGTCTATTTTCACAGTGAAGGAGCTGACCGCTATATGGGAATTGCGATGACGCCGCTGGAGCGGCCGATCCATATCGGCAAACGCCTGGCCAAAAACCGCTTTTTGATCCAGCCCATGGAGTGCATCGACGGAAATCTGCGCGGCGGATTTTCCGAAAGTACGCTGCAGCGCTACGACAACCTGTTCCGCGGCGGCGCCGGCGTCGTGGTGATGGAGGCTGTCACACTGCAGTATGAGAGCCGCGCCCGCAGAAATCAGCTTCTGCTGGATGTGGATGACCCGGAAAACCGCGACCAGTGGGAGCGCTTCCTGTTCCAGAAGCGCATGCATTATCCCAACACGCTTCTTATCGTCCAGCTGCACCACAGCGGCGAATTGTCCGACGATTCCTTCTCCCGCCGCGTCTGCGTCAAGCCCCTCCCCGGCTACGGCGGCGACCTGATTGACGAAGCCTATATCGAAAAAACCATCGACAGCTATGTGAAAGCAGCCCATTTCCTGGCCTGCAGCGGCGCCGACGGCGTGGACCTGAAATTCTGCCACGGCTACCTGCCCTCCCAGATCCTGCGGCCCTACAACGACCGGCGCTGGAAATACGGCGGCTCCTTTGAAAACCGTGCCCGCTTCGCCTATGAACTGTGCGAAAAAGTCCGCCGCGCCATCCCGGACGAAAAATTCCTGATCGGCGCCAAGGTCAGCATGTACGACGAGATGCCCGGCGGCCAGGGCCACGCCGGCCCCTACAGTCCCATCATCGACCCCGCAGAATCCGTCGCTCTGTGCAAGGGGCTCGAAGACCGCGGCGCGAACTTCTTTATCGAGACCCTGGGCAACGCCGGCTGCGGCTGGAGCCTGATGTGCCCCGATCGGTACTCCGCCGGCAACGTCTTCCAGCACATGACCATGGCAAAGCTGCTGCGCAGAAATCTGCGGCCGGAGACCACCGTGATTTGCGGCGGACTGTCCGTGCTGCGGGACGGGAAACACAACGGCCTGAACGGCCTCGACCCGGAGAAAAACAGCCTGTTCTACTGGGGCAACACCTGCATCGAAGCGGGCGATTTCGACATGATCGCCCTGGGCCGCCAGTCCCTGGCCGACCCCTTCCTGCCCCAGAAATACGTCGACAAAAAAACGGACGAGATTCGCTGGTGCCTTTGCTGCAACCGCTGCGGCGAACTGGAAGCCGCCCAGGAATGCTGCGGCTGCGCCGTTTACAACAAGCCCTATGTGGACCGCTACAAAGCCCTCAAGCAAAAGCATCTTCCCTGCGACATCTGAATCCCGGCAGGTTTTGCAAAGCGGAGCACGTTTTCTGGCGTGCTCCGCCTTTTTTGCGCATCTTCCCCGCGTGAAAGAAAAACCGCCCCCGAAAGCGCCGCTTTCGGGGGCGGAAGTTTTTGGATGCGGAAGGGGCATCCGTTTTTTTACTTGTTCGTCAGCTCGTGGGCATGGCCGGCGCAGCCGAGCACGTCCACCAGCTTGTGCTTGACCAGTTCCTTGATGTTGGCACGGGCGGGCTTCAGATACTCGCGGGGGTCAAACTTGTCGGGATGCTCGGTGAAAAACTGGCGGATGGTGCCGGTCATGGCCAGGCGCAGATCGGAGTCGATATTGATCTTGCACACGGCGCTGCGGGCAGCCTGGCGCAGCTGCTCCTCGGGGATGCCCACGGCGTCGGGCATCTTGCCGCCGTTTTCGTTGATCATCTTCACATACTGCTGGGGCACGGAGGAAGAACCGTGGAGCACGATGGGGAAGCCGGGCAGGCGCTGCACGACCTCATCCAGGATATCGAAACGCAGGGGAGGCGGAACCAGCTCGCCCTTTTCGTTGCGGGTACACTGGGCGGCGGTGAACTTATAGGCGCCGTGGCTGGTGCCGATGGCGATGGCCAGCGAATCGCAGCCGGTCTTTTCGACGAATTCCTGGACCTCTTCGGGATGGGTGTAATGGGATTCTTCCACGGAGACCTTCACGTCGTCCTCGATGCCGGCCAGCGCGCCCAGCTCGGCCTCCACAACCACGCCGTGCTCGTGGGCATAGTCCACGACCTTGCGGGTCAGCTCGATATTTTCGGCGAAGGGCTTGGAGGATGCGTCGATCATAACGGAGGTGAAGCCGCCGTCGATGCAGCTCTTGCACAGCTCGAAGGTGTCGCCGTGATCCAGATGCAGGCAGATGGGCAGGCCCGTTTCGGCGATGGCCGCCTCGACCAGTTTCAGAAGATAGGTGTGGTTGGCATAGGCGCGGGCGCCCTTGGAAACCTGGAGGATCAGGGGCGCGTCCACTTCCTGGGCCGCTTCCGTGATGCCCTGAATGATCTCCATGTTGTTCACGTTGAAAGCGCCGATGGCATAACCGCCGTTGTACGCCTTCTCAAACATTTCTTTGGAGGAAACAAGTGCCATGAAAAGTCATCTCCTAACGTTTTGTTACCCTGATTTTATCATATCAGTAAGGAATTGCAAGTCTTATTCTCTTCTTTTTCTCCGGGGAGTCTATACATTTTTATGAGAACATGATAAAATATGGATAACTACCGCAAGCCCTTATTTGACCGCGCGCAGCTTTTGCAAAGTTTTTAATTTGGAGGTAATGTGAAAATGAGCGAATTGAAGGGTGCATGCATCATCGGCCAGTCCGGCGGTCCCACTTCCGTGATCAACGCCAGCGCTTTGGGCGTGATCGAGACCGCGCTGAAAAACGACTCCATCACCCGGGTGCTCGGCGCAGAGCACGGTATCGTCGGCGTGCTGAACGACCGGCTGTTCGATATGAACCAGGAGGACCCTGCAGAGCTGGACCTGCTCCGCTATACCCCGTCTTCCGCCCTGGGCTCCTGCCGCTATAAGATGAAGGACCCCGACGTGGACGACACCGATTACAAGCGCATCCTGGAGATCTTCAAGAAATACGACGTCCGCTACTTCTTCTACAACGGCGGCAACGACTCCATGGACACCTGCAACAAGATCAGCAAATATATGCAGAAGGTCGGTTATGAGTGCCGCGTGATGGGCGTGCCCAAGACCATCGACAACGACCTGTTCGGCACCGACCACTGCCCCGGCTACGGCAGCGCCGCCAAATATATCGCCACCTCCTGCATGGAAGTGTATCACGACGCCCGGGTGTACGACACGGGCATGGTCGTCATCATCGAGATCATGGGCCGCCACGCCGGCTGGCTGGCCGCCTCCGCCGCCCTGGCCTCCCACTATGGCTGCGGCCCCGACCTGATCTACCTGCCGGAGACCGACTTTGACATGGACCAGTTCCTCAGCGATGTGGACCGGGTCTATAAGGAAAAGGGCAACTGCCTGGTGGCCGTGTCCGAAGGCATCCATTATCCCGACGGCTCCTTCGTTTCCGAAGCCAGCACCTCCGCCACCGACGGCTTCGGCCATGCCCAGCTGGGCGGCCTGGCCCCCACCCTGGCCGATCTCGCCAAGGCCCGCACCGGCGCCAAGGTGCGCGGCATCGAGCTGAGCCTGCTGCAGCGCTGCGCCTCCCACCTGGCCTCCGAGACCGATATCGAGGAATCCTTCATGGCCGGCAAGGCCGCGGTGGAAAACGCCGTCGCCGGCGTCACCGACAAGATGATCGCCTTCGAGCGCACCTATGAGGACGGCAAATACGTCTGCCGGACCAAGCTGATCAACCTGACCGACGTGGCAAACACCGAAAAGAAGGTCCCGCTGAAATGGATCAATAAGGATGGCAACGGTATGACCCAGGAATATATCGACTATGTCCTGCCTCTGATCCAGGGCGAGCCCCAGCGCCCCATGGTCGACTCTCTCCCCCGCTTCGCGCGGCTGAAGAAAGTGCTGGCAAAATAAATCCTGCGCGCAAACAAAAATGCCCCCGAACATTCGGGGGCATTTTTTCAGGGCCCGGCGAACACAGTGTGTTCGCCGGGCCCCTTTTTGCAGCTTTTGAAACCGGCAGATGCGCTCAGGCTTTTGCCTTTTTCGCAGCAGTCTTCTTTCCGCCCAGTCTGCGCAGGTTGACCCACAGGGGACCGGCGATGCAGATGGAGGAATAGGTGCCGCTGACGATACCCACGATCAGCGCGATGGCGAAATTCTGGATGGAGGGCACGCCCAGGACCAGGATCAGCACAATGGGGATCAGCGTGGTGATGGACGTGTTCAGGCTTCTGGCCATCGTCTGGCAGATGCTGCGGTCCGTGATATCCGCAAAGACGCGCTGGTCGGAAATACCTTTGCTGTTTTCGCGGATACGGTCAAAAATGACGATAGTAGCGTTGATGGAATAACCCAGGATCGTCAGCGCCGCGGCGATGAAGTTCATATTCACCGGCAGCTGGAAAATCACGAAGAAAGCCATCATGACGCAGATATCGTGGCACAGCGTGATCACCGCCGCCAGGCCGGAGCGCAGCTCAAAGCGGATGGTGATGTAAATCAGGATCAGCAGAATCGCCAGCAGAGACGCCTTCACGGCGGCCGCCTTCAGATCGTCGCCCACGGTGTCGGAGATATAGCTCGTTTCACCGGATTCCGCATTGGGATACTCCGCCTTGATCGCCTCAAAAAGGGCGTCGCGGCTCTCGCTGTCCAGCTCCGCCGTGCGGATTTGGACGCTCTGGCCGCCGCCAGTCATCTGGATGGAAGATGCGTGGGACCCGGTGACGCGATTGACGATGGCGTCCACATTATCCGTAACGGAGCGGTCCACGTCAACGCCCAGGCTATAGTTCAGTTCCACGCCGCCCACGAATTCCGTGTCGAAATTGAAAGGGCTGGCGCCGAAGACCGTGGCGATGAAGCTGCCCAGGCCGATGCCGGCCAGGATCAGAGAAATGATGCCGAAGATCTTGAACTTCTGGACAAAACTGAACTTAGATTTGGTAAAATCCTTCATGTTATTCGGCACCTCCCGTCTTAACACCGTAAGCCGACAGGCTCTTGGGCTGGTGATTTGCAAAAGTCTTGAGAATGATGCGCGTGATGATCAGCATGGTGAACATCGACAGCAGCACGCCGATCAGCAGCGTCTTGGCAAAGCCGACGATGGTGCCGGTGCCCTGCCACCATAGACAGCAGGCCGCGATACAGGTGGTGACGTTGGAGTCCAGGATAGCGGAGAACGCATTTTTGAAGCCGGCATCCGTAGCCACGCGGATCGTGCGGCCGGCGCGCAGTTCTTCCTTGATGCGCTCGAAAATAATGACGTTCGCATCCACGGCCATGCCCAGCGTCAGAATGATGCCGGCGATGCCGGACAGCGTCAGGTTCATGTGGCTCAGGGAAATGATGTCCACGAACACGACGCCGAAGAAGATCAGGGAAATGGCGGAGGCCACGCCCAAAACACGGTAGTAGGCGATCATGAACAGGATGATCAGGATCAGGCCGATGATCGCCGCCTGGATGCTCGTCTTCAGGGAATCCATGCCCAGCGTGGCGGAAACGGACTCCATCTGGATATTCGTCAGGGAAAAAGGCAGCTGACCGGAAGCAATCAGACCGGCGAGCTGGGAAGCATACTCCTGGGTGGCGTTGCTGCCCAGGGTGATGGACACATGCTCGCTGTTGATGCCGGTGGTGGCATATTCCGCGTCCACATGGGGGGCGCTGATGACCTCGCCGTCCATCATGATGGAGATATAATTCTTGCCGTCCGTGCGGCTGGCGACTTCCTTCGTCGCTTCGGTGAACTTCTCCTGGCCTTCCGCACTCAGGGCCACATCGACGAAATACTGATTGAAGCCGGTATTGTTCACATCGCCGTAAGCCATGCTGGCGCCGGTCAGGTCGTCGCCGGTCAGGATCACGTTGCCGTCGGCGTCCTCAAAGGTCACCTCCGCGGTGGAGCCCAGCATCTGCACGGCCTCCTCCGGGTCCTCGATATTGGGGATTGCCACAACGATGCGGTCGGTGCCAGACAGATAGACCTCCGCCTCGGTGTAACCCAGAGTGGTCAGACGCTGGCGCAGCATTGTCCGCGCGGCTTCCATGCCGCTGCTCAATTCCTCGGCTGAAACATTGTCGCTCTCTTCCAAATCGGCTTCATAGGTGATCTCCGCACCGCCGACCAGGTCCAGGCCCAGCACGACGCCGTTGCGGACATCCGGGATCTTGACGACGCCAAGATTCAAGCCATTGAAGATCGTCCATGTACTCAGCACAATGACCAGCAGGATCACGATCATGCCGGCCGGACTGTACTTCTTTTTCATTTTCGAATCTCCTATCACTTATGTATTTGGAGTTTGTACCGGCCATAACGCACAAGTACAACCTGATATTATATACGCCGCCGGTGGTAAAGTCAATATCTGCCGGCGGCGGACTGCGCGCCGCAAAAAGAGCGGCAGGCGCGCCGCTAACGGCGCGCCTGCCGGGCGGGTGATCGCGCAGCGGCTTTGCCCAGGTGCCGGCACTTTACAGGCCGAGCCCCTTCAAAAACTGCTCGTCCGAGATCAGCTGGGCAAAAGACGCATACAGTTCCGGGCAGATCTTCCGATACTGCTCGCCCAAAAGCTCCACCGCCCGTTCCTCTTCCATACCCTCGTCGCAGAGCTTGCAGAACTCATTGGCGATCCGGACGGCCTGTACTTCCAGCGCCGCCGACTTTTCCAGCAGCAGATAGGGCCGCAGCCACTCCATCATTTTCAGCGGCGCAAAGATCTCCAGCGCCCGCTCGCCATCGCCCTCCTGCTCCGGCAGCAGCTTTTCCACGTCGTGCAGCGCCGCGCCGATCTGCGCCCGGGCGATGCTCTGGTCGGACAGTTCCAGTCGCATCGCCAGCTTTTTGGCGTAGCCCTGCACCTGCAGGCTGTGCCGGTACAGCACCGGGTCCAGGCACCGCATGAAGCGCAGGAAGCACTCGCACACCGCGGCGCTTTCCTCCAACTCCGCTATATGGGTCTTGTTGGACAAGACAAACTCGATCTGCCGGCGCAGCTCCTTATAATTGACGGGCTTGCTCAAAAACAGGTCCGCGCCCACCCGGATGCCCTGGGTGCGGTCCTCCACGTCGTTGAGCACGGTCAGCAGGATCACCGCGATGTTTTCCGTTTTCGGCGAGGCTTTGATGCGCTTGCAGATCTCAAAACCGTTCATGCCCGGCAGCATCACGTCCAGCAAAACCAAGTCCGGCGCGAATTCCTCCACCAGCGGAAGCACCTCTTTGCCCTGATGGGCCTGGCGCACGTCATAGCCCCACTGGGTCAGCACGTCCGACAGCATTTCGCAGCTGGCCAGATTGTCATCCACCACAAGAATCTTCGCCATGTTCCTTCTCCTTTTCCTCGATCACCGGGTGCAGCGGCAGCCAGAACGCCGCCTCTGTCCCCTGACCGAACACACTGTGCAGTTCGATTTTTCCGCCGTGGAGCTCCACCTGCTTTTGGGACAGGGGCAGCCCCAGGCCCGTGCCGCCGTATTCCCGGGAATAGGAATTGTCCACCTGTTCAAATTCGCGGAAGACCCGCTGCAGGTCGCGCTCGCGGATACCGATCCCCTCGTCCTTCACAGAGAAGCAGATCCGCTGACGCCCCTCGTCCAGCGAAGCCGACAGCCAGATCCGCTTGCCGGGCTCGGAAAACTTGATGGCGTTGGACAGCAGGTTGTACAGGATCTGCTTGAGCAGCAGTCGGTCTGCGCACACCCGGAGCGCCGGGGGCTCGATGGACACAAAGAACCGGATCTCCTTCTGATAGGCCAGGCTCTTCACCACGGCGAGGGCCTCCTCAAATACATCCCGCACGGGGAACTCCGCCAGATTGACATTGGTCTTGCCCGCGTCGATCTTGGAGATATCCAGGATATCGTTGATCAGCTGGAGCAGATGGTTGCTGCCCAGCCAGATATTCTTCACATATTTTTTCTGTTTTTCGTTCAGCGTGCCGAAGATCTCATCCAGCAGCAGCTCCGAAGCGGAGATATTGCTGCTCAGCGGCGTGCGCAATTCGTGGCTCACATTGGCCAAAAACGCGCTTTTCACCCGGTTGGATTCCTCCAGCGCTTTCACCGTCTGGCTCAGCTCCAGGGTGCGGGCGTCCACCATGCGCTCCAGGTGTTCGTTCATTTTTTCCAGCTCCTCGGTCAGCTGGAGAGCCCGCTCGTTCTCCCGGTTCAGCTCCTGCACATAGTTGCGGATATCGTCCCGGTTGCGCTTCAGCGTGACCGCCATTTCCTGGATCGATTTCAGCAGTATCTCCGGCTCGCTTACCGTGTGCTCCGGCACCGCTGTCGTTTCCAGCACGGAAAAGTCTTCCTGGGTGATCCGCCTGGCGATCTCGCTGCTGGCCACGATGGGGCGGCTGATCCTGCTGCTGATGATCCCGCTCAGCAGGATAATGCAGGGCATCATCAGCAGAACGATCGCAAAAATGATCAGCTGATTGACCCGGATCATACTCATATACGCCGGCTCTTCGATGCCCACGGCCATGCAGCCCACCGGTTCGCCGGACAGGCCGTACAGCGTCTGGTAGCGGAAGAAATAATTTTCCCCGATGGGCGCCTGCTCCGCGCCGAAATAGCTGCCAGTCTCCAGGATCCCGCTCTGCACCACCTCCGGGATCGTCGTGCCCAAGTAATGGGTGTCCGATTCCGGCAGATTGGAGCAGACGCGGATATTGTCCGCCGCGATCGTCAAGAAGGAGTGCATGACATTCTGACTGTACTCGGCGGGATAATAGGTGTTGTGGTTGATGATCTCACCCAGGAGCAGATAGCCGCAGAGCTGCCCCGCCGCGCCCCGGACCGGGACGGCGACCAGATTGGCCAGCGCCTGTTCATAGGTCCCCTCCCCGTTTTCCAGCGGGATCTGCCACTGGGCCGCCGCGGCGCTTCCGTCCTGGAACAAACTGTCGATGGGCAGCAGCGCCATGCCGGAAAGGGCCGCGTCCTCCTCTTCCAGCATGGGGAGATAGGGGAAAAACACCGCGCCGCAGTCCCGGCGCTGTTCGGGCAGGCAGGCCAGGGGCGTTCCGTCGGCATCCAAGAACACGCCGAAATCGATAAAGGGCCACAGCTGCTGATACTCCAGCAGGCGCTCCGTCAGCGTCTCCTCCTCCCCTGCCTCCAGGGGTAGGCACAGATCCTCCTTCTCCGCGTCCCGCGCCACCACGGCAGCCACCTGCTCGCGCCGCGACTGCAGCAGTTCCTCGGCGGAATAGGACGCCGTTTCCAGATAGCTCATGGCCGAATGGGTCAGCAGATTCCGGAAGACGACGCTGGAGACCGCCGCCACGATCAGCATCGCCAGGATCACGACCGATGAGGTAAATACGAGCAGCTGTTGACGAATGGGCATCCCACGCCGCCCTCCTTTCTGAAAAGATCTGCCGCGGGCGTTTTCCCGCTCACAGCGAGGCTTCCAGCTCCTTGCACAGCAGCGCCACCTGAAGCCGGTCCCGGACCTGCAGCTTCTTAAAGACATTCCCGATATGGGTCTTCACCGTTTTTTCACTGATATAAAGCGATTCGGCGATGGTCTTGTTCGATTCGCCGGCCAGGATATGCTGCACGACCGTCACTTCCCGCTCGCTCAGGTGATATTTTTCCACCAGCGCGGCGGCCAGCAGGCCGGCGGTCTCCGGCGCGGCCTGGGGCAGCTCGCCGTTCTGCACGGCGCTGAGCATCTTCAGGATACTGCTCAGCAGGCCGGCAATCTGCAGGATCTGGTCCATGTCGGCCGCCGGCACCTGGAAGCGCCGTCCCAGTTCGCCGGCCACCTCGCCGGCGCTCACCGCCCCGGCAAAAAAGGCCGCCACGATCTCCTCGCCCATATAAACGGGCGTATAAACGGACACCAGGCCGGCGTAACACGTCTCGACCACCGTTTTGTTGCGCTGCAGCATCTTCTGCAGCGCCCGCTGCCGCTGCAGGCGGCAGTGGCTCCCCTCCCGGGAGGAGAGATAATGGCAGAGCAGCGATTCGTTGGACCAGACCGTCAGCGTTTCGCCGGACAGCGTCAGGACGCAGGCACTGATATCGAACGCCGCCGCAAAATTGTCCTGAAATGTCTGGACATGTTCTTTTCCCACCGTGTTGAGCCATTTCAACGCCAATTCTCTATGCTGCATATCGGCACCTCCGCATTCAATGCTGTTCATTATAGCAAAAGCCCGAACGATGAAAACATCTATCCGAGCCTTTCGCACTATAATTTTTCCCTTCTCAATCCGCGGGGCGGGAAGCGCGCCGGATGGGGTGTACGGAATAGATGACATCCGTGTCCACATAACAGGCAATGCCCGCGTCCAGATAGATCTGCTGCAGCGGATAAAGCGCTTCCTTCGTCAGATTCGGTACGTCGCGGTAGGGATATTCCAGCCCCAGCTGCTCCCATTTCGAAGTCCCCATACGGTGAAACGGAAGCAGATTGATCTCAAAATAGCCGTTTTCCTTCATAAAGGCGATGGTATTCCGCGCATTTTCCTCGTCGTCGTTGAAGCCGGGGATCACCGGCGTGCGCAGAATGATCCTGCGGTTCCAGCCGCTCTTTTTGAGAGCGCGCAGGTTTTCCAGGATGCGCTCGTTGCGCACGCCGGTCTTTTCCTCGTGCTTTAGGGAGTTCATATGCTTGATATCGACGAAGGCAAAATCGATATACTCCATCACTTTCAAAAACACTTCCGTGTCGGCGTATCCCTCGGTCTCAATGGCCGTGTGGATCTGGCGCGCCTTGCAGGCTTTCAGCGCCTCGATCAGAAATTCCCACTGCACCATGGGGTCGCCCCCTCCGAAGGTCACGCCGCCGTCGGAATCCCAGAAGATGCGGTCGCGTTGGATCACATCCATCAGTTCGTCCACGGTGTATTCCTTCCCGGAAATGCGCAGCGCTTCATAATTGCACGCATTGACGCAGGCATAGTCTGTACAGTCCATGCACTTTACACGCTGGATCTCCGGCAGATGGGTCTGCGCGTCGATGGTGACCGCCCCCACAGGGCAGGCGGACACGCAGCGGCTGCAGTGGTTCTGCACCGCCTTGCAGCGGGCCTTCGTATACATGAGGTTGTGCTTTCTCCGCATGCCCTCCGGATTGGCGCACCACTGGCAGCGCAGCGGGCAGCCGCTCAGGAACACCAGCGTGCGCGTGCCCGGTCCGTCGTGGACCGAAAAGCCCTGTATATCAAATATCAACCCTTTTTCCGGCATTGTGGTCCCTCCTGTCGCCGCGGCGCGCGCAGCCGATCTTCAAAGTTTCTGTTCCCTCAGGATTCCTTGCTTTCCATCTCCCGAATCTTCTTGGGCAGGGTCAGCGCAAAGAAGGCGGACAGGGCGAACATGACCAGCGCCATGATAAAGGAGACCCGATAGCTGCCGAACACCACATACAGCCGGGCGCCCAGATAGCTGCCCAGTGCCGGGCCGATGCCCATGATGATCAGCGTGGCCAGACCCCAGATCTTCGGGAAGCTCGGGCCGAAAATGGAGCCCATGTAGCCCGTCACCTGGGCGGGCATTCCCTGCCAGTACATGGCGAAGAACACGCAGGCCAGAATGGTGATCGCGATGGAATGGAGGCCCAGCAGCAGGCAGGCCATACCCAAAAGGCCGCAGGCCGGCGCCACAAACATCAGACGGCGGCGGGCGATGGTCTCATTGCCGACGCTGCCCGCGTATTTGTCGGACAGCGTGCCCAGCAGCGGGGCGAAGATGCAGCCCAGCACGCCGAGGAAAGCGTAGAGGTTGGTGCTCAGGTCCATGCTCATGCCGCCGTCCTTCACCCAGTAGCTGACCAGCTGAGACCAGATGAGGAATTCCGAGAAGCAAGAGCAGAAAAAGGACAGGATCGAGCCCCAGACCACATAGGTCTTGAAGGCTTCCTTGACGGTCCAGATCCGGGGCGGAGCGCCCTTGGCCGGGCCGCCGCCGATGATCTCGCCCTTGGGCTTCATGCCGTAGGTTGCAGGCGGCTTTTTCGTCAGGATCGTTGCCACCGCCAGCAGCACCAGGGCCACGATGGCCAGCATCCGCATGCCGATGCGCCAGTCCATGGTCAGCAGCACCGCTTTCAGGCCCAGCGTCAGGATGACCTGCGCCACGCAGGCGCCGGCCGCCGCAAAGCCGAAGGCCTTGCCGTAGGCATTGCCGATGAACCAACTGCGCACCGTGGAGGTGGCGGGCACGAACAACATACCGGTGGCCACGCCGGCAAACAGCGCGTAGGGCACCAGATACGCCAGGAACGTGTTGGCAAAGCTCGTCACGAAATAGCCCAGGAAACCGGCGATAGTGCCGACGCCGAAGCAGAATTTCGCGCCGTATTTTGTAAAGAACATGCCGGAGAAATACGAGGTGACCGCATACAGCAGCATCATGATGGAGTAGCCCGACGTCACCTGGGCCGCATCCCACCCCATATCCGTCGTCATGGGCGTCAGCAGCACGGAGAAGGCGCTGCGGTAGCCAAAGAATACGAAGTACGCCAAAAATGCAGCCACAACGACTTGCAGTCCGCTGCGGGCACTGCTCTTTTCAGACAGTTCAGCCATGGATTCTCTCTCCTTTCTTAAAAAAAAGGGGAGGGGCGGCGCCGGGCCGTCCCTCCCCGGCGATCATCGCGGCGCAGACTTATTTCGCCTGATAGCCTTCGCAAGTCTTGGCATTCAGATCTGCAAACGTCCAATACTCATAGGCAAGGCCCTTGCAGGTGCCGATCTCTTCTTCGTTGGGTTCACAGAAGTGGATACAGTTTCTGCACTTGGGCGCCTGGGCAAATTTGTGACAGGTATCGCTGTCGATCATGACCATGCCGCCGTTTGCGCGGCAGATCCCCTTAAACGCATCCAGCGGTGTAAAATTCTTGCAGTCACTGTGTTTCATAATTCATACCCCTCCTTCAAATTCCGTGCGGGCAATAACTTCATCCTGGACCGGCTTGCCGGTCTCCACCCAGTACTGGGTAAAGCCGGAGACGCGGACCAGCAGATCGCGGTAAGAATCGGGATGCTTCTGGGCATCCTTGAGCATCTTGGAGTCGACGATGTTGAACTGGACATGGAAGCCGCCCTGGCTCATGTAAGAGCGGATCAGCGCCAGCAGCTTCTTACTGCCGTCGATGCCCTTGACCGCATTGGGATGGAACTTCATGTTCATCTGGCTGTTCTGGGACTTGCTCTGATCCCAGCAGCAGCTGGAGGCCATCAGGGCGTAGGGGCCGTTGCGG
>CAJFFX010000037.1 GCA_904374485.1 Candidatus Pseudoscillospira falkowii | reverse complement strand
GCCATTGGGCTGAAGCGTACATCAAGTACTGCTACAGCCAGGGCATCATCTCCGGCCGCGGCAACGGCGTGTTTGACCCCAACGCGAACGTGACCTCCGCCGAGGCTTCCAAGATGCTGCTGACCGCCATTGGCTACAATGCCAAGGTTCAGGGCTACACCGGTGAGCAGTGGGCCATCAACGTCACCCGCGACGCCCAGATCTCCGGTTTCTATGCCGGCGTGTCCGTGCCCGCCAACCAGGCTCTGACCCGCGATCAGGCTGCTCAGATGATCTACAACGCTGTGGATGCCACCCTGATCCAGAAGACCTCTTCTGTGGACCGTACCGACGGCAGCATCATCGACAGCTATGCGCCCTATATCGATGGCCGCGACCTGCTGAGCGAGACCTTCGAGGTGACCACCACCGAGACCACGATGAACGCTATTTCCTATGATAAGGAAAAGGGCGAGTATACCTACACGCTGAAGGACACCATCAACGGTTCTACTGCGGTTAAGTCTACCGAAGACTATAGCAGTCTGTTTGCCATGAACGTCAAGGTTAGTTATCTCCATATGTTCCGCCCTCATGTGAAAGTTCCATGTTCTTCAATGTTTTCCTAAACTGTATGCTGAAAACGATAATCGTCGTCATTACGGATATTACATCTGCTACGGGTTCTGCAAGAATAATGGCAAATACCTTGTTTTCCATGAGCAAAGGGAAAATATAAATGAACGGTATTAACAGAATCACTTTTCTGAGCAGCGACAGGAAAGTAGACGTACCGGCTTTCCCCAAAGCCATCAGGGTTTGCAGCGACGCCATTTGAATACCGATCAAAACACCTGCGGAGAAATAAATGCGTATTCCCCATATCGTCATTTCTGTCAATTCCGGGTCAGGGGTGAATGGAAGTATCACAAATTTCGACGCGAACATAAATACAAGATAAATCATCAATGTTACGCCAAATGCCGCCGCAATCAGCCGTTTAAAAGTCTCCCTGACACGAACTGCATTTCCGGCTCCATAATTGTAGCTGATAATGGGCTGCGCTCCCTGTGCAAGCCCCTGTGCCGGCAGCATAAGAAATTGCATAAGCGTAGATAGAATGGTCATCATTCCCACGGCCATATTTCCCCCATATTTTAACAATGAGGAATTATAGGTCAGCACCAGGATGCTTTCGGTAGCAAACATGATAAACGGAGCCAGCCCCAGCGCGAGAGCTGGGAAGATAATACGCGCCCGCAGTTTCATGTATTTTATTTTCAATTCGAGAATCCCCATACGCTTTATGAAAAAGCGAAAAACCCATACTGCAGACAATGCCTGTGAGAGAATCGTCGCATACGCGGCACCGCTTACACCCATATTGAAAAGATAGATAAATATAGGGTCAAGGATAATATTCGCAATCGCGCCGATCAGTACCGTAACCATGCTGATTTTAGAAAATCCCTGTGCCGTAATAAAAGCGTTCAATCCCAAAGTCAGCAGAACAAAAATATTGCCGCAGGCATAGATACGCAGATATGCCGCCGCATATGGCATGGTCGCCTCGCTTGCGCCAAACAGGGTCAAAATGGGTTCTGTAAAAATAAGCAGAACGGCAGTCAGCAGGATAGACATCATCAGCATGGCAGAAAAGGAGTTTCCTAAGATTTCTTCTGCCCGCGCTTTCTGCCCTCTTCCCAGTTGGATAGAAGCCAGCGGCGCGGCCCCGCTGCTGACAAGCTGTGCAAAGGATGAAACAAGGGTGATAATCGGCACACAAACACCTAACGCGGTCAGAGCAAGTGTACCCGTTTCGGGAATATGCCCTACATACATTCGGTCTACAACGCTGTATAGCAGGTTCACGATCTGCGAAATAATAGACGGGACTGCCAGCGACAGGAACAGCTTTCCGATTGGCTCGGTTTCTAATTTCTTTTCTTTTTCCGTCCCCGGCAGCCCCGTTGTCAGTTCCAAATCCGTTTCACTCATTCAAGTTTCCCTCCTCGGTAATTGCATTTTTTGCATTGAGGTAAGGAAAGTTCAGAATCCTCGTTTTGATAAATTCCTGCCCATCCGCAAATGCTCCTGAGAATGGGGACAACGGAGTTTCCTTTCTCTGTCAGGCAATACTCCACCCGCGGCGGGATTTCATCAAACTGTTTCCGGTGTATCATTTCATCGGCAATCAGTTCTTTCAATGTGGTTGCAAGAACAGCGTTCGTGATATTCGCCATTTCCCGGCGCAGTTCACTATATCTCAATCGCTTCTTTTCCGCTAATACGCAGATAATTCTTGACTTCCATTTCCCTCCGAACACTTCAAGCCCATATTCCAACGGACAGCGAATATCCTCTTGCATTTTCTTCTGATACATCATGCTCAACTCCTTTCGCTCTCCATTGTATCATCTTACTGCGCTGCTTAAAAGTAACTATGAAATTTATGAGTGCTGTTCACTCACTAACTTTGGTGCCTTTCTATGGCATAATTCCACGCATTTTCCGCAGCCGATACATTGATCTGCCCGCACGAAACAATACCAGCCTGACATCATTTGAATTGCATGAACCGGGCAAATTGAAATGCAGGCTCCGCAGCCGATACACTTCGCTCTATCTATTTTTGCGATCCGATGATTCATCATTTTCCTTACAGTAAGGGCGGGTGCAAAGTGTCCTTCTGTACCCGCCCTGCATAAATTCTTCACTTCAATCAGGTTATCCTCATTAAAGTCCGTCCGCAAAACGCGGTCGGTGGCGTCCCACTGGTTGAGTTGATAATTCGTTGTTTTCGTCAAAATAAAATCTCCTTGCAAAAAGTTTTGTAAGGCTGAAAATTTTGCCCTACACTATAAGTGTAGGGCAACGGGTTTGTTGCACGGGGGCGTGCAACGGGGATTTTATTTTTTTCCGCATCCCCCCGCCGGGCTGCCGCCCGGCGGAGCGGCGAAAGAAAAAACTTCCCCATTGGGCCCTTTTGTGCTATACTATAAAATCGATAAAATAGATACTCGCGCCGCGGGCAGTATCGTAAAAAAAGACAGGAGTTGTTCGTATGGATCATCGCGTAACGGTAACCATCTGCGGAAATGAATACACCTTCCTGGCCGAGGAAGACAGCGCCTATGTGGAAAAAGTCGCCGCCTATGTGGATCAGAGAATGACTGATATCCTGGAGTCCACCAAAGCCGGCCGGACCGACGCCGCCGTGCTCACCGCCGCCAACATCGCCGACGAGCTGTTCAAGGCCCAGGAGATCGCCGAAAACCTGCGCTCCCAGCTCAAGGAATATCTGGACGAAGCCTCGAAAAGCAAAAACGAGATCTCCGAACTCAAGCGCGAGATCTTTAAGCTGCAGAACCAGCGCTGATGCGCCCGGAACTGCTGGCCCCCGCCGGGGGAAGCGAGGCCCTGCGCGCCGCGGTGCAGTGCGGGGCCGACGCCGTATACCTGGGCCTGGGCGACTTCAACGCCCGGCGCAATGCGAAAAATTTTACCGACGAGGACCTGCCCCAGGCGCTGGATTACTGCCACGAGCGGGGCGTGAAGGTCTACCTCACCCTCAACACCCTGCTCTTTGACCGGGAGCTGCACGCCGCCGCCGCGCTGGTGGAGCGGGCCAGCCGCCTGGGGGTGGACGCCGTGCTGGTGCAGGACCTGGGCGTCCTGCGCCTGGCCCGGGCCATCGCGCCGGACCTGCCCCTCCACGCCAGCACACAAATGACCATCCACAATACCGACGGGGCCCTGGAAGCCAAAAAGCTGGGCCTTTCCCGGGTGGTGCTGGCCCGGGAGATGACGGGCGATGAGATCGCCGCCGTGGCGGCCCTGGACGGCATCGAGACCGAGGTGTTCGTCCACGGGGCCCACTGCATGTCCTACAGCGGCCAGTGCGCCATGAGCGCCCTCATCGGCACGCGCAGCGGCAACCGGGGCACGTGCGCCCAGCCCTGCCGCCTGCCCTATACGCTGACGGGCAGCGCCAACCCCTATCCGCTGAGCCTCAAGGACATGTGCCTGGCCGACCACATCCCGGAACTGTGCCGCATGGGCGTTTCCTGCCTGAAGATCGAGGGGCGCATGAAGCGGCCGGAATATGTGGCCGTGGTGACGGAGATCTACGCGCGGCTGCTGCGCCAGTGCCGCGCCCCCCACGCCGACGAGCGCGCCGCCCTGGCCGCCGCCTTCTCCCGCAGCGGCTTCACCGACGGGTACTGGACCGGCCGCACCGGCGCGCAGATGTTCGGCGTGCGGCCGGAAAACGCCCCGGAGCCGAAGGAGCTTTTCGCCGCCGCCCGTGAACGCTATACCCAGGGCGAGCACTGCCGCGTGGGTGTGGAGATGGACCTGACCGTCCGCCGGGGCGAGGAAGCGAAGCTCACCGTGCTGGACTTTTCCGGCAACCGGGCGACGGTCCTGGGCCCCGTGCCCGAGGAGGCCCGGAACCGGCCCCTGGACAGCGAAGAACTGAAAGCCCGCCTTCAAAAAACCGGCGGCACCGTCTACGTGCCCGAGCAGACGCGCGTGACGCTGGACGAGGGCCTGGCCCTCAGCGCCGCCGCGGTCAACGCCCTGCGCCGGTCGGCCCTGGAGGCGCTGGGCCGGCAGCGCTGCGCCCCGCCCCGCCGCCGCGCGGGCAGCTGGACGCCGGCGGACCGGCGCCTGCCCGTTTCCGGCCCGCCCCGGCTCACCGTGTCCGTGGCAGACCCGGCCCAGCTGAGCGACGCGCTGATGGACTTCTCCCCCGCCCGGGTCTACTTCCCCATTGAAAAATTGGGCGGGCTGGACCTGCACCTGCTGGAGGGCGCGGAATGCCGGGCCGTCCTGCCGCGTATTTTTAAGGAGAGCGAACGGGACGGCCTGCGCGCCATGCTGCGCCACTGCCAGGACCTGGGCATCGGCGCGGCGGTGAGCAATCCGGGCCACTTTGCGCTGTGCCGCGGGCTCGATTTGCCCCTGTGCGGCGATTTCGGCCTGAACGTCACCAATTCCGAGGCCCTGGCCGCCCTGGCGGAGATGGGCCTGGAAAGCGCGGCGGTGTCCTTTGAGCTGCGCGCCGCCCAGATCCGGGATCTCGCCGCCCCGCTGCCCCTGGAAGCCATCGTCTACGGCCGCCTGCCGCTGATGATCACCGAAAACTGCCTGGGCAAAGACGCCGCCGGGACCTGCCGCTGCAGCCGGGGCGTCTCCCTGACGGACCGCACCGGGGCCGTGTTTCCCGTGCTGCCGGTCTTCGGCTGCAGGGGCGAGGTGGAAAACAGCCGCGCGCTGTTCCTGGCCGACAAGGAGGATTGGCGCGCCATCGGCCTGTCCTTCGCCCGCCTGCGCTTTACCACCGAGCGCGCCGCCGACTGCGCCCGCATCCTGCGCCGCTATGCCGAGGGCGGCACCTGGACGCCGCCGGAATTCACCCGGGGCCTGTTCTACCGGAGCGTCGAATGACCATCCCGCCGCCCAGCGGCGCTGTATAAGGAGACTTTTCCATGCCGAAACTGATCTTAGCCTCGAAATCCCCCCGCCGCCGGGAGCTGCTGGACCGGATGGGCCTGCCCCACACCGTCGTCAGCGCCCCATGCGACGAGTGGTTCCCCGAGGACCTCTCCCCCGCGGAGATCGTGAAATACATCTCCCGGGAAAAAGCCTTCGCCGCCGCCGAAATGGCTGCCCCGGAGGACATTCTCATCACCGCCGACACCATGGTGTTCCTGGACGACAAAAAGCTGGGAAAGCCGAAGGACGAGGCGGAGGCCTTCGCCATGCTCCGCGCCCTCTCCGGGCGGACCCACACGGTGTACACCGGCGTCACCGTGGCCCAGGGCCACCGCACCCTTACCGAAGCCGAGGGCACCCGGGTGCGCTTCGCCCCCCTGCGCGACGAGACCATCCGCGCCTATATCAAAACCGGCGAGCCCATGGACAAGGCCGGGGCCTACGGCGTCCAGGCCCTGGGCGCCCTGCTGATCGAGGGCATCGAGGGCGATTTTTTCAACGTCATGGGCCTGCCGGTGCGCCGCCTGGCGCTGATGCTGGAAAAATTCGGTGTCTCCGTCCTGTCCTGAATCCCCTGAAGTGAAAAAACTGAGGTAGCTGCATGAAAGAATTTTTTGCCAAACACGGCATTTGGATCTTGCTGGTGGCCGTGATCGTCACGGTGACCATGGCGGGCCTGTCCGCCTTCGGCACCGGCGTGGCCGCGCCGCTGCAGAACGCCGCCGGCATCGTCACCGCCCCCTTCCGGGCGGGCATCGGCGCCGTCACCGGCTGGATCGACGACCGCATCCGCTTCGCCGACGATTACGACGCCCTGAAAGAGGAAAACAAAGCCCTCAAGGAGGAAAACGCCCGGCTGGAAGCAGAGCTGCGCCAGGCCCAGGACGACCGGACGGAAAACCAGTACCTCCGGGAGGTGCTGAACCTGCGGCCCCAGGAGCGCGGCCTCCAGCTGGAGACCGCCATGGTGGTGGACCACACCAGCTCCAACTGGACCCGCACCCTGACGCTGAACAAGGGCTCGTCCATGGGCCTTGCCCCCAAGGACTGCGTCATCACCGCCGAGGGGGATCTGGTGGGCGTCGTGTCCGAGGTGGGCACGAACTGGGCCACGGTGCTGACCGTGGTGGACACCGATTTTGAGATCGGCGCCAAGATCTTCCGCTCCGGCGAGGCGGCCATCGCCGCGGGCAGCTTCAACCTGATGCCCGACGGCATGCTCCGCCTGGACTATATCGCCGACGGCACCACCCTGCTCAACGGCGATCTGATCATCACCTCGGGCCTGGGCGGCTACTATCCGCCGGACCTGGTCATCGGCACCGTGGAGGAAGTGGTGGTGGACGATTCCGGCGTGACGGATTACGCCCTGCTGACCCCCGCCGTGGATTACGACGAGCTGACCGAGGTCTTCGTCGTCACCGATTTCACCGTTGTGGACTGAGGAGGGACGGCCATGCTGACAAACCGCGCCCTGCTGACGAAGTGGGGCCTGTACGCCCTGGGCTTTCTCCTGCTGGTCCTCGTCCAGCAGCTCGTTCTGGACCACCTGCCGGCGCTGCTGGGGGCGACGCCCTTTTTGATGCCCATGCTGGTGGCGGTGGTGGCGGCCCTGGAGGGGCCCACCGGCGGCACCATTTTCGGCATCGCCGTGGGCTTTCTTTCGGATCTCGCCGGCGGCGGCGTCTTTTCCGGGGTCTACACCCTGTCCTTTTTCTGCGTGGCCCTGGCCGTGGCCGTGATCTCCAAATACTGGGTCATGCGCAACGTGTTCGGCAGCCTGATCTACGCCCTGCTGGCCTTCGCAGTCATCGACGCCGTCCAGATCCTCTTCCTCTTGGCCTTCCGCGGCGCCCACATCGCCGTGGCCCTGGAGTTGGCCGGCCGGGAGATCGCCGCCTCCATCCTCTTCGTGATCCCGATTTTCTTTTTGTACAATTTCCTGCACCGCCTGTTCCGCTACGAATAAAAAGGAGACCCTATGGAACGTTCTGAAACCCCGAAAACGCCCCGCCACCGGCTGTATGTCCTGCTGGGGATCGTGGCCGCCGTGCTGGCCTGCTACCTCGGCGTGATGTTTAACCTGCAGGTCGTCCACGGCGAGGATTACCTCCGCCGCTCCGTGTCCCAGATCGTGCGCTCCACCACCGTGGAGGCCGCCCGGGGCGAGATCACCGACCGCAACGGCAACCTGATCGTGGGCAACCGCCAGACTTATACCCTGACCTTCGACGCCTCCCTCCTGCCCGACGGCGTGGATGAAAACGAGGCGATATTGCGCCTGGTGGACCTGTGCATCGAGGGCGGCGTCGCCTACACCGACAACGTGCCCCTGAGCCAGAACGCCCCCTTCTCCTATATCGAGACCAGCTCCACCGCCGAGACCCAGTTCGGCTATTATCTCAACGGCTATCTCGAAACGCCGGGGCTGTACGGCCGCCTGGAAAAGGCCCTGGACAACCGCCGCGAGGCCCTGGAGACCGCCGCGGAAACGGGTACGGCGCCGAAAAAATCCTCCCCCTACCTCGACGCGCTGCTGGAGGACCCGGATCTGGACGTGGAAAACATGACCCCCGCGCAGCTGATGCTGGCCATGCGCTGGGACTTCGACATCGCCGAGGACGTCTCCGACGCCGACGCCCGGAAGATCGCCGCCGTGCGCTGCGAACTGTCGGCCAAAAACGCCATCGCCTTCACCTATATCCTGGCCGACGACGTGAACATCGACCTGATCACCCGCATCAAGGACGGAGACTACTACGGCGCCGACATCGGCACCGCCTTCACCCGGGAGTACGAAACCACCGCCGCCGCCCACATCCTGGGCTACGTCGGCCCCATCACCCGGGAGGAATACGAGGCGCGCCAGGGCCAGGGCTACTCCCTCAACGCCACCGTGGGCAAAACCGGCGTGGAGGCCGCCTTCGAGGAATACCTCCACGGCACCAGCGGCACCCGCCTGTCCAACACCAACGACGAGGGCAAAGTCACCAGCGAGCTCTACACCGTGGAGCCCCAGCCCGGCAACACCGTGGAGCTGACGCTGGACCTGCCCTTCCAGGAAGC
Source organism: Candidatus Pseudoscillospira falkowii (assembly GCA_904374485.1). Lineage (GTDB taxonomy): Bacteria > Bacillota > Clostridia > Oscillospirales > Oscillospiraceae > Pseudoscillospira > Pseudoscillospira falkowii. The sequence goes on along the minus strand of CAJFFX010000037.1, from coordinate 8,362 downwards.
CGTGGAGACCCTGCTCAACGACAAGGTGGATGAGCTCAACCGCCAGGACGGCCTCACCGAACGCGGCGCCGCCGCCGTGGTCATCGACATCGAGAGCCGCGATATCCTGGCCATCGCCTCCGCCCCCACCTACGACCTGTCCAACTTCAACAAAAATTATAACGAATACGCCGCCGACCCGGCCAACCCCCTGTGGAACCGGGCCACCATGGGCCTGTACGCCCCCGGCTCCACCCTCAAACCCCTGACGGCCATCGCCGCATTGCAGGAGGGCAAGACCACCCGCACCGAGGTCCTCAACGACACGGGCAAATGGGTCTACCCCGGCTATTCCAACAGCTATACCTACTGCTGGAAGCGCAGCGGCCACGGCCGGGTGAACGTCACCAGCGCCATCACCAATTCCTGCAACTACTACTTCGCCGAGATGGGCTACCGCCTGGGGATGGACACCCTGCGGAAATACCTCTCCGCCTTCGGCCTGGGCGAACAGACCGGCATCGAGACCGGCGACGCCGCCGGCACCCTGCCCGAGAATCCCCCCGGCCAGGACCAGGCCCCCTGGGCCGCCTACGGCCAGTCCAACCAGCTCTACACCCCCATCCAGCTGGCCAACTATATCGCCACCCTTGTCAGCGGCGGTGAGTTCCGCAGCCCCCATCTGCTGAAAACCGTCCGCACCTACGACAATTCCGCCGTGGTCTACTCCGCCGACGAGGAGGAGCCCGTCCAGGCCCTGGATATCGACCCGCAGAACCTGGACGCGGTGCTCCGGGGCATGCTGGGCTACACCCAGCCCGGCGGCCAGGTCCACGCTTATTTCCAGAACTGCGTCGTCACCGCCGGCGCCAAGACCGGCACCGCCCAGCTGGGCGGCGACAGCGAAAACAACGGCGTCTTCGTCTGTTTCGCCCCCTATGAGGACCCGGAGATCGCCGTGGCCATCGTCATCGAAAAGGGCGGCAGCGGCGCGGCCCTGGCCGAGACCGCCGTGAACATCCTCAACGCCTACTTTACCGAAGAGGAGACCGTCACCCCCGCCACCGGCGAAAACGCCCTGTTGGGCTGAATATCCGATTTCGATTTGTATGATTTTGCCGCAGTAATACAAAGCGTATTGCCGCGGCAGGGATCAGGAGGTTTTCCATGCTGGATGAAACCATTTTCCACCCCCGCCGGGCCCGGTACAAGGAGCCCTTCGGCGCGGTGCCGGCGGGCACGGAGGTGCGCTTTTCCGTGGCGGCCCCGGCGGGCGCCGCGGGCTGCACCCTGCGCCTGTACCGGGAATTTGCCGGCGTGCTGGAGGAGCACCCCATGGCCGCCGATGAAACGGGCCTTTTGACCTGCCGCGTGGCCGCGCCGGCAGAGCCGGAGCTGGCATGGTACTATTTTCGCTTCTCCTTCCCCGACGGGAGGACCTGCGACTACGGTGCCGAGGGCTTTCCCGATGCGGGCCGGGAGTCCATCCCCGTGCCGCCCTTTCAGCTGACGGTCTACGACGGCAGCACCGAGACCCCGGCCTGGTTCGGCGAGGGCGTGACTTACCAGATCTTCCCCGACCGTTTCTGCCGTCTGGAGCCGCCGGACGGCGCCGGCATGGTGGGCGATCGCTGGGTCCACGAGAATTGGGACGAGCTGATGGCCTACCAGCCCGAATGCGGCGTCATCACCAACCGGGACTTTTTCGGCGGCAGCCTGAAGGGCATCCTTTCCAGGCTCGACTATCTCGAAAGCCTGTCCGTTTCCACCATTTACCTGAACCCGATCTTTGAGGCCGCCTCCAACCACCGCTACGACACCTGCGACTACAAGAAGATCGACCCCATGCTGGGCACGGAAAAGGATTTCCGCCTGCTGTGCAGCGAGGCCGCCAAGCGGGGCATCCGGGTGATCCTGGACGGCGTGTTCAACCACACCGGAAACGGCAGCCGCTATTTCAACGCCCACGGCTGGTACGATACCCTCGGCGCCGCCCAGAGCCAGGAGTCCCCCTGGTACGAGTGGTACGACTTTTCCCACTGGCCGGACAAATACTCCTGCTGGTGGGGCATCGACACGCTGCCCCAGGTGCGGGAAAGCACGCCCTCCTACGTCGATTTCATCATTGAAAACGAGGACTCCGTCATCCGCCACTGGCTGCGCGCCGGGGCCTCCGGCTGGCGGCTGGACGTGGCCGACGAACTGCCCGACGCCTTTATCGAAAAGCTCCGCGCCGCCGCCGTTTCCGAAAAGCGCGACGCGGTCATCATCGGCGAGGTGTGGGAGGACGGTTCCAACAAAGTGGCCTACGACCAGCGGCGCAGATATCTCCTGGGCAGCGAGACCCACGGCCTGATGAACTACCCCCTGCGCAATGCCATCCTGGACTATGTCCGGGGCGGCCGGGCCGAGGATTTTATGGAGGCCATGGAGACCATCCGGGAGCACTATCCCCCCGCCGCGTTCTACAGCGCCCTCAACAGCCTGGGCACCCACGACACCTCCCGCATCCTGACCCTGCTGGGCCAGAGCGAGGACCTGAGCGGCTACAGCCGCGACTGGCGGGCCCGCCACCGGCTGGACCGCTTCGAGCGGCAGCGGGCCGTGCGCCGGCTGAAGCTGGCCTCCGCCCTGCTCTACGCCTTCCCCGGCTCCCCCTGCATCTACTACGGCGACGAGGCCGGCATGGAGGGCTGCGAAGACCCCTTCAACCGGGCCCCCTTCCCCTGGGAGCACGAGGACGCGGAGCTGCTGTGCCACTACCGCCGCCTGGGCCAGCTGCGCAAAAGCCGCCCCTCCCTGCGCCGCGGGAGCATCACATACCTCAAGGCCGACGGGGGCCTTTTGGTCTTTGTCCGGCAGACGGAGGACGAGCGCACCGTGATCGCCCTGAACGCCGGTGAGACCGCCCGGGACCTGTGCTTCCCCTGGGACGCCTCCCTGGCCGAAGACGCCCTTACCGGCCAGCGTTTTCTGGTCCGCGCCGGCCAAGCGGCGCTGACCCTCCCTCCGGAGAGCGGAGTCATACTGGTTTGAGGATAAGAAAACTGCCGCCCTGCGGGCGGTAGTTTTCTTATTTTTTATTTTTAGTTTTTCTCTTGTTTGCAAGGCATAGACTTGCTTTCTTGTCCGAGATTCGGCCCCCTCCTCTTCTTCTTTGCAAGAAGAAGAGGAGCGCCCCGGGGTGGAGGAGAAGAAGAGGCTTTGGTGCAGACCAAGATGGACCCGTGCTTCTACAAGATGATCCTGTGCTATGTGGCGAGCATGGCAAAAGTTTGGTGCAGACTTGACTTGCCCCAGCACCCCCATCCGCTCGCTCGCTGGCCGGGCGGCTTGTGGCGGTGCGGCGCTGGTGGTGTAAACTTGTGCCCCCTGCTTCTCTTTCCGCTGCCGCTCCCCTGGCGCGCACCCCACCCTTGCCTCCCCCGGCGCTGACGGGGGAGGTGCCCAGTGCGCACACTGGGCAGAAGGGGCAACCACCAGGGTCTCGTCCTGCAGCTCATTACTCCTTCCCTCTTCACTTTTACCTCTTACTTCTACTTGGCTCCCCCCTGGAGGGGGAGCTGTCCCCGCAGGGGACTGAGGGGGGGACTATCGCAAAGCCGCAACAGCCGCCGGGGCGCAAATCTTCTGCAAACCTGCAACCTCCAGGGCCTCCCCGGCCCCGAACACGCTTCGCGAAAGTAAGAAGTAAGAGTGAATAGTGAAGAAGTGGGCCGCTGCGCGGCCCCGGCGCGAGTGCGCCGTCACGAGCATTTTTGCGCAGCAAAAATCTCGGCGAAGGGCGGATTCACTCCGCCCGGAGCTTTTTTAATGACAGGGCTCCCGCAAAAGCAACGCTTTTGTGGGACTCGATTCCGATTTCCCCCTTCCCTTAAGAATCCTTTTCCCTTAAAACGGCCAAGGCTGGGGGCTTCGGCCCCCGCCTTGGATCCAACCCCCGCCGGGCGCAGGACGAGGGTGCAAGTTTCTGATGTTTTCCGCACGCACCAGGCCAGCGGCAGCGGAAAGAGAAGCAGGGGGCATTCAAGTCTGCACCAAACTTCTGCCATGTTTGCCACCTTGTACAAGACTATCTTGTAGAAGCACGGGTCCATCTTAGTTTGTACCAAAGCCTCTTCTTCTCCTCCACCCCGGGGCGCTCCTCTTCTTCTCCGCGGAGAAGAAGAGGAGGGGGCCGAAACTCGGACAAGGCTGCAAACTTGCGCCCTGGTTGCGAATGAATAGTGAATAGTGAAGAGTGAATAGGTGCCGGGCTGACGCCCGGCGAGGAGGGGGCCGAAAAACGGGCAAGAAAGCAAGTCTATGCCTTGCTGGCGAAAAAGGTAAGGGTGAAAAGTGAAGAGTGAATAGTGAATAAGTGCCGGGCGGCAGCCCAGCATCCCCAATGTTTCACGTGAAACATCGCCCCGCCCCGGCAGGGGCGGCCCCCTTTTGTTTCACGTGAAACAAAAATTTCTTCCCTTTTTTGTTTTTCTCTGCTTTTTCCTTGTTTCGTGGACATAATAATGATATAATGGCACCGTACCTTTGATTGCCGCGCCCCGCGCGGCTCTTATCGGCAAAAAATCGGGAAGGTCGGTGTCCAAATGGGAAAAATCGTGGCTGTCGTGAATCAGAAGGGCGGTGTGGGCAAAACCACCACCTGCGTCAACCTGACGGCGGCGCTGAAGGAAAAGGGCAAGGCCGTGCTGCTGTGCGACTTTGATCCCCAGGCCAACTCCACCTCCGGCATGGGCGTGGACAAGACCCTTTCCGCCGGGATCTACGATGTGCTCATCAACGGCCGCGAGGCGGAAAAAGCCGTGGTGCCCACCAAGTGGGGCGACGTGCTGCCCTCCTCCAAGAACCTGGCCGGGGCGGGCATCGAAATGATCGGCCTGGAGCGGCGGGAGTTCTTGCTCAAGGACGCCCTGGACAGCCTCCGGGACCGCTACGACTACATTTTTATCGACTGCCCCCCTTCCCTGGAACTGCTGACCCTCAACGGTCTCTGCGCCGCCGACACCCTGCTGGTGCCGGTGCAGGGCGAATACTTCGCCCTGGAGGGTCTCAGCGATCTTCTCAACACCGTGCGCATCGTCAAGCACTCCCTCAACCCGGCCATCGAGCTGGAGGGCGTGCTGCTGACCATGTTCGACGGGCGCACGAACCTGGCCAACCAGGTGGCCGAGGAAGTCAAGCGCTACTTCCCCGGCAAGGTATACGCTACCGCCATCCCCCGCACCGTGCGCCTGTCCGAGGCGCCGGGCTTCGGCAAGCCCATCACCGCTTACGATCACAGCGGCCGCGGCTGCCAGGCCTATCTCGCCCTGGCCGACGAGTTTCTGCAGCGGAACGGCGAAAACGACCCAGCGTGAACAAAGGAGACGGAGCTATGGCAAGAAACACGCAGAAAGGCCTGGGCAAGGGCCTGGGCGCCCTGCTGGGCGACACCACTCCCTTTTCGCCCCAGAGCGGCGAAGGCGGCGTGACCACGCTGCCCATCGCCAAAGTGGAATCCTATCGCAAACAGCCCCGCAAGCAGTTTGACGAGGCGGCCCTGGAGGACCTGGCGGAGTCCATCCGCACCCACGGCATCCTTCAGCCCCTGACGGTGCGCCGCCTGTCTTCGGGCTATTACCAGATCATCGCCGGCGAGCGCCGGTGGCGGGCCGCCCGCATGGCGGGCCTTTCCGAAGTGCCCGTGCTGGTGGTGGAAGCCGACGACCGCAAGGCCATGGAGCTGGCCATGATCGAAAACCTGCAGCGGGAAGACCTGAACCCCATCGAAGAGGCCGAGGGCTACAAAGTCCTCATGGAGGAATACGACCTGACCCAGGAGGAGGCCGCCGAGCGGGTGGGCAAAAGCCGCAGCGCCGTGGCCAACGTCCTGCGCCTTCTGAACCTCAGCGCGCCGGTGCGGGCCCTGCTTTCGGAGGGAAAGCTCTCCGCCGGCCACGCCCGGGCCCTGCTGCCCCTGAAGGCCGAGGCCCAGGAAAAGGCCGCCCGGGCCATCGTCGAGGGCGATCTCAGCGTCCGCCAGACCGAGGCCCTGGTAAAGCGTCTGCAGGCCGCCCCCAAGGAAAAACCGGGCAAGCCCGCCGGCGTCGATTATACCGCCGAGGCGGAAAAGGCCCTCTCCGACCGTCTCTCCCGCCGCTGCCACATCGTGGCGGGCCGCAAAAAAGGAAAAATCGAATTGGAATATTATGGTCTGGACGATCTCAACGATCTTCTGGACGCGCTGGCCAAGCTGCAGGTGAAGCCGCGCAAGGATTGAATACCCCAAAGGGAAAGGACTGAACCGTTTTCATGAAACTCGAAAAGCGCGGCGAAGTTTCCGCCGAAGAAGCCGCCGCTGCCGAAGCCGCCCAGGAAACTGTCCAGGCGGAACAGACCGCCGGCCGGAAAAAGCCGGTGCTGCTGTATCTGGTGATCCTCTTCGCCATCGCCCTGTTTTTGATCCTCTTCTCCTTCCTGGCCCAGAACCGGGTCAACGCCATGGAGATGCAGGAAATGCAGGCCGAGGTGGACGCCGCCCGGGAACTGCAGGTCAAATACGAGCAGTCCCAGGCGGAAAACGCGTCCCTGCGCGCCCAGCTGGAGGAGGCCAACGCCCTGGCCGCGGAGGAAAGCCGCGTCCGGCAGGCCCTGGAACTGGTGTGGCAGCTGGAGCGCTATTACGTCAGCGGCGACAACGAGGCCTGCCGCGCCGTGCTGGAACAGCTGCGCTCAGACGATCTCTACCTGGCCCTCCCCACAGAGAGCGAGGGCGAGGGCGAGAGCGACTTCGAATCCCCCCGGGCCGCCTATGACCGCATCGCCGCAGAACTGGACGGCGGCGAGACCTGAGCCCCGCGCATCCTTGAGAAAAGCAAAAAATCATTTTGATTCAGAGGTGTACAAACAATGCTGGATATGAGATTTGTCCGCGAACATCCGGACGAGGTAAAGGAAAACATCAAAAAGAAATTCCAGGATCAAAAGCTGCCCCTGGTGGACGAGGTCATCGCCCTGGACGCGGAAAACCGCGCCGCCATCACCGAGGCCAGCGAGCTGCGTGCCCAGCGCAACCAGCTTTCCAAGCAGGTGGGCATGCTGATGGGCCAGGCCAAAAAGGACCCCTCCAAGCTGGAGGAGGCCGAGGCCGTCAAGGCCCAGGTCAAGGCCAACGCCGACCGCCTGGCGGAGCTGGAACAGAAAGAGACGGAACTGGAGCAGAAGATCCACAAAATCATGCTGCAGATCCCCCAGATCATCGACCCCAGCGTGCCCATCGGCCCGGACGACAGCGCCAATGTGGAAGTGCAGCGCTTCGGCGAACCCGTGGTCCCCGATTTTGAAATTCCCTATCACACCCAGATCATGGAGTCCTTCCACGGCATCGATCTGGACGCCGCCGGCCGCGTTTCCGGCAGCGGCTTTTATTACCTGCTGGGTGACATCGCCCGGCTGCACGAGGCCGTGCTGGCCTATGGCCGCGACTTCATGATCGACAAGGGCTTCACCTACTGCATCCCCCCCTTCATGATCCACGGCAACGTGGTGGAGGGCGTCATGAGCCAGACCGATATGGACGCCATGATGTATAAGATCGAGGGCGAGGACCTGTACCTGATCGGCACCTCCGAGCACTCCATGATCGGCCGCTTCATCGACCAGATCCTGCCCGAAGGCGACCTGCCCCTGACGCTGACCTCTTATTCTCCCTGCTTCCGCAAGGAAAAGGGCGCCCACGGCATTGAAGAGCGCGGCATTTACCGCATCCACCAGTTTGAAAAGCAGGAGATGATCGTGGTCTGCCGGCCCGAAGAGAGCATGGACTGGTATGAAAAGCTGTGGAAACTCAGCGTGGAGCTGTTCCGCTCCATGGACATCCCCGTGCGCCAGCTGGAATGCTGCTCCGGTGATTTGGCCGACCTGAAGGTCAAGTCCTGCGACATCGAGGCCTGGTCCCCCCGCCAGCAGAAGTATTTTGAGGTCTGCTCCTGCTCCAACCTGGGCGACGCCCAGGCCCGCCGCCTGAAGATCCGCATCAAGGGCGCCGACGGCAAGACCTACCTCGCTCACACCCTGAACAACACCTGCGTGGCCCCGCCCCGCATGCTGATCGCCTTCCTGGAAAACAACCTCCAGGCCGACGGCACCGTCAAGATCCCGGCGGTCCTTCGCCCCTACATGGGGGGGAAGGAACTGCTGATCCCGGATCGGCGGTAAAATTTTGCCGGGCCCTGCGGGCCCGGATGCTGGCTTTCTGCAAACTTGCAACCTCCGGGGCCTCCCCGGCCCCGGACCCCAGGTAACTTTCTGGCCGGCCAGAAAGTCACCAAAGAGCCGCCAAAGGAGGAGGCGTTCCGATTCGCCTCCCCCTTTGGAATCCCTCTCCCCACCGGCCAAGGCC
>CAJFFX010000036.1 GCA_904374485.1 Candidatus Pseudoscillospira falkowii | reverse complement strand
ACCCGCCGGAAACGGGAAAAAAGAAAAACATGTTGTTCCTGAAACGACAGCAGGACAAAGGAGCGAAAAACGATGAATCAGTGTAAGATCCCGGAGGGATACCACAGCATCCTCTCCCTGTACGATACCCAGAGGGCCATCGCCCTGACAAAGCGCATTTTTGAAGACACCCTGTGCGGCGCCCTGCACCTGCGCCGGGTGTCCGCCCCCCTGGTGCTGGAAGCGCACACGGGGCTGAACGACGACCTCAACGGCGTGGAGCGCCCGGTGGATTTCGATATCAAGGCCACCGGCACCCATGCCCAGGTCGTGCATTCCCTGGCCAAGTGGAAACGCCTGGCCCTGCATCGCTACGGGTTCCCCATGGGCATGGGCCTGGTGACGGATATGAACGCCATCCGCCGGGATGAGGACCTGGACAACCTGCACTCCATCTATGTGGACCAGTGGGACTGGGAGAAGATCATCGCGCCGGAGCAGCGCAATAACGACTATCTGATGGAAACGGTCAGGGAGATCGTGCAGGCCATCTGCTCCACGGAAAAGACCATGCGCGCCCTGTTCCCCACGCTGGATGTGCTGCCCAAGACCGACCCCAATGTGACGTTTATCACCACCCAGGAGCTGGAGGACCGCTATCCGGACCTTTCCTCCAAGGAGCGGGAAAACGCTTTTGTCCGGGAGCATCCCACCACCTTCCTGCGCCAGATCGGCGCGCCCCTGCGTTCCGGAAAGCCCCACGACGGCCGCGCCCCGGACTATGACGACTGGGCCATGAACGGCGACCTGCTGTTCTGGAACCCCACGCTCCAGTGCGCCTACGAGGTGTCCTCCATGGGCATCCGCGTCAACGCCGAAAGCCTGGACCGCCAGCTTTCGGCCGCCGGCTGCGACGACCGCCGCGCCCTGCCCTTCCACAAGGCGCTGCTGGGCGGCGAGCTGCCCGATACCATGGGCGGCGGCATTGGCCAGTCCCGGCTGTGCATGCTGCTGCTGGGCAGCGCCCACATCGGCGAGGTCCAGTCCTCGGTCTGGGACGCCGAAACGGTCCGCCTCTGCGCGGAGGCCGGCGTGCCGCTGCTGTAAAAGCGGAAAGAAAACGACAAGACCCCGCGCTGCCGCAGAATCGGCAGCGCGGGGTCAGTTTTTTCTCTGGGTCCTGGGCCGTCAGCTCAGCATGTGGATGCACAGCAGGATCAGGCCGATGACAAGCAGGGCGGTGCCCACCGCCCGGTTCAGGATCTGGTTGGACACCCGGTTGGCATAGCGCGCGGCGATCACGGCGGCGATGGGGGTGACCACCATGCACACGGCCAGGGCTGCGAAATGGTGGATGGTGCCGATAAAGGCGTAATGGCTTACCGCGCCCACAGCGGCGATGGTGGTCATCACGAACACGCTGGTGCCCACCGCGGTTTTCATGTCGTAGCCCAGCAGGATGGTGAACAGCAGCAGCATCATCATGCCGCCGCCTACGCCGCAGAATCCGCAGATGGAGCCGATCACCACGCCCGTCGCCACATGAAAGAAATATTCCCGGCCCCGGGTGTTGACGAATTTCAGGGGGGTGTTCTCCTCCCGGATGGGCTTTGCGAGGAATTTCGCGCCCATGAGGATCATGCCGATCAGGGAGAGATAGGAGAGGAACCCGTGAGAGACTGCGTAGCCCACATAGCTGCCCAGCAAGGTGAACAGCGCCGCGGGGATCAGCACCAGCAGGCTTTTCTTGTAGCGGATGTGTTTGCGGCGGCCGTAGGTAACGGCGGCCAGAGCGGAGGACAGCACGTCCGCTGCCAGGGCGATGCCCAGGGCCTCGTAGGCGTCAAAGCCCAGCAGGGCGATCAGCAGCGGGGAAATGACCGTTGCCGTGGAGATGCCGGCCAGGCCGGCAGTGGTGCCAGCGCCGATGCTGGCGGCAATGCACACGAGAAGTTCAAACATAAGCGATGGTTCCGTTCTTCAGGATTTTGGGAATCAGGGCAGTTTTTTCAAAATGGCGTCCACCAGTGCGTCGGCGCATTCATCTTCGCTGTCCGCAACGGTGTCCAGCACCAGATCCGGTCTGGCGGGAACTTCATAGCTGGAATCGACGCCGGTGAAATCGGCGATGCCGTCGGTGTCCAGCTTTTCATACAGCTTTTTGGGGTCGCGGCTGCGGCAGGTTTCAATGTCCGCTTTGACATAGACCTCCATAAAGTCCCCGCCGATGCACTGCCGGGCAAAGTCACGGTGGGCCTGCAGGGGGGAGATGGTGCTGACCAGCACCACGAGGCCCGCCTGTTTGAGCAGCGCTGCGGTCTGGGCGGCACGGCGCTGGTTTTCGGTGCGGTCGGCATCGGAGAAGCCGAGGTCCGCGCACAGCCCCTTGCGCATGGCGTCGCCGTCCAGGGTGAAGGCGGCGATGCCGCGGGAGAGCAGCTGCCGCTCGGCGGCGGTGGCCAGGGTGGACTTGCCCGCGCCGGAAAGGCCGGTGAGCCAGACCACATATCCCTTGCGCCCGGTGAGTTTTTCACGCTCCGTTTCCGTCACGCTGCCGGAGGAGCGGATATTGCGCACGTCGTAATCCTCGTCCTGCAGCGCCTCCACAATGATGCCGCCGCCGGCGAGCTGGTACTCGTCCACGATGACGAAGCGGGCGGTAGAGGGCAGCTGGTCGGTGGTGTCGAAAGCGGCGGGAACGTCCAGCAGGAAAGTACACAGGGCCACCTCATTTTTGTTGACCCACTGGCGCTGTTCGCAGGCCAGGTTGGAGGCGTTGATGACGCGCTCCACGCTCACCAGGCGCACGGGCAGCTTTTGGGTGCCGCACTTGAAATGGTACAGGCGGTGGAGCCGCAGGGGTGCGCTGCCCAGCCAGAACAGGTTGGCCCGGAAGCGGACGGCCACCTTCGGCGGCGTTTCGCCGGCCCGGCAGGCGATCTCGCCCCGGCGGACGTAGATCTCCTCCTCCATGGTAAAGCCCACGGCGTCGTCGGCCTGGACCTCCGTGGGGGCCTCTGCGTTGAAGGCTTCAAAGCGCTTCACCTTCGTGCGCTTGCCCGAGGGGTAGAACACCACCTCGTCGCCCGCGCGCAGGGAGCCGGAGTCCACGGTGCCGGCGATGATGCGGCGCATGTCGCCGCCGGCGGTGAATTTGTAAACGCCCTGCACCGGCATGCGGAAGGGCAGCTGGTGGGAGGGCTGGATGTTTTCAAAGCTGTCGAGCACCTGCAGAACGGTCATCCCGTCGTACCACTCCATCCGGTCGGAGTGGAAGGCGATGTTGTCGCCCACCTGGGCGGAAACAGGGATGAAGGTCTTGGGCTGGATGCCGATCTCCTCCAGGAAAGCGGTGTATTCCGCGCGAATCTGCGCATAGCGGGCCTGGTCGTAATCGATCAAGTCCATTTTGTTCACCAGCACGGCCACCTGCTTGATGCCCAGCATCGAGAGGTAGTAGCCGTGGCGGCGGGTGTTTTCCTCCACGCCGTGGGCGGCGTCGATGACCATCAGGGCCGCCTCGGCCCGGGAGGCGCCGGTGACCATGTTCTTGAGAAATTCGATGTGGCCCGGGGCGTCGATGATGATATAGCGGCGCTTCTCCGTCTGGAAAAAGCAGCGGCAGGTGTCGATGGTGATGCCCTGGGACTGCTCGTTTTTCAGCGCGTCCAGCAGGAAAGCGTATTCAAAGGGCTTGGAGTTGCGCTTGCAGTTTTCGCGGATGGCCTCCAGCTTGCCCTTGGGCAGCGAGCCGGTGTCGGCCAGCAGATGACCGATGACGGTGCTCTTTCCGTGGTCCACGTGGCCCACGACCACGATGTTCATGATATCTTCCAACATAAGCCGATCTCACTTTCCGTTTTTACATATAGCCGTCGCGCCGCAGGGTTTCCAGACCGCCGCCGTCCTCCTGGTCCTGGGCGCGGCCGGAGCGCTCGGCGATGCCCGCCAGGGCGCCGCTGCGCAGCTCTTCCACGATGTCGTGTACATTTTTCGACGTGGAGCGGATGGGCTTTGTGCAGGGCCAGCAGCCCAGGGAGCGATAGCGCGTGCCGTCGCCCTGGTCATAGTAGAGGGACACGGTGGGGATGTTTTCCCGCTCGATGTATTCCCAGACGTTCAGCTCGGTCCAGTCCAGCAGCGGATGGATGCGCAGGTGGGTGCCGGGGGCGAAATCCGTGTTGAACTGGTTCCAGAATTCGGGGGGCTGATCGTCCACGTTCCAGTCGTTGTTCTTATCCCGGGGGGAGAAATAGCGCTCCTTGGAGCGGGAGCCCTCTTCGTCGGCCCGGGCGCCCACGATGACGCCGGTGTAGGCCGTGCGGTCCTCGTCCACCTCGTATTTGCCGGTCTGCAGGTTCATGCGGTACCGGGGCCAGTCGCCGCTGAGGGTGTGCTTGAGGGCTTCGGTCTTCAGGTTTTTGCAGCATTCCAGGCGGCTGACGTTGCCGTCGGGATAAGTCTGCTTGTTTTTGAGGGCCTCGCTGTTTTCGCCGTAGATCATGTAAAGACCGTATTCCCGGGCCAGATGGTCGCGGTATTCGATCATTTCGGGGATCTTGAAATGGGTGTCCACATGGACCAGGGGGAAGGGGACGTGGCCGAAAAAGGCTTTGCGCGCCAGCCACAGCAGCACGGTGGAGTCCTTTCCGATGGACCAGAGCATGCAGAGCTTGTCGAAGGAGGCGTAGGCCTCCCGCAGGATGTAGATGCTTTTGGCCTCCAGTTTATCGAGATAATCCATTTGCTTGTGGTCCATGGCAGTCATTCTCCTTCTGTGATCCGCATGGGGATCTTGTAGTGATCAAAGAAAAAGCCCAGTTCGCGGTTGATCTTGGTGCGCAGGGCTTCGGAAAGCTGGAACTGGTTTGTTTTATACGACTTCTGGCTGTCGATATGCTGCTGGATGAAGGGCTTTGCCGCTTCAAAATCCGGCAGGTCCAGCGCCCGGTAAACGTGGGCGATGGTGTCCATCGGCGCCTTGACCAGGTCGGAGTAGGCGATCTCGAGCAGCTGCTCTTTCGGCACGCGGGCCATGTCCTTTAAGTACTGGGTGTAAATGCGCTTGTAAAACTGCACGGCCATATCCTCCACCAGCTCGTGGGGCGGGACCTCCTCAAAGGTCATGGCCTGGATGCCGGCTTCGAACATATTGATGGTGGACATGAGCACCTTGTAGGGGTCGCGGTAGATATGGACGAATTTCGCCTGGGGATAAAGGTCGTGGAGCATGCCCATTTTGGCCGTGTTGTCCGGGCTTTTGAACAGGATGCGCTTCCCTTTGCGGAAATAGGTGATTTTTTTGAGCAGGTACTCGTGGGTGTCGCACCAGCGCCGGCGCTGTTCGGGCGTCAGGCAGTCCTCAAAGGCGTAGTCCATATACATGCGGTAATTCTTGGGGAAGGTGATCAGGTGGGTGAACGTCTCGTCGATGCAGTTGGCGATGGCGTAGCACTCCTCCTGGGGGGAGTTGGGCAGAAACTCCATGTCGTCGCCGAAGCGGTCGCCGGTGAGCATGCCGCGGTAGTGCTTGGGCAAATGGTAGCGCAGCAGCAGGAAATTGTGGAAGGTGAAGGTGGTCATGGAGTCCATATAGGACACGGCCGGGTCGCAGGAGAGCAGATTGAACAGATACGTCGTTCCGCTGCGCCAGTGCCCCAGGATGAACAGGGGCGGCTTGTCGATGACCACATTGCGGATGCGTTTATCCCAGAAAAACCGCTCGACCTTTGCCCAGCGGCTCAGAAATTTCGAATAGCGCAGGCACTCCTCAATGCGCCCCGCCTGTTTGGGGTCCAGGTCGGCCTTATTCACCTCCAGCAGGTGCTGGAAATGCGCGAGATCGCAGCCGTACATATAGTGTCCCGTCATATCGGTGCTCCTTCCGGATCATGGGATATCAAAGCGTCCATCCAAAAATATTATTATGACACAAAGCGCGCTGTTTGTCATCATCTAAAGGCGACATTTTTGCACTTTTTTTGACGATTTTCCCGAGGATTTTTGCGTTTTCCTCGTCATTTTCCCATTTTTGCGGCGGGATGGAACGGCCGCGGCGCGGGGGATATGAAATAAAATATAAGTAAAAATTAAGAAAAACTTATATTTTTAAGGGAAAAAGGCACAAAACGGAGAAAAAGCGCGCCCCGCCGGTCAATAGCCGGCGGCGGCCGCGGCGGAAAGGACCTGGGCCGCAACGCTGCCGGCCACCGACGCGCCGCTGCCGCCGTTTTCCACCAGCACCACAAAGGCCAGGGGATGGGCGGGATCGTCCACAAAGCCGGCGAACCAGGCGTGGGGACGCTGTCCGCCGCCCACCTCCGCCGTGCCGGACTTGGCGCAGACCGCCAGGTCGCCGAACTGGCTCTGGCCGTAGTGGTCCACCACGTTGCTGCGCATCATGTCCTGCAGCAGATCGCAGGTCTCTTCGGAAAACACGCCGGCGCGCTTTTCGGCGCGGTAGAGCCCGGCGGGCAGGCCGGCAGCGGTCGTTTCCCGGTAAATCAGCCGGGGGAGGACCTGGGTGCCGTCGTTTGCGATGGTGCCCATGAAGGTCATCATGGCGCAGGGGTTCACCAGGTCGTTGAACTGGCCCACGCCGGACCAGCCCAGATCGGCGCTGCCGTCTTCGGCGGCGGTGAAGCTGCCGGCGGCGGTATCGATGCCGCTGACGGAGAGGCTGTCCAGCAGTCCCGCCTGTTCGGCATAGCGCGCCAGCGTGTCCCCGCCCAACTCCACAGCCAGTTGGGCGTAGACGCAGTTGCAGGAATTGGCCAGGGCGCCGTAGATATCCATGGTGCCGTGAACGCTGGGGCAGGTGATTTTCTGGCCGCCGATCTCCACGCTGCCGGTGCAGGTGAAGGTGCGGGAAAACAGGTCGTCGATGTTTTCGATGGCCGCCGCCGTGGTGACCACTTTGAACACGGAGCCGGGGGTGAAGGCGGAGGACAGGAAGCGGTTGATGTACACGCCTTCGTAGCGCGCGTCGCCGTCCCGGATCTCCGGCGGGTCCGCCGGGTCGAAGGCGGGGGCGCTGACCATGCACAAAAGCTCGCCGGTCTTGTAATTGTAAACGCCCACGGCGCCCTTGCGGCCGTTCAGGGCCTTGTAGGCCGCGGCGTTGAGATCTGCGTCGATGGTGAGATACAGGTCGTGTCCGCCGCCGGTGGTGCCCAGGATCGGGTTGAAGCCGCCCAGCTTTCCGCTGAATACGGTTTTCGCGCCAGTGGCGATGTTCCCGGCGCTGTCGCCCACGGCGTGGAGCGTGGCACGGCGGACGTTGTCGTCGTCGCTGTAGGCGCCGCTGGCGGCGTCGTAGAGCACATTGCCGCTGCGATCCAGAATGGTGCCGCTGATGAGCTGGCCGCTCTGGCTGTAGATATGCTTGTTGGCGCGGAAGGACGCCCAGTCTGCGCCGTGGGTCAGATAGCGCGCCAGGAAAAGGCTGGCGCCGATGGCCAGCAGTGCGGTGAACAGCAGGCAAAACCAGGTGCGCCGCTTGACTTGCTTCATGGGGAGCCTCCTTTGTCAGTCGTCGAGGGGAATGTCGATGGAGGAACGGCGGCCGCCGCCGGAGATGGGGATGTCGATGTCCGCGCGCCGCCGGCCTTCGCCGGGCAGCGGCACGTCGATGCCGCAGTCCTCGCCGAGAAGATCCAAAGAGGAGAGGTCCAGCATCCCGCCGCCCCCGCTGCCGCGCCCGCGCACGGCGGCGCGCCGGGGCCGGTCCTCTGGCAGGGGAATGTTGATGGTGCTTTCCCCCGGGGCGGGTTCGTCATCAAAGACTGAGGGGTCGAATTCCATCATCGGGTCGCCCGCGGGGCGCACCGGCTCATCCTTTCGCCCGGGCAGGCGCATGGCCAGGCCGGAGTTCTGCCGGTTGTCGCCGGCCTTGATAAAGGCCAGCAGCGTCCAGCAGGCAATCATGCTGGAGCCGCCGCAGGACAAAAAGGGGAACGTCACGCCCGTCAGCGGCAGCAGATCCACGGAGCCCAGCACGTTCAGCGCCGTCTGGAACACCAGCATGGTGGCGGTGGAGCAGGCGGCGATGGTATAAAAGGTGGAGCGGGAGGTCGCCGCGGCCTTGACGGTGAACAGGGAAAAGATGACGATGCAGATGACGGCCAGCACCGCGATGATCATGCCCAGTTCCTCGGCCGCCATGCCGAACACCAGATCGGTGTTGGCGGCGCCCACGTTTTTCAGCCAGCCGTTGTCCGGTCCGTTGCCGAAGAGGCCGCCGCTGGCCGCGGCCGACATGGTGCGGGTCTGCTGATAGCCGGTGCTGTCGGCAAATTCCCACACATGGCGCCAGGCGGCAAAGCGGTTGGCGATGTAGGGCTTGAAGTGCAGGATCACGCCGCAGCCGGCGCCCGCCGCAGCGCAGATCATGGCCACAGAGGGCAGGTCGCCGCTGCGCAGGAAGGCGATGGCCAGGAAGGCCACAAAAAAGATCAGCGCCGTGCCGAAGTCGCTCATCAGCGCCAGGCACCCGACGCAGAACAGGGAAAACAGGATGGTGAAAATCAGGTTCCGCCGGGCAAAGAGACGGTCCATGGTCTCCGCCCCGGCCAGGATGAAAGCCACCTTCACAAATTCCGAGGGCTGGAAGGAGATGGGGCCCAGGGCCACCCAGTTGCGCGCGCCGAACAGCTGCTGGCCGAAGAGCACGTTGAAGGCCAGCAGGGCGCAGGCGGCGATGGCCACGGGCCAGCGCAGCTTTTTGGCCACGGCCAGGTCCCGCAGGAAAAAGCCCAGGACCACAAAGCCGATCAGACCCAGCAGGACCGTCAGCGTCTGCTTGGCCAGGGTGTCAATGGAGGAGGACGCCGTGATGCTCAGGCACAGCGTCGTCAGGAAAAAGGCCAGGCTTTCCAGGTCGAAGCCCGTCCTGCGGAACAGGCGGTACAGGGCGTACAGCACCCACATGGCGGCGCAGAGAATGGCAAAGCAGCCCATGAGCACCGGCATGTATTCCGGCCCCTTGGCGTAGACCAGCTGCAGAAGGAGCAGTCCCTGCAGGGCGCTGAGATATGCCAGGGTCAGGGCGGGGCGGATGCGGCGGCCGGGCCGCCGGCGCTGTTTGCCCTGGCGGCGCAGTTCCTCGAGGCTGGCGGGGAAAAAGTAAAGCGCGATGCCGCCCACGGATACCTTGTCACCCACGGTGATGGCTTTCTGGTATTTGACGGGTTTATCGTTGACCGTCACGCCGCCCTTGCCGCCCAGGGAATAAATGGTCCACAAGCCGTTTTCGTCCCGCTGCACGGCGGCGTGCTGGCGGGAAACGGTGGGGAAATTCAGCACGATGTCGCAGGAGGAGGCGCGGCCGATGATATTTTCCCAATGGTTCAGCGGGAGCTTTGCACCGTTGGGCAGGCTGAAAAAGCCCCAGCTTTCCTCGTCCACCCGGCCGCGCAGCAGGGAGAAGGCGCAGCGCAGCACGATGAGCAGGGCCAGGACGGCCGTGACGACGTGCAGGAGCAGTCCGCCGGCGGCGCTCAGGGCGTCCGGCAGGGAGCCGCCCGCCGGGGCGATCTGGGAGAAGAGGGCCGGCAGCTGCGAAAGTTGTTGCAGTATCGTTTCCAAAATCGTTCACCTGTGTTCAAACGGGCCATGCAGGCGCATGGCGGGGCTGTGTCCGCTGGCGGCGGGCGGAAAAGCCGCGCCGCCGCATGATTTTGTCTATTATAGCATAGATGGGCGGAAAATACAAAGCCCTCCGCAGCCCTTTCCGCCGCGGAAAAGGTTGCCGAATGGGGCGGGATTTGGTATAATCGCTGCAGGAGAACGCCGCGGGCCGCTGTGACAGGACCGGCTGCGCGGCTGGGAATTTGAAAAAGAGAGAGTTTCAGAGTGTATGAATTACAGACTGATCTGCAAAGTGATCGGGGTCATCCTGGGGCTGGAGTGCCTGATCATGCTTGTGTCGATCGCGGTTTCCCTGCTGTACCGCGAGCAGTATATGGCCATGGCCTTCCTGCGTTCGATCGCGGTCTGCGGCGCGTGCGCCGCCGCCCTGCTGATTGCCGGCCGGCGCGGGGAAAACAGCAAGATGCATGTGCGGGAGGGTTTCCTCTCGGTGTCCATGAGCTGGATCGCCATGTCGGCCTTCGGCGCGCTGCCCTATTGGTTCAGCGGCTGCTTTCTGTCGCCGGTGGACGCGCTGTTTGAATCCTTTTCCGGCTTCACCACCACCGGCGCTACGCTGATCGCCAATCTGGAGGTGCTGCCCAAGGGCCTGCTGTTCTGGCGCAACCTGACCCAGTGGGCCGGCGGCATGGGCGTGCTGGTGATGACGCTGGCGCTGCTGCCCAAGCTGGGAGCCGGCAGCATTTTCCTGCTGCGGGCGGAAAGCCCCGGTCCCATCAAAACGAAGCTGGTGCCCAAAATCAGCCAGAGCGCCAAGATCATGTACTCCATCTACATCCTGCTCACCGCGTCGGAAACGGTCTGCCTGCGCATTGCCGGCATGCCGTGGTACGACAGCCTGCTCCACGCCATGTCCACCGTGGCCACCGGCGGCTTTTCCAGCCGCACCGCCAGCCTCGGCGCCTATAATTCCACGGTGGTCAACATGATCGTGGTGGTGTTCATGCTGCTGTCCAGCCTGAACTTTGCGGTGCTGTATTTCGTGGTCGTCAAGCGGACCATGAAGCTGTGGGACAATGCGGAGATCAAGATCTACCTGCGCCTTCTGGCCGCGTCCATCGTGCTGATCACGGCGGACCTGATGGTCAGCGAGGGCTTCGACGCCATGGAGAGCGTGGGCTACGCCGTGTTCCAGGTGATCTCCGTGTCCAGCACCACGGCCTTCGTCACGTCGGACTTCGGCCAGTGGCCGGAATTTTCCCAGATGATCCTGCTGATGCTGATGGCGGTGGGCGGCTGCGCGGCCTCCACGGCCGGCGGCATCAAGGTCCAGCGCGTGGCGCTGCTGTTCCGGGTGATGTACCGCCAGCTGCAGAGCGTCATCCACCCCCGGGTGGTGCGCACCATCTGCGTGGACGGCCGGCGGGTGGAGGAGCCGGTGCTGGCCAATGTTTCGCTGTACTTTTTCTCGTATATCGTGATCATTCTCCTGATGGCCACCGCCAGCTCCCTGGACGGCCACACCCTGGGCACCAGCCTTTCGGCGGCCATCGCCTGCGTGAGCAATACCGGTACGGGCATCGAGCTGGCCGGCCCGGCCAGCACGTTCAACGTGTTTTCCGCCCCGACGAAGCTGGTGCTGTGTTTCGGCATGCTGGCGGGGCGCCTGGAGATCATGCCGATGCTGCTGATGTTCTTCCCCTCGGTCTGGCGGGGAAAATGAGCGGCGGCAAAAGAAAGGAAAGGTGTTTTTATGCAGCAGCATGACGTGCAGTTCCATATCCGCTGCAAAGAAGGCGACGTGGGGGGGTACTGCATCCTGCCCGGCGACCCCGGCCGGTGCGAAGCCATCGCGGCGCAGTTCGATGATGCACGCCTTGTGTCCCAAAACCGGGAATACACCGTCTATACCGGCGTGCTGCTGGGCGAAAGGGTGAGCGTCTGCTCCACGGGCATCGGCGGCCCCTCGGCGGCCATCGCCATGGAGGAACTGATCCATATCGGCGCCCACACCTTTGTGCGCGTGGGTACCTGCGGCGGCATGTCAGCCAAGGTGCGCGCCGGCGATGTGGTGATCGCCACCGGCGCCATCCGCATGGAGGGCACCAGCCGGGAATACGCGCCCATCGAATTCCCTGCCGTGCCGGATTTCAGCGTGCTCTGTGCCCTGGTGCAGGCGGCGGAGGGGCTGCAATACCCTTACCACGCCGGCGTGGTGCAGTGCAAGGATTCGTTTTACGGCCAGCATTCGCCGGAGACCATGCCTGTGGCTGCGGTCCTCCAGTATAAGTGGGAGGCCTGGAAACGCCTGGGCGCTCTGGCCAGCGAAATGGAATCGGCGGCTCTGTTCACGGTGGCGGCGGCCCGGGACGTGCGCTGCGGCGCGGTGTTCAGTGCCCTCTGGAATCAGGAACGGGAAAAGGCCGGCCTCGACCAGGACGAGGTGTTCGATACTGCCCGCGCCATCACCGTGGGCGTGGAAGCCCTGAAGCGCCTGATCGCGGCGGACCGGGAAAAGCGGGGCTGAAACGGGAGAAAAACAAATCGGCACGCAAGCCTTCTGGCTTGCGTGCCGATTTTTCGTATTCAGGTTTTCGCGCCGCCCACAATGCGGACGTCGAGCTGGTTATAGGGGATCTCGATGCCGGCGCGGTCGAAGTTTTCCTTCACCGCGGCCGTCAGCACGAAATGGGTCTCCCAATAATCGTCGGCGGTGGCCCAGGCGTACAGCACATAATTGACGGCGCTGTCGCCGTAGCTTTCCACATAGGCGGTGGGGGCGGGATCGGAAAGCAGATGCTCCGTCCGCTGCGCCGCGTCCAGCAGGGCAGCGCGCACGTCGTTGACCGCCGCGTTGTAGGACGCGCCCACGCGCACGGTGATGCGCCGCCGGCCCAGGGTGGTGTAGTTGATGATTTTTTCGGCGGAGATGCTGGAGTTGGGCAGCATCACGATCTGGCCGTCGGCGGTGCGCAGTTTTGTGTACATCAGGCCGATCTCCTCCACATTGCCGGTGACGCCGGCGATCTCTGCCAGGTCGCCCAGGGAAATGGGGCGGGAGGTCATCAGCATGATGCCGCCGGCCAGGTTGGACAGCATGCCCTGGATAGCCAGGGAGACGGCCAGGGAGGCCACGCCCAGCAGCGCCACCAGGGACGAGGAGGGCACGCCGAGGCTCTGGGCCACGATGATGACCGTGACAATGTACATCAGGGCCTTCAGCCCGGTCAGCAGGAATTTCTGCAGCCGCTCGTCGATCTGGGTGTGGCGCAGGGCGCGCCGCACGATCCGCAGCAGGATCCGGATCACGATCAGGCAGACCAGCAGCGTGACGGCGGCGGAGGCGATGCTTTCCAGCGTCAGGTCGCCGAGTATATCGGGCAGGCCGCTCAAATCAATGTTCAAAGGGGAAAACCTCCGATATCAGCGGGGAAGCGCCGGCTCAGCGGCCGCAGCACTTCTTGTATTTCTTGCCGCTGCCGCAGGGGCAGGGATCGTTGCGGCCCACCTTGTATACATGGACGGGGCCCTTGCGCTGGAAATTGGCGGCCTCTTCGGGGGTGTGGCCGCCGTAGGTCCAGAAGCGGGCGGCGCCTTTCAACTTGTCCAGCAGCACGGCAAAATTGCGGAACTGCTGGTCGTTCTGGAACCGGACGCCGCTTTTGGCCAGCAGGCGCATCAGGTGGTCGATATCGAACTCATCGTTCAGATAGGAGAGAATGTGCGTCGTGTTGGCCAGGGCGGCGGATTCCTCCATGGCGAAGGAGCGCATCATAAAGTCGCGCATGGCGCCGAATTCGCGGGTGTTCTGGCGGTAGTCCTCGGTGAGGTATGCGCCGATCCGGTCCGCGGCGGGAACGTAGTTGGGGTAGGCCGCCTGCTTGTCGCGCAGCTTTTTGAGCTTGGCGGCGTCGCCGGCCAGGGCGGGGTGGATCAGCTCGTCCCCTTCCACAGGGCAGGAAGCGGCGGCGAGTACCTCCTCGGCGGTGACGGAGGCGTTTTTGTGCTGGTTATAGACGATGGCCACCATAGAGGCGGGGGCGATGCCCCACAGGTTTACCAGGGCGGTGCAGTAGGCGCCGAGATCGCTTTCGGCGGCGGCCTTCTCCACCTGGGGCGCGGCGGGCGCATCCTGGGCGGCGGCTTGCGACGGAGCGCCGGTATCCATGGCTTGAGTCAGCAGAGCGACCAGCTCGTCCTTCTTCAGTTTGGAGTAGCCGGAGATCCCGTGCTGCTTGCAGAGGGCCACCAGTTCGTCCTTCTTCATTTTTGCCAGAGATGCGGCGTTTGTCATGCTTCATCCATCCTTTTACCAATTTGCACAGCGATGGCCGCTGTGATCGACAATTTTATATTTTAACAGAGAGAGCGCCGGGGCAACAAGGGGTAAAATTCACAAAAATGCTTCAAATTCCCCGGCAAAAAAGGCGATACAGGCAATTTTTACCCCTGGACAGGGGCGGCACCGGGGGCGGCCTTTTCGATCAGATAGCCCTTGGCGCGCAGTTCCTGCTGGATCAAGTCCAAAGCGGCCTCGGCGTCGGCGGTGATGGTGTGCCAGTGTCCGCCTTTGCACAGGCCGTGGAGGGCTGCTTCCCGACCGGTGTGGATGCTTTCCATGAACTGCTTGACCTGCAGGCGGCTGCCCAGATGCAGCTCTGCGCGGATGACGCCGTAGGTGTTGTGGATCACGAAAATGTCCTCCACCGTGCCGCCGGCGTCCACGAACACGTTGAGCATGTCCTCGATCTCGGATTCCGGGCAGCGCACATGGTAGGTGCGGGTGCAGGTGTTGTCGGCCGACAGGATATAGCCCTGCCGGGTGGAGAGGATCTCGTAGCCGGAGGTGCGCAGCAGGGCGATGTCCTGCACGATAACCTGGCGGCTGACATTGAGCTGCTTTGCCAGCTGCGAACCGTTGAGGATCTGGCCCTGCAGCAGCCGGAGGATTTGTTTGCGGCGGTTTTCGCTGGGCATGGACGGCCTCCTTTCTCGTTTGCGCGGATCAGTCCGCCTGGGGTTCGACGGGGTGCAGATGCTTCAGCGACAGATCCAGGATGGGGGCCGAGTGGGTCAGGGCGCCGGAGGAGATGTAATCCACGCCGATGTCCCGCAGGGCCGCGATCTTTTCCCGCGTCACGTTGCCGGAGCACTCCGTTTCGGCCCGGCCGGCGATGAGGGCCACGGCCTGCTTCATGGTATCCGGGTCCATATTGTCGAGCATGATGATGTCGGCCCCAGCCTCCACGGCTTCGCGCACCTGGTCCAGGGTCTCGGTCTCCACCTCGATCTTGCGCACAAAGGGCGCATAGGCGCGGGCCCGGGCCACCGCCTGGCGGATGCCGCCGGCGGCGCCGATGTGGTTGTCCTTGAGCATGACGCCGTCGGACAGGTTGTAGCGGTGGTTCGTGCCGCCGCCCACGGTGACGGCGTATTTTTCAAAAATGCGCATGTTTGGCGTCGTTTTGCGGGTATCCAGCAGCGTGATGCCGGTGCCCTCCAGCAAATGCGCCGTTTCGGCGGTATAGGTGGCGATGCCGCTCATGCGCTGGAGATAGTTGAGGGCGGTGCGCTCGCCCGAGAGCAGGGCGCGGATGTCGCCCTGCAGCACCGCCGCGCGCTGGCCGGCTTTCACCTGGTCGCCGTCGCGGCAGAAGCATTCGATGGAAAAGGTGTCGTCCAGCAGCTGGAATACCCGCGCGAACACCTGCAGGCCGGCGATGACGCCGTCCTGCTTGCACAAAAGCTCCACCTCGCCGCGGCAGGGCCTGTCCATCACCGCGTTGGCGGATACGTCCTCGCTGGTGATGTCTTCCTGCAGGGCCATGCGCAGATAGCGGTCCATATTCAATTTCAACGTCACGTCACTGATGCTCATGTTCATTCAACCTCTCGATCTCTGCAAGAATACGCTCCTTGCGTTTTTCGGCCAAAACGTCGGCGGGTTCGTAGCGGCTGTAGTCCACCGTCGGTAGCGCTTCGCTCAGGGGCTCGTAGTGCTCCTGGATGTGCAGCGCCGCCCGCTTGGCGAACACCAGGGACTCGAGCAGGGAGTTGCTGGCCAGGCGGTTTTTGCCGTGGACACCGTTGCAGGCCGTTTCGCCGATGGCGTACAGCCGGTCCATGGTGGTGCGGCTTTCCTCGTCCACGTGGATGCCGCCCATGAAATAGTGCTGGGCCGGGGTGACGGGGATGCATTCGCGCGTCACGTCGTAGCCCTCTTCCAGGCACTTGGTGTAGATATGGGGGAAATGGGCCTTGATGGTCTCCTCGCCCAGGGGGCGCAGGTCCTCCCAGACGAATTCGGTGCCGTCCTTTTCCATCTGCGCCCGGATGGCCGCCGTCAGCAGGTCCCGGGGCATCAGCTCGTTGGCGAAGCGCTCCATCTTGGCGTTGTAGAGCAGCGCGCCCTCGCCCCGCACCGATTCGGAGATCAAAAAGCTCCTTCCGGGCTTTTTCGTGTAGAGCGTGGTGGGGTGGATCTGGACATAGTTGATGTTCTCCAGGGCCACGCCGTGCTCCATGCAGACGGCCAGGCCGTCGCCGGTGAGCTGGGGAAAATTGGTGGAGTGCCTGTAAAGTCCGCCGATGCCGCCGCAGGCCAGCATGGTGTAATCGGCGGGGATGGTGTCATAGGACCCGTCGCTGCGGCGGCACACCACGCCCAGGCATTCGTTGCCCCGGCAGACGATGTCCACCATGGCGGTGTTCTCCACGATGGAGACGTTGGGCCGGGCGCGGCGCACCTGGGCAAGCAGGCGGGAGGTGATTTCCTTGCCAGTCTCGTCTTCATGGTAAAGGATGCGGGGCTTGCTGTGGGCGCCCTCGCGGGTGTAGAGCAGGGCGCCGTCGCTGTCCCGGGCGAAATCCACGCCGTAGCCGATCAGCTCCCGGATGGTGTCCCGGGAGGAGCGGATCATGATGTCCACCGACTCCCGGCGGTTTTCGTAGTGGCCGGCCTTGAGGGTGTCGTCAAAAAAGCTCTGGTAATCCTCCGGCGTTTTCAGGACGCAGATGCCGCCCTGGGCCAGGAAGGAGTCGCTGTGTTCGATGATGTCCTTTGTGATCATCGTGATCTTCTGGTCGTCGGGAAACTGCAGCGCGGCGAAAAGACCGGCGCAGCCGCTGCCGACGATCACGATATCCTGCTTTTTCATACTGATGCGTTCCTTTTCTCTTTGTCGTTACTTTGCCAGTTCCAGCATGCGCTCCAGGGGGGCGTTGGCGCGGCTGCGCAGGGCGTCCTCCAGCGTGACCTCGCCCTCGCCGGTCTCCAGGACGCGGGCGATCTTCTCCAGGGTGATGAACTTCATGTCCTCGCATACGGGTGTGGGCTCCACGAAGAAGAATTCCTTGTCCGGGTTCTGCCGGCGCAGCTCATAGCCGATGCCGCATTCGGTGACAATGATGTACTGCTTTTCTGCGTGTTCCGTGGCATAGTGCAGGATGCCGGAGGTACTGCCGATGTAGTCCGCCTTTTCCAGCACGGCGGGCACGCACTCCGGATGAGCCAGCACCGGTGCGCCGGGATGGGCGGCGCGGGCCGCGTCGATGTCCGCCGGCGTGATGCGGGCGTGGATGGGGCAGCGGCCGTCGTTGAAAATGAATTTCTTTTCCGGCAGCTTTCCTGCGATGTGGCGGCCCAGGTTTTCGTCCGGGATGAAGATGATCTCCTCGTTGGGCAGGGCGCGGACGATGGAAAGGGCGTTGGCCGAGGTGACGCAGACGTCGGAGCAGGTCTTGAGCTCTGCGGTGGAGTTGATGTAGCATACCACGGCGGCGCCGGGGTGCTCGGCGCGCAGGCGCGCCACCTTTTCCGGCGTGATCATATGGGCCATGGCGCAGTCCGCCCGGCTGTCGGGCAGCAGCACGCGCTTTTCCGGGTTGAGGATCTTGGCGCTTTCGCCCATAAAAGACACACCGCAGACCACCAGCGTTTTTGCCTTCAGACCGACGGCCAGCTTGCTCAGGTAAAAGGAGTCGCCGATATAGTCGGCGATCTCCTGCACTTCGTCGCGGACATAGTAATGCGCCAGGATCACGGCGTCGTTTTGGCGCTTGAGCTGTTCGATTCTTTCTTTGATTTCCGCGATTGCCTTCGGGATTGGAGTTTCCAAACGCAGAATTAAGACAATTCTGGTGTTCCCGGTTCTGATGATCGTGGTTGGAGTAGTGGGGACCGGAGCCGGAGCGCTCATTCAGAACTTTGTGGTATCTCCGGATGAAATTAATAAAGAAAGCGAGTATCTTGGCTATAATATCAAATACACACAGTCTGCGTACGATCTTGAGAACGTAACGATCAAGCAATTCGCGGCCAATAACGATCTGACCAGTGAAGATATCGCTAATAATGAAGAGACGATTTCCAATATCCGGATTAATGACTATGAACCGGCCGAGAAGTTCTATAATCAGACCCAGAGTATCCGACAGTATTATACCTTCAACGATGTGGATGTCGACCGTTATATTGTAAATGGGGAGTATACCCAGACGTTCCAGTCGGCCAGGGAAATTGATGAGGAACGAATCAGTGACACTTGGCTGAACAAACACCTGAAATATACTCA
>CAJFFX010000035.1 GCA_904374485.1 Candidatus Pseudoscillospira falkowii | reverse complement strand
GTCCACCTGTTCCCATTCCGAACACAGTAGTTAAGCTCACTTCTGCTGACAATACTTGGCTGGCGACGGCCCGGGAAGATAGGTAGCGCCAACACAAAACCTCCACAGTAATCTGTGGAGGTTTTTCTTTTCCTAATTTTATCCGTCCCTCATTTCCGCCGCGATGCGCCGTGGCAAAAAGGGGTTTTGTTTTTAGAACATTCGTAGTATAATAAAAAGCACGACGAAGGCAAAGGAATGCAAAAATGGATTACGGAACAGTGGAAAGAGGCAGCTTTGTGCGGCGGCTCAACCGTTTTTCCGCGCTTGTTCGCATGGAGGGGGAAGAGGTCCTCTGCCATGTGAAAAACACGGGACGGCTGGGCGAATTATTACTGCCCGGCGCGACGGTCTATCTGGTCTACAGCGATGCGCCCCAGCGCAAGACCCGCTGGGATCTTGTGGCGGTGGAGAGCAAAGGGCAGATCATCAATATCGATTCCCAGGCGCCGAACCGCGTTTTTGGCGAATGGGTGCGCGCGGGCGGCTTTCGCAGTGATGTGCAGTATGTGCGGGCGGAATCTGTTTTTGAGGATTCCCGCTTCGATTTTCGCTTGGAGTTTGCCGGAGGAACGCAGTTTGTGGAAGTGAAGGGCGTGACGCTTCTGCGCTCCGGCTACGCATACTTTCCGGATGCCCCGACAGAGCGCGGTGTGAAGCATCTGCACGGCCTGATGCGCGCTGTGGAGGCGGGATATGAAGCGGCGGCGGTCTTTATTCTGCCGATGAAGGGCGCCCGCTGCTTGCGGCCGAACGATGATACCCATCCGGCCTTCGGCGCGGCGCTGCGCGCAGCGGCAAAAGCGGGCGTGCAGGTGTATGCCTATGACTGCCGCGTTGCGGCGCATTCCCTGCAGGTGGACCGGCCGGTGCCTGTGGATCTGACAACAGAGGAACAGCGATGAGATAAAAAGGAGCAAAATTGTGAAACTTGGTATGATTTTTGAAGGCGGCGCCTGCCGCTCCGCGTTTTCCGCCGGCGTGATGGACGCCTTTATGGACCATGATCTTTACGGCGATTATCTGATCGGCGTCAGCGCGGGCGCATGTTACATGATGTCCTATGCCAGCAGGCAAAGGGGAAGAAATAAGGAACTGGTCGTGCGCTATATCCCGGATCGGCGCTATATGGGCCCGAAGTATCTCTCTCAGCGGAGGAACCGGAGCTATTTCAACTTGGAATTCATTTACGATCAGATCCCCAATTATTATTTGCCCTATGATTACAAGGCATTGCAGGCGTTCCCGGGCGAAGTGGTGGCGGTGGTCACGAATCTGCAAACCGGCAAGGCGGAGTATCTGCCGGTGCCGCGCAAAGACAAGCGCTCGGTTCTGCTGCGGGCGACCTGCGCCCTGCCGCTGATGTTCCCGCCTATTGAATACTGCGGAAATCTCTATATGGACGGCGGCATCGCCGACCCGATCCCAGTGACCCATACGCTGGAGGATGCAGGCTGCGACAAGGCCATCGTCATCCTGACCCAGGACCGCCGCTATATCAAGGCGCCGGAGCAGGCGCTGGAGATCGGCAAACTGCGCTATCGGGACTATCCGGCTTTCGTCAAGGCGCTGGATGAGCGCACCATGCGCTACAACGGCGCCCTGGCCCGGGTGCGCAAATACGAGGAGGAAGGCCGGGCCTTTGTGATCGCCCCCAAGGATTCCAGTGGCTACCATCGCTTGGAGCAGGATCCGAAGGTGCTGGAACAGTGGTATAACGATGGGTATCAGGAGGCCATGGAGCGCATGGATGCCCTTCGCAGCTTTTTGAAGGAGGAGCAAGATGGAACTTCTGCTGCGTCCCTGGAAAACGGATGATGCGCCGGCATTGCAGATCTGTGCAGACGATACGGAGGTAGCCCGCAATCTGCGCGATGTGTTTCCGCATCCTTACACACTGCAGGATGCGCAGAATTATATTGCTTTTTGCAGAAAGCGGGAGCATGCAGCGCACCAGCTTTGTTATGCCATTGCGGCAGATGGCGCATTGGCGGGCAGCATTGCGCTGACCATGGGGGCGGATGTGTACCGAAAAAGCGCAGAACTGGGCTATTGGCTGGCCAAATCGTATTGGGGAAAAGGTCTGATGACACGAGCGGTAGCGCAGATTTGCAAAGAAGGCTTTGCCGCGTTTGACCTTGTCAGGATTTATGCCGAACCCTTCTCCAGAAATATTGCATCGCGCAGGGTGCTGGAAAAGAATGGATTTGTACTGGAAGGCGTTTTGCGAAAAAGTGTTTGTAAAGAAGGGCGAATTTTAGATTCCTGCGTCTATGCTTTGATTCAGGAGTGACGGAGGCAACAGGTATTTCAAATTTTATTGAAATACCTGTTGTGCTTTTTTCTTGACTGTAGTATAATTTAATTAAAGAAATTTTGAAATAGGTGAGGCTATGGGACTGGCGGAATCTTTCAAGGCCCTGGCCGATCCCCAGCGGCGGGAGATCCTGTTGCTGCTGCGCGGGGGGCGGCAGTCGGCCGGTGAATTGGCGGAGCGGCTGGGCGTTTCGCCCTCGGCGTTGTCCTACCATCTCAAGGCACTCAAAAAGGCCGATATGGTGATCGAATATAAGGCGAAGAATTTTGTATATTATGAGCTGAACACCTCTCTGGTGGATGAGCTCATGCTGTGGCTGCAGCAGTTTCGGAAGGAGGAAGGGGAATGAAAGATCGGGTGCTGTCCTGGGTGCTGCTGTTTTTGTGCTTTGCGCCCATTTTGATCGCGGTGATCGGTGTGCAGTTTCTGCCCGACCAGATTCCGGTCCACTACAACGCGGCAGGGGAGATCGACCGCTGGGGCAGCAAATATGAGCAGCTCATTATCGGCGTCGCCTTTTCGGCCAGCGGCTGGATTTTGTGGCTGGTGTCCAAATTCAGCCATTGCTTTGCCGATACGGCGGAAGAGTTGGCAAAAGCAAAGGCCAATGCGAAGATCGTGCTGGCAACGGGCATCGCCGTGCAGCTTCTGATGTCTGCGCTGCAGGTCATGTTTGTGATCGGCGCGTATACGGAAGCCCAAAGCGGCGCAGCGGAGGCGGTCATGCCCATCTACAAGGTGATGGGCATCGGTGTCGGCCTGCTTTATCTCGTTCTGGGCAACATCATGCCCAAGGCCAAGCCCAATAATCTGGTGGGCGTGCGCACCATCTGGAGCTATGTCAGCGAAGAGGCCTGGCAGAAGAGCCAGCGGGCGGGCGGCATCGCCTTCGCCGTCGCCGGCGTGGCCTGCATCGTGCTGACGCTGCTTCTGCACGGCTTTGTGATCTTCTGGGTGATCATGGGCGCCACCGCGGCGGCGGCCATCGCCAGCGTCTACCTGTCCTGGAAATACAGCCGGGAGTGATTTCGGGGAGGAGGAAGGAATATGGAACTGCTTTCATTTCGCGCCGCCCGGCGCGAGGATGTGCCGCTGATCCTGGAAATGATCCGCGCACTGGCCGAGTATGAACAGCTGCTTTCTGAAGTGGTGGCTACGGAATCGGTTTTGGAGGAGTGGCTTTTTGACAAGGAAAAGGCCGAAGTGCTCTTTCCGATGCTGGAGGGGAAAGAGATCGGCTTTGCCCTCTATTTCCACAATTTCTCCACGTTCCTGGGCCGGGCCGGCCTGTATCTGGAGGATCTTTACATTCAGCCGGCGTACCGGGGCAGGGGATATGGCCGGAAGGTGCTGCAGAAGCTGGCGCAGATCGCCGTGGAACGGGGCTGCGGGCGGCTGGAGTGGTGGTGCCTGGACTGGAACGCGCCCAGCATCGCGTTTTATAAAAATCTCGGCGCGCAGCCCATGGACGAGTGGACGGTCTATCGCCTGACGGGCGATACGCTCCGCGACCTGGCGGAGGAAGCGTGACAAAAGGGCGGACAGCCAACGCTGTCCGCCCTTTGTTCAGTTCAGCAGATCGGAGCAGTCGACCTGCCCGATGGGCAGGAGGGGCCGGGGCTCTTTCGGATGATCGCCCAGCATTTTTTCCATCCAGATCATGTCGTACCAGGTGCCGAATTTATAGCCGCACTGATGGAAAATGCCCACGGGACGGTAGCCCAGGCGTTCGTGAAAGTGCATGCTTCCGTTGGTCAGATGGGCGTCCTCCTGCGCCGTGCAGGCGATGCAGGCGTTGGCGTTCAGAATGTTCTGACGGCGCAGGATCGCTTCCAGCCTGTCGTACAGCATGCGCCCATAGCCCTGGCCGGACAGGCCCGTTTTCAGATAGATGGAGGTCTCCACCGCCCAGTCGTAAGCGGCGCGCTCTTTGAAGGGGGAAGCGTAGGCATAGCCGATGATCTCACCTTCTCCTTCGGCGACGAGATAAGGGTAGGTGCGCAGGGTGCGGGCGATGCGCACGGCAAATTCTTCGGCCGGGGGCACGTCGTATTCAAAGGTGATGGCGGTGTCGGTGATATAGGGACGGTAAATCTCCAGCAGGGCCGGGGCGTCCTCCGGTGCGGCCATGCGGATGGAAAGGGATGTGGTCATGATGGATGCTTCGCCTCTTTTGTCATAAATCGAAGGGGATCGCTTCCCGCCAGGCCCGGAGCAGTTTCTCCGTGGAATAGGAAGCGTTGGCGGGGCTGGTGGAGGGGAGCACGGTGCAGCCGCGGTGCAGCTGGGGCTCGATATATTTCCGGTAGAGCTTTCCGGCGGTGGCACCGTTGGTGTAGATCTGCCGGATGTCGGCGGCGCGCAGGATCGGAGACAGGTCGTTGGCCGCCACGTTTTTGATGCTGCTGTCGCTGGAACCGATGATGTCGCAGCTGTGGATCACGTCCCAGAGGGCGATGCGGTGATCCAGCAGCAAGCGCCGTTTTTCCTCGATGGTCTCCGGGACGGCTTCGCCGGTCAGGGCGGCGATGACGCGCCAGAAGCGGTTTTGGGGATGGTGATAGAAAAACATGCCCTCCCGGGACTTGACCGAGGGGAAGGAGCCGAGGATCAGGATCTCGGAGTCGGCGCGGTACAGCGGGGCGATGGGATGCTCGATGTGCTGATACGCCCCGCTGGGCTGCTTTTCTCCCATCTGCCGGGCAAGGTCCATGCAGATGCGTCCGGTCAGGCCCCAGACGGCGTGATTTTCATAGAGGTAAATGGGCACGTCCACCCGCCCGGCGCGCCAGGGATAGCCTGCTTCAAAGCCCAGCAGGCGATAGGGGAAATTGTCCGGGATCTGGGGTTCCAGATCGTAGGAATAGAGCATGGGCTTCGTTTCCAGGAAGAAGGAAAAGGGCACGAGAAAAGTCTCCTTGACCTCCGCTTCGCTGATATGCAGGTATTTTTCCAGGTCCTTTTCCCGGATCTCCCCTAAAATGGGGTGAATGAGGGCGCCGGACTGGTGATAGAGAAAATCCAGCGGCGCAATGGGGCGGATGGCGCCGCGGGGGATGGAGAGCTCTTCCTCCGTTTCCCGCAGGGCGCATTGGACGGGCGTTTCCGCCCCTTCCATCCGGCCGCCGGGGAAGCAGACCTCGCCGGGCTGCCGCCCCAGGGTGTCCGCGCGCACTTCAAAAAGCAGGTGCGGCTCTCCGGCGCGGAAGATTAGCGGGACCAGAACGGCAAAGGCGGCGGAGGACCCCATCAGCTTCGGCACATGGCCGGAAAATCGGTTTTCAAAATCTTTGATGCGCATGGCACTTCCTCGCTTTCACGGATTCGATTATAGTATATCCCGGCGCAAAAGAAAAGGGCCTGCGCGGAAAACCTTGCATTTTGCCGGGGCAGACCCTATAATAAAATTATCGTTTTACAAATCAGACCGCCGCCCCGCGGCGGCGGAAAAAGGAGTTTTTGCTATGACACCCATCGCAGAAGAAAGCCTGGCGTTCCACGCCCAGAAGCGCGGCAAGATCGAGGTCATTTCCACGGTCAAAGTGAACGACGCCCACGATTTGTCCGTGGCCTATACGCCCGGCGTGGCCCAGCCCTGCCTGGAGATCCAGAAGGACGTCACCAAGTCCTATGAGCTGACCCGCCGCTGGAATATGGCGGCGGTCATCACCGACGGCACCGCCGTTCTGGGCCTGGGCGACATCGGCCCCGAGGCGGGCATGCCCGTGATGGAGGGCAAGTGCGTGCTGTTCAAGGAATTCGGCGGCGTGGATGCGTTCCCCCTCTGCATCAAGAGCAAGGATGTGGACGAGATCGTGCGCACGGTGTATCTGATCTCCGGCAGCTTCGGCGCCATCAATCTGGAAGATATCGCTGCCCCCCGCTGCTTTGAGATCGAGCGCCGGCTAAAGGAAATCTGCGACATTCCTGTGTTCCACGACGACCAGCATGGCACGGCGGTCATCGCCCTGGCAGGCATGACCAACGCCCTGAAGGTGGTGGGCAAAAAGCGCGAGGATGTCAAGGTGGTCATCAACGGCGCCGGCGCGGCGGGCATGTCCGTCTGCCGCCTGCTGCTGCGCGCAGGCTTTGCCAACATCACCATGTGCGACAAGAGCGGCATCCTCTGCGAGGGCCATACCGAGGGCATGAACCCCTATATGCAGGAGATCGCTGCGGTGACGAACCGCGCCCATCAGACCGGCACCCTGGCCGACGCCCTGGTAGGGGCTGACGCGTTCCTGGGCTTCTCCGCCCCCGGCATCGTGACGACGGAGATGGTGAAGACCATGAACCGCGACGCCATCATTTTCGCCTGTGCTAACCCCACGCCGGAGATTTTCCCCGACGACGCCCGCGCCGGCGGCGCACGGGTCATTTCCACTGGCCGCAGCGACTATCCCAACCAGATCAACAACGTCCTGGCTTTCCCCGGCATTTTTCGCGGCGCCCTGGACGTGCGCGCCTCCCAGATCACCGAGGAGATGAAGATCGCTGCAGCGGAGGCCCTGGCCTCCCTGGCCGGCGACGACTTGAACGAGAACAACATCATCCCCAAGGCCTTCGACCCGCGGGTAGGCCCGGCAGTGGCCAAGGCGGTGGCGGAAGCCGCCCGGAAGTGCGGCGTCGCCCGGATCTGAGGGGATTTCAAAAAACCGGCGGGCAGAAGCACCAAATGCCGTGGTATACATAGAATGAAGTGAGGCCGGCCCAATGGCCGAGCACGAATCTTTAGGAGGTTTCACTATGTATAATCAGGGATTCTTTGGCGGGAACTGCTGCTGGATCATTATTGCGATCATCCTCATTTGCTGCTGCTGCGGCGGGAACAACAACCAGTGCGGCTGCGGCTGCAGCAGCGCGCCCAGCTGCCCCTGCTGAACGGAGGACCGTTTCTGAACATAAGCTGAAAGCGGCGCGGCCGCGCAGGTGGAGAAAGCGCTTTTTTGATCGGAAGATCGGCATGGTATGCTGTCGGCATATCATGCCGATTTTTGCTGGGGCGAGGCGGAAAGAAAAATCGCGGCGATTCGGGATTTCTTCCTTGAAAATAAGGGATCATACTGGTATACTATACTAGTTAAATTATCAGCAAAATGGCATGCCGCGCTCTGTGCGGCAGGACCGGCGCGATGGGGTGAAAGAAAACTGTGTATCTGAAAGCATTGGAAATCCAGGGCTTCAAGTCCTTTCCGGATAAGACCGTATTGAATTTTGGAGAGGATATCACCGCCATTGTCGGCCCCAACGGCAGCGGCAAGTCCAATATTTCCGACGCCATCCGCTGGGTCATGGGCGAACAGAGCAGCCGCACCTTGCGCGGCAGCAAAATGGAGGACGTGATCTTCGGCGGAACGGAAAAGCGCTCCCAGGTCGGCTTTGCCCAGGTTACGCTGGTGATCGACAACACCAGCCATATTTTCCCGATGGAGGAGAGCGAAGTCGCCGTCACCCGCCGCTATTACCGCAGCGGGGAAAGCGAGTATTATATCAACAGGCAGGCCGTCCGCCTGCGGGATGTGAACGAGCTGTTCATGGACACCGGCATGGGCCACGAGGGCTATTCCATCATCGGCCAGGGCCGGATCGACGAACTGCTCAGCGCCAAGAGCGGCGACCGGCGGGGCGTGTTTGAAGAAGCTGCCGGCATTTCCAAATACCGCCACCGCAAGGAGGACAGCGAGCGCAAGCTCCAGCGCACCGAGGAAAACCTCCTGCGCATCAATGACAAGATCGCCGAGCTGGAGCTGCAGGTGGAACCCCTGCGCGCCCAGGCGGAAACGGCCAAACGCTATCTGATCTTGCGCGACGAACTGCGCAGCCTGGAAGTGTCCCTTTGGATCCATCAGCTTTCCGAGCTGCACGCGGGCGCGCTGCGGCTGCAGTCCGATTTTGAAGCGGCCCAGCGGGAACTGGCGGCGGCCAACGAGGCGCTGGAGGCGCTGTACCGCTATACGGAACAGTTTGGCGAAAAGCTGGCTGCTGCAGACGAGGAGGCGGAGCAGCTGCGCGGCAGCGTTTCCGCCCTGGACGGGCAGATCGGCGAGCGGGAGTCCGAGATCGCGGTCATGGAAAACGGGATCGCCCACCACGAGGCTGATATGGCCCGCATTGAAAACGAATTGAACGAACAGAGCGCCCGCACGGAGAATCTGCAGGAACAGATGGACGTCAAGCGCGCTCGGATCGAGGAGATCGACGCTTCCTGCGCAGCTCTGGCCCGGGAACTGGAAGACCTGCTGCGCCAGGCGGAGAAGGTCAGCGGTCGGGCGGGCAGCATTGCCGACGAGGCGGAGGCCCTGCGGGCGAAAGAGGCGCTGAGCGTCGCCCGGGCGGCGGACGTCCGCACGGAGCTTTCGGCCCGCCGGACGGACCTGCAGAATATCGAGGAGCGCCGCGCGGCGCTGCTGGAGGAGCAGGCCGCCGTTTCCGCCCGCCGGGAGGAAACGGAGCGCGGCGCCCGGGAAAGCCGTGCGGCCCTGGAACAGGCCAGGGAGGAGCGCGAAAGCGTCGCCAATGTGATCAACGGCCACCACATGCGCATGGAAAGCCGCAAACAGAAAGCGAAAACCGCGGCGGACCAGGCCTTGAAGCTGACCATGGAGCGCAACGCCATGGAGTCCCGCATCCGCCTGCTGGACGAGATGGAAAAGGAGTACGAAGGCTTTTCCAAGGCGGTGCGCACGGTGATGCAGGCGGCGGAGCAGCACACGCTGCGCGGCGTCTGCGGCCCGGTGGCCAGCCTGATCCATGTGGAGGACCGCTTCACCGTTGCCATCGAGGTGGCCCTGGGCGCCGGGATGCAGAACATCGTTGTCCGGCAGGAGGAGGACGCCAAGGCGGCCATCTCCTACCTGAAACAGCGCGACGCCGGCCGGGCCACGTTCCTGCCCCTGTCCGCCATGCGCGGCGAGGAGCTGCGCGAGCGCGTTCAGGGCGAGAGCGGCTTCGTCGGCATTGCCAGCACGCTGGTGCAGTATGACGCGCAGTACGACGGGATTTTCAAAAATTTGCTGGGCCGCACCGTGGTGGTGGAGGACCTGGACTGCGGCATCGCCATGGCCCGGAAATTCGGCGCGCGCTTCCGCATCGTCACGCTGGACGGCCAGGTCATGAACCGCGGCGGCTCCATGACCGGCGGCAGCGTCAGCCGCAGCGCCGGCATCCTGTCCCGGGCCAACGAGCTGGAACGCCTGCGCGCTCAGCTGGGCGGTCTGAAGGAGAGGCTGCTGGAGGCCGCCCGGGTCCAGGAGGCCTGCGAGCGGGAGCTGACGGCTTCCCAGTACGAGTTGGAAGTGGCCGAGAGCCAGAAGCGCCAGGCGGAAGACGCTGTTTTGAAATTGGAGACCGAGCAGGGCCACTACCGTGTCCTGCTGGAAAGCATCGCCGCCAATCTGGAAAACCTTGCCGGGGAACTGACCGCGCTGGACGGCCGCCGGGAGGAAAACCAGGCGGCCTGCGCCCAGGCGGAGAAGGACATCGCCGCGCTGGAGGCGGAGGCGGCGCAGCTGCGCGAAAGTGCCCGGGAGCGGCTGAGCGGCCAGTCGGATCTGCAGGCCCAGGCCGGTGCGCTGACGGAGCAGGTCAGCGCGCGCAAGGAGGAGACGGCCCGCCTGACGGCGGAGCGCGACACCACCGTGCATGCGCTGGAGGAACTGGAACAGCTGCGCGCCGGCATGATGAGCGACCGCAGCGAGCGGGAAGCGCGGCGGCAGCAGTGCGCCCGGGAAGCGGAAGGGCTGCGCGGGCAGATCGCCGAAAAAGAGCGCGAGATCGGAGAACTCAAGACCCAGGGCGCTGCGCTGCGCGCCCGGTTGGAGGACTTGTCCCGCAAAAAGCTGGAACTGGAAGCGGAGCGCACGGCCAAAAACCGGGAGAGCCGCGAAAAGAACGACGCTGTTCTGCAGCTGGAGCGGGAGACCGCTCGCCTGGAACAGAAGCGGGCCACCTCCGCCATGGAGGAAAAGCAGATCCTGGACCGCCTGTGGGACAACTACGAGCTGTCTTATGAGGACGCCCGGGCCCAGAGCATGGAACTGGAGAGCCTGCCCAAGACGAACCGCCGCATCGGAGAGCTGCGCCGGGAGATCGGCGGCCTCGGCACGCCGAACATCGGCGCCATCGAGGAATTTGACCGGATCAATACCCGCTATGAATATCTGACCGGCCAGCGCAACGACGTGGAAAAGGCCAAGGAAGAGCTGCAGGGCGTGATCGACGGCATCACCGGTGAAATGGAGCGCATTTTCAGGGAGCAGTTCGCCGTCATCAACGAAAGCTTCAAGCAGACGTTCCTGGAACTGTTCGGCGGCGGCAAAGCCACGCTGGAACTGGAGGATGAGGAGGATATCCTGAACTGCGGCGTCGAGATCAAGGTCCAGCCCCCGGGCAAGACGCTGAAAACGATTTCGCTGCTGTCCGGCGGCGAAAAGGCCTTCGTGGCCATCGCGCTGTATTTTGCCATTCTCCAGGTCCACCCCACGCCCTTCTGCGTGATGGACGAGATCGAGGCGGCCCTGGACGAGAGCAATGTGGTGCGCTATGCCAAGTACATGCGCCGCATTGCAGGAAAAACGCAGTTCATCGTCATCACCCACCGCCGCGGCACCATGGAGGAAGCCGACGTGCTCTACGGCGTCACCATGCAGGAGCGCGGCGTGTCAAGAGTATTGACGATCAACCTGAACGACATGGCGAAGGAACTGAAGATCGAGGACTGAGTTTCGGCCGCGCGACTGCCGCGCGCCGAGTGGCGCGTACAAGCGTTTTGCCGCAGGCAAAACCTTGGGCTCCGCCGGATTCATTTCGGCGGAGCAGAATCAAATCCGGGTCCCCATGCAATTACATTGCATGGGCTGCGCGGCGTGTCAAGAGTATTGACGATCAACCTGAACGACATGGCGAAGGAACTGAAGATCGAGGACTGAACCGACGGGCCGAACAGCGGCCGTCAGCCGGTATATCGGGGGACGGGGAGGACCCGCCCTGCATTGGGAGGAACGAGAATGGGCTTTTTTGAAAAACTGAAAAAAGCGTTCAGCGGCAGCATCAAGCTGGACGAGGAATTTTTCGAGGCCATGGAGGAGACGCTGATCCTCGGCGATTTGGGCGTCACCGTGGCCACGGATGCAGTGGAGCAGCTGCGCGCCGCCATCAAACGGGAGCATCTGCAGACCGAGGATGAGGTCAAGGACGCCCTGCGGCAGATCCTGGCGGAGATGCTCCAGGTGGGCGACACGGCCCTGGATCTGTCTACGAAGCCCAGCGTGGTGATGATGATCGGCGTCAACGGCGTGGGCAAGACCACCACCATCGGCAAGCTGGGCCACCGCCTGCGCCAGGAGGGGAAAAAAGTGCTTTTCTGCGCTTCGGACACCTTCCGCGCCGCGGCGGCGGACCAGCTGGAGATCTGGGCGGGCCGCGCCGGCGCGGAGATCGTGCGCCAGAGCGAGGGCTCGGACCCCGGCGCCGTGCTGTTCGACGCCATGCAGGCCGCCAAGGCCCGCGGCACGGACGTGGTGCTGGTGGATACGGCGGGCCGGCTGCACAACAAGCAGAACCTGATGAACGAACTTGCCAAGCTGCGCAAGATCGTGGACCGGGAAGCGCCGGAGGCGGCCAAGGAGACGCTGCTGATCCTGGACGCCACCACGGGCCAGAACGGCCTGATCCAGGCCAAGCAGTTCAAGGAAACGGCGGGCCTCACCGGCATCGTCCTCACAAAGCTGGACGGCACAGCCAAGGGCGGCATCGTGGTGGCCATCGCCCGGGAACTGCAGGTGCCGGTGAAATATATCGGCGTGGGTGAAGGCATCGACGACCTCAAGCCC
Source organism: Candidatus Pseudoscillospira falkowii (assembly GCA_904374485.1). Classification (GTDB taxonomy): domain Bacteria; phylum Bacillota; class Clostridia; order Oscillospirales; family Oscillospiraceae; genus Pseudoscillospira; species Pseudoscillospira falkowii. The sequence goes on along the minus strand of CAJFFX010000035.1, from coordinate 6,076 downwards.
TTCGACGCGGAGGAATACGTCCGCGAGCTGGTGTGAGGGCCGCAGAAGAAAAACGACGAACGACGAAAGAAGGAATTGCGCAATGAAACGGGCCGACGGACGGTCTTATGACGAACTGCGCCCGGTGAAGATCACGCCGGGCTTTGCGGAATTTGCCGAGGGCAGCGTGCTCATCGAATGCGGACATACGAAGGTGCTGTGCTGCGCCAGCGTGGAGGAGCGCACGCCGCCCCATGTGCCCCTGGGCGAAGGGTGGGTCACGGCGGAATATTCCATGCTCCCGCGGGCAAACCGCGAGCGCAGCCGCCGGGACGTGTCCAAGCTGAAGCTGAGCCCCCGCAGCGCGGAGATCCAGCGCCTGGTGGGCCGCAGCCTGCGCGCGGCGGTGGACATGGAAAAGCTGGGTGAGCGCACCGTCACCATCGACTGCGACGTGCTCCAGGGCGACGGCGGCACCCGGACGGCTTCGGTCACCGGCGGCTATCTCGCCCTGGCCCTGGCCTGCCGGAAGCTGGTGGAGGAGGGCGTTCTTGCCCAGTCGCCCCTGCGCGGCTTCGTGGCGGGCGTGTCCGCCGGCATCGTGGACGATGTGCCGCTGCTGGACCTGTGCTACAGCGAGGACAGCCACGCCATGGTGGACCTCAACTGCATTATGAACGACCGGGGCGAACTGATCGAACTGCAGGGCACCGGCGAAGGCCGCGCCTTCACCGTGGCGGAGCAGCAAGATCTGGTGCGCTTGTGCAGTAAAGGCGTGGGCGAACTGATCGCCCTTCAGAAGAAGATCCTGGAGCAGAACTGAACGGCCGCCCCGGCGGCAGAAAGGAAGAACAGAGAAAAACCGATGAAAATTGTTTTGGCATCCCACAATGCGGGAAAACAGAAAGAGATGGCGCCGATCCTGGAGCAGTTCGGCGTCGAGTTGGTTCTGCAGAGCGATCTCGGCCTCCATATCGACGTGGAGGAGACCGGCTCCACCTTCCGGGAAAACGCGCTGCTGAAGGCCCAGGCCGTGATGCGCCAGACGAATATGCCCGCCATTTCCGACGATTCCGGCCTGATGGTGGACGCGCTGAACGGTGCGCCGGGCGTGTATACCGCCCGCTATGGCGGCGAGGGCCTGACGGACGAGCAGCGCTACCGCCTGCTGCTCAGCGCCCTGATCGGGCAGACGAACCGGGCGGCCCATTTTTACAGCTGCATCGTCTGCGCCTTCCCCTCCGGCGAAGTGCTGACGGCCCAGGGCGTCTGCGACGGGACCATTGCCTTTGCCCCCATGGGCGCGGGCGGCTTCGGCTACGATCCTATCTTTTTTGTGCCGGCCCTGCGCAAGACCTTTGCCCAGATGACACCGGAGGAGAAGAACGGCGTGTCCCACCGGGCGAAGGCCCTGGCGGCGTTCCGCAGCGAATTTGAAAAATACTGCAGGGAGAAGAATATCCATGTTGACGAGTAAACAGAGAGCCTATCTGCGCGGCCTGGCCAATGGCCTGGACGCAGTGGTGCAGGTGGGGAAAGACGGTATCGGCGACAATCTGATCGCCCAGGTGGACGGCGTCCTGGAAAAGCGCGAGCTGATCAAAGGAACCGTCCTGGAAAACAGCCTTCTGTCGGCCCGGGAAGCGGCGGAGGCCATTGCGGCAGCGACCAACAGCGAAGTCGTGCAGGTGATCGGCGCGAAATTTGTCCTGTTCCGCATCCAGCAGAACAAGGACAAGCGGAAGATCGAGCTGCCGAAGACCCGGAAAAAATAATCGGAAAAAGAAGGCTTTTTCATGCGAATCGGTATCTACGGCGGCACGTTCAATCCGCCCCACCGGGGGCATGTCCATGCGGCGCAGGCGGCGCAGCGCGCCCTGCAGCTGGACAAACTTCTGATCGTGCCGGACAATACGCCGCCCCACAAGGTGCTCCCCGCGGGCTCACCCTCCAACGCCCAGCGCCTGGAAATGGTGCGCCTGGCCTTTGACGGCGCGCCGGGGTGCGAGGTCTCGGAGATCGAGCTGCAGCGCGAAGGCCCCAGCTACAGCGTGGACACGGTGCGCCAGGTCCGGGAGCTTTATCCCGACGCGGAGCTCTGGCTGCTGATGGGCAGCGATATGCTGGAGATCCTGCCCGCATGGCGCCATCCGCGGCTCATCATGGAAATGGCGCAGATCGCGGTCTTTGCCCGGGGCGACGCGGGGGAGCAGGAGATGTTCGACAGCATGCTCCCACGGCTCAAGGCGAATTTCGGCGCGACGGTCCAGCAGATCCCCCTGGAGCCGCTGCAGGCTTCCTCCAGCGGCATCCGCGCATCCCTCGCTGCCGGAAAAACAGACCTGCTGGCGGAGCCGGTGCTGGGCTACATCCTGCGCGAGCAGCTCTACGGGACGCGGACGGATTTGAAGCATCTGTCCCCCGAGGCACTGCGGCCCATCGCCCTGTCCTATCTGCGCCATAAGCGCATTGCCCATGTGCTGGGGACGGAGCAGGAAGCCGCTGCCCTAGCCGGGCGCTATGGCGTCGACGTGACGGCGGCCCGCATTGGCGCACTGCTGCACGACTGCACCAAAAAGCTGGATATGGAGGCCCAGCTGGCCCTGTGCGAGACATACGGTATCGCCCTGGACGACATGGAGCGCCATACGCCGAAGCTTCTCCATGCCAAAACCGGCGCGGCCCTGGCCCGGGACGTGTTCGGCGTGTCCGACGCGGTCTATGAGGCCATCCGCTGGCACACCACCGGCAAAGCGGATATGACGCCGCTGGAGAAGGTCCTCTATCTGGCCGATTATATCGAACCCACCCGCAATTTCCCCGGCGTGGACGCGCTGCGCGCGGCGGTGTACCGGGATCTGGACGAAGGGCTGGCCCTGGGTCTGGAAATGACCGTGCAGAAAATGGCGCGGGACGGGGAAAAGGTCCATGAAAAGACTTTGGAAGCTCTGCGATTTTTGAAAGGATCAAGCACTTATGGAACATGACAGAAAGAAAGGCGGGGCGCGCAGCGCACCCGCCGCTGCAAAGACGAAGCGGAGCAAGCGTCCGCTGAGCCAGAAGGAAAAGAAACGGCGCATTGCGCTGGTGGCCCTGGCAGTGATCGCCGCGCTGCTGTGCGTGGCCGCCGCAGTTATGGCTTTTTTCCAGCGTCCGGAGATCCCCACGGCGCCCATCGGCGGCGATGATGAGGTCGAACTGGAGGGCCCGAAGCTCTCCGGCGACCGCAAGGAGGACTTTTTCACCTTCCTGATCATCGGCCGGGACACGGGCGGCGGCGGCAATACGGACACGATCCTGCTGGCGGCCTACGATATCCCCAACCAGGAACTGAACGTAATGAGCATTCCCCGCGACACCATGGTCAACGTGAACTGGGACGTGAAGAAGATCAATTCCGTCTACAACTTCAACGGCGGCGGCGACGAGGGCATCCAGGCGCTGTATAAAGAAGTCAGCGAACTGGTGGGCTTCGTGCCGGACTTCAGCATCGTTGTGGAATGGGAAGCTGTGGGCGAGCTGGTGAACGCCATCGGCGGCGTCTGGTACGACGTGCCCCGGGATATGGATTACGACGACCCGGCCCAGGATCTGTCCATCCATGTCAAGGCGGGCTATCAGAAGCTCGACGGCGAGCAGGCCATGGGCGTCGTCCGCTTCCGCGAGGGCAAGAACGGCTACGCCACCGGCGATCTGGGCCGCATCGAGACCCAGCAGACCTTCCTCAAGGCGCTGATCGAGCAGTGTTTGCAGATCGACAAGATGACAAAAGTTTTTGAATACGCTCGCATCTTCACCGAGCAGGTCACCACGGACCTGACCGTGAACAATATGGCTTGGTTTGCTCAGAAGGCGATCTTCGGCGGCCTGACCTCCGACAATATCCATTTCATCACCATGCCCTGTACCACCAAGAGCGTCTGGAGCCGCAGCTATCACGCGAATTTGAGTTATGTGGTGCCCAACGTGGACGAACTGATCGACGTGGTCAACGAAAGCTTCAACCCCTATCTGGACGATTTGTCCTCTTCGGAGCTGGACATCATGTATGTCAATTCCGACGGCACCATCGGCTGCACCAGCGGCCGCCTGCAGGACAGCAAGGCAAATTCCTCCCTGGCGAGCCGGCCCAGCAGCGGCGGCGGAACGGAAACGGTGGACCCCGACGTTACCGATCCTGTGGAGCCGGACGTGCCCGTGGAGCCGGAGGACCCCGGCACGACGGACCCCGGCACTACTGATCCGGGAACCACCGACCCGGGCACAACGGACCCCGGCACCACCGATCCCGGCACTACTGATCCGGGCACCACTGATCCGGGCACGACGGACCCCGGCACCACCGATCCCGGCACGACGGACCCGGGCACGACGGACCCGGGCACGACCGACCCCGGGACGACCGATCCCGGCGGCACAGACCCGACGGTGCCCGATCCCGGCGTTCCGGACGCGGGCACGACCACAGACTCCGGCGCCGGGCTTCCGGCAAACAATACCGCTCAAGCGCTCGCGCCCCAGAGCGGGGCCGCCGATCCGGCGAGTGCGGCGGCATGACAGAAGAGAAAGGAGTTATGTTATGACACCCTATGAATTGGCGCAGGTGGCGGTCAAGGCGCTGGACGCCCGCCGCGCGAAGGAGATCCGCATGCTGAAAACCACCGATGTGACCACGTTGGCGGATTATTTCGTCATTTGTTCCGGCACGTCCAACACCCAGATTAAGGCCCTGACCGAATCTGTGGAAGAGGCGATGGAACAGGTCGGAGAAAAGCCGGATCACATCGAGGGCCATCGGGAAGGCACCTGGGTCCTCAGCGACTACGGCTGTGTGATCGTCCACATCTTTTCCCCGGAAGCCAGAGAGTTCTACGATCTGGAACGCCTCTGGAGCGATGCGGAGGAAGTGGATATTTCCGCGATCCTGACAAAAGATTGAGCGCGCGCAGCGCGCCCCGGCCGCCGGGCGGCCCGGGGCGCGCTGCTTTTTGGCGCATGGGGCCGCTTTTTGGACGACGCAGCCATAAAAAGGACGCAAAAGTCTTGCAAACAGACGCTGTTCCCGATATAATATTAAGGCTGTTTCAGATCATTCCCTGCCGGGGGATCATGCGATAAAATGCTATAAACAGAAAGTGTGATCAGTTTGAAGTACGAGTTTGCAAACATCGAAAAAAAGTGGCAGGAGAAGTGGAGAGAGGAAAAAACCTTTGCCGCTTCCAACCACAGTGAAAAGCCCAAGTTCTATGCGCTGGTGGAGTTTCCCTATCCCTCCGGCCAGGGCCTGCACGTGGGCCACGCCCGGCCCTACACCGCCATGGACGTGGTGGCCCGCAAAAAGCGCATGGATGGCTATAACGTCCTGTTCCCCATGGGCTACGACGCCTTCGGCCTGCCCACGGAGAACTATGCCATCAAGAACCATATCCACCCCGCCAAGGTGACCCACGACAATATCGAGAATTTCTCAAAGCAGCTGCACATGCTGGGCTATTCCTTCGATTGGGATCGGGTCATCAACACCACCGACCCCAGCTATTACAAGTGGACCCAGTGGATCTTCCTGCAGCTCTATAAGCATGGACTGGCCTACAAGACCACCATGCCCGTCAACTGGTGCACCTCCTGCAAGTGCGTACTGGCCAACGAAGAAGTGGTGGAGGGCGTGTGTGAGCGCTGCGGCGCGCCGGTCATCCGCAAGGAAAAATCCCAGTGGATGCTCCGCATCACAAAATATGCCCAGCGTCTGATCGACGATCTGGACGACCTGGATTTCATCGAGCGCGTCAAGACCCAGCAGAAGAACTGGATCGGCCGCTCTACCGGCGCGGAGGTTACCTTCAAGGCCACCGCCGGCGACGATATCGTGGTCTTCACCACCCGGCCCGACACGCTTTTCGGCGCCACCTACATGGTCCTTTCTCCGGAGCATGAGTTGGTGAAAAAATGGCTGGAGGCCGGCCTGCTGGAAAACGCCGATGAAGTGACGGCCTATCAGAAGGAAGCCGCTTCCAAGAGCGACCTGGAGCGCACGGAGCTCAACAAGGAAAAGACCGGCGTGTGCCTGGCCGGCGTGAAGGGCGTCAACCCGGTGAAC
>CAJFFX010000034.1 GCA_904374485.1 Candidatus Pseudoscillospira falkowii | reverse complement strand
TTCTTCAGCCATTCGCCGGTTTCGGGGTGCTCCAGGGCGATCTCCAGGGTGGCTTCGAGGAAGCCGCAGAGATTGCCGGTGTCGTACCGCCGGCCTTCAAAGTCCACAGCGACCATGCGCTCTCTATGGCACAGGGTCTCAAGGCCATCGGTCAGCTGGATCTCGCCGCCGTAGCCGGGGGTCTGATGGGCCAGGATCTCAAAGATCTCCGGCATCAGTACATAGCGGCCCAGGATGGCATAATTGGAGAATTTTTCCGCCGGGGCGGGCTTTTCGTTCAGGTCAGACACGCTGAACACCCGCTCTTCCAGGGGGGAAACGGCTACGGAGGAATAGCGGCTGATGGCCTCGTCGCTTACCTGCTGGACGCCGATGGCGGAGGCTTCGTATTTCTCCGCCGCACGGATCAGCTGGCCGATGACCGGCGTTTTGGCGCGGATGATATCGTCGCCCAGCAGCACGGCGAAGGGCTCGTCGCCCACGAATTTGCGGGCCTGATAGATGGCGTGGCCCAGGCCCAGGGTCTGCTTCTGGCGGACGAAAAAGATATTGGCCAGGTTGGCGGGGCGGTGGACCAGCTCGATCAGGTCGTCCTTGCCGGCCTTTTTCAATTTGTCCTCCAGCTCGGGGGCATAGTCGAAGTAATCCTCCATCACGTCTTTTCCGCGGTTGGTGATGATCAGGATATCCTCGATGCCGGCGGCCACGGCTTCTTCCACGATATACTGCATAACGGGGCGGTCTACCATGGGGAGCATTTCCTTCGGCACGGTTTTGGTGACGGGGAGCATCCGGGTGCCGAGTCCGGCGGCGGGGATCACAGCTTTTCTGACTTTCATACAAGAAAACCTCGCATTTCTGTTATTGTGCCCGGCGCGGTGCGCCGGGGCGGAGGGTCACAGCTTGTCCGCCGGGAGCCGGCTGCGGAAAAAGGAGAGCCGCGGGATCACGACCAGCAGCACGCCGCCCAATACATAGCAGGAGAGTAGCTCGCCCAGCCCCACGGTGAAGGCGTTGAAAGCGTACAGCGCCGGGAACGACGGGCCGAAGCCCGCGCCGTACCAGGCCAGCAGCGCGCCGACGATGGCGGCGTTGGCCACGACAGGGGGCAGCGGCGCCAGCCATTTCAGGCGGCGCGGCACCTTCGCGGTGACGCAGGCGGCCAGAAGGGTCGCCAGGGAGCCGAGCACCAGATCGGGCAGACCGTAGGGACTGATGAGATTTGCCGCGATGCAGCCGATGAACAATCCCCACTTTGCCTCGGGAAAGAAGAAGGGGAGCACGCACAGCGCTTCGGACACGCGGCACTGGACGGGGCTGTAGGCCCCGCCGAAGGGGGCGATCGCCAGCGTGAGCATGGCGTACAGCGCGCCGACCATGGCGGCAAAGGTCAGTTGACGGACAGAGTAGTTTTTCATTTTTCCAGGATCCTTCCATTTTTTATTTAGAGAACGGCGGGGAAATTTCGCCCCACCGAACGAACGCCGGCAGAAATGAGCCGGCGCTTGGACAGGGTGTGGAAACCTGTCGCGCCTATTGTAACACAGCGCCGGGAAAAAATCTACCTAATTTCAGCCCCCCGTATCTTAAAAATCTATTACGAAAACGACAAAAACGGGCCCCTTTCCGCCGCGGAGCAGGTGGCCGCAGGACGCGGGGAGAGATGGAAAAAGCGCCTGTCCTGCAAGGGCAGGCGCTTTTGGACGCGCGTTCGGGCGGCGCAAGGGCGTCGGTGCTCCCGGGGGATCTGCGTCACTCCTCCCGCAGCCGCTCCACCACGGTGCGGCGCGCGGCGGCGCGGCCGGTGAGGACGGGGATGCCCGCCCCCAGCAGGGCGAACAGGGGGACGATGAGCAGGAAGACCGTCAGGTCCAGCCGGTAGGTGAAGAACCAGAACAGCCCCTCCACCGCCCGGAAGGCCACCGGCCCCAGCACCAGGGCCAGCAGCAGGGCCAGCCCCGCCGCCCCCAGGGCGTACAGCAGGCCCTCCCACACCAGCATGGTCCGCTGCTGTTTTGCGGTCATGCCCACGGCCTGGAGCACCGCCAGCTCCCGCCGGCGGGCAATGATGCCGGTGAGGACGGCGTTGAAGAAGTTGAGCACCCCCACCAGCCCCACGATGAAGCTCAGCGCCCCGCCACAGAGCCAGAACATGGAGCGCATGCTCTCAAACTCGGCGACGTAGGTGGCCTTGCTCTCGTAGTCCAGCTCCGGGTTGACGTTCTCAGTGTAATCCGCCAGGAAGGCCTCCATATCCCCGTTGGCCTCGTCGGTGGTGTCGAAGGCGTAGTACATAACGCTGTCCGTGCCGGTGTCCTGCACAAAGGTTCGGTCGTTCAGGATGAATTCGTCCGCGCCGTAGTAGCGGTAGGAGAGGGCGGAGGGCACCGTCACCAGGGCGGCCACGGTGTAGTCCACGTCCCGGTACTTCGTCGGCCGCTCCACCCAGTTGGCTCCGTCGGGGATGTCCTCGTACGCGGCCCATACCTCGCCGGTGTCCGGGTCGTAGAACTCGCTCTCCTCCACATACCGCACCGTGACCGTGTCCCCCAGCCGGGCCCAGTGGGAGTTCATGTCTGCGTTTCCGTAGTCGTCCTCGGCGTACACGGCGGCGATGTTCCGGCTGCCCGGCTCATAGAGGGGGGACAGGTCCCCCTCCAGCACCGTCAGGTGATCCAGGGTAAAGGGGCTCATGCCGGAGAGCTGGACCCGGTCGGCCAGCAGGCCCGCCTCGTTCCGGTCGGTCAGGCGGATCAGGTTGTCCATCTGCTCCGGAGTGTAAAAGCGCTCTTTATTCTGCCGGAACCAGTCCTCGGTGACGTACTCCAGCGCCCCGAAGGTCTGGCCGTACACCACGCCGCCGTCGGTGACGCCGCCCTGATCGTCGATGGCGTCCATGGCGGACTGGGGCACGGCCTGTTCCGCGCTGAATGTGGTGCTGGTCTGGAACTTGCCGGCGCCTGCCACGATGAAGTCGCTGGCGGTGAAGTTGGACACGTACTTGTCCATGTCGAAGCCGCCGGCGAAGTTCACCGTCACGGTGAGCAGCACCACCGCCAGGGACAGGGAGAGGACGGTCACCACCGTCTTGCCCCGGCTGCGGCCCAGGTTGGCCCAGGCCATGGAGAGGGGGCTGACCCTCCGGGCTTTGCGGCCCTTGGCGCGGGGTTTCCCGCCGCCCTCGGCGTAGCGCACCGCCTCCACCGGGGAGACCTTGGCCGCCATTTTCCCCGGCCTGCGGCAGGAGAGAAGCACGGTGAACAGGGCGAACAGGGCGGCGATGACGAAGATCCAGGGGCTGACAGAAGTGACGGCCAGCACGCCGTTGAGCCGGGCCGCGATCACCGGGGTCAGCTGCCCGCCGATGAGCCAGCCGATGACCAGGCCAATGGGAATGCCGGCAGCGGAAAGGGCCAGGGCCTGGAGCCGGATGATCCGCCGCAGCTGCCGGGGGGTGGTGCCGATGGTCTTGAGCAGGCCATAGAACCGGATATCCCCGGCCACGGAGATCTGGAACACGTTGTAGATGATGAGATAGCCGGTGAAGATGATCAGCAGGGCCACGGCGGCGATGGCGATGACCACTGTGGGGTCTGCGATGTCGGAGATCCGGGCCCCGGTGTAGCCCCAGTTGACGCCGGTGTCGATATAGTTGTCCCCGGCGGTCTCGCTCTGATAGCCGTGGTTGGTCAAAATCTGGTTCAAGTCCTGCTCGATGTGCCGGGCGCCGCTTTTCAGCATCACGTCCAGGTTCCAGGTGCCGGTCATGGTGTCGGCGGGGGCGTTGGGGTCCACGCCGCACTCGGCCAGGACCGCGTCCACCCGGCTTTCGGGGACCAGGACGTGGTTTGCCACGATGGCCCCGTCGTACTCCCACCAGCCGGATAGGGTGAAACTCTGGGTGGTCTCGTGTCCGTCCACATCAAAGGTGAGGGTGAAGGCCGCGCCGATCTCCGGCTCTACTCCCAGCAGCTCCAGCACGCGGGTGTCGGTGGCGGCCTGGTCGGTGCCTTCCTCCGGCAGAGTGCCCTCCACCGGGTCGCAGTACATCCAGTGGGCCTCGTTTTCGTCGCACCAGCTTACCTCCACATGGGACTTGTTGAAGGGCACGCCGGTGGGCATGCCGAGGAAGCGCCGCATGCCGTACTGGCCGATCAGGGGGTCGTCCTTCAGCTCCTCGGCCTGCTGCTCCGTCAGGTACTTGAACCCGCCGTGGGAGAAGCCCCCCACCTGGCGGAAGTTGGACTGCTGGAAGCCCTCGTTGATGGACAGGGCGATGGTGAACAGGGAGGTAAACAGCACCGCTGTCAGGGCGATGGCCGCGATGGCGATGAGATTCCGGGTGCGGCTGGCCTGTAAACTCTTCCAGGCCAGGTGGCGGATACATTTGCCGTTTCTGACATTCATGGTGCCCGCCTCCTTACCGCGTCACGATCTGGCCGTCCTCGATGCGGACGATCCGGTCGGAGAGCTGGGCGATCTCCTCATTGTGGGTGATCATCACCATGGTCTGGGCAAACTTCCGGCCTGTCACCTTCATCAGGGAGAGCACATCCTGGCTGGTGCGGCTGTCCAGGTTGCCGGTGGGCTCGTCGGCCAGGAGGATGGCGGGTTTGGTGGCCAGGGCCCGGGCGATGGCCACCCGCTGCTGCTGGCCGCCGGAGAGCTGGCTGGGCAGGCTCTGGAGTTTCTTCTCCAGGCCCAGGGCGGCCACCACCTGGTCCACATAGGCCTCGTCCACCTTCCCACCGTCCAGCTGGATGGGCAGGACGATGTTCTCCCGCACCGTGAGCACCGGCACCAGGTTGTAGCTCTGGAACACGAAGCCGATCTTCCGCCGGCGGAAGATGGTGAGGGCCTCGTCCTTCAGCGAGAAGATGTCCTTCCCGTCCACGGTGACGGTGCCCGAGGTGGGCCGGTCCAGGCCCCCCAGCATGTGGAGCAGGGTGGACTTGCCCGAGCCGCTGGTGCCCACGATGGCCACGAACTCCCCATCCTCCACCGTGAGATCCACCCCGTCCAGGGCGCGCACCAATGTGTCCCCCTTGCCGTAATATTTCTTCAGATCCTTGGTTTCCAGAATCGTCATGGGTATCAACCTCCAGGAAAAAGTCTGTATTGCCTTTCGACAATACAGACTGTAGCAAAAAAATCTTTCCAGATCCTTTCTCAAATCTAACAGGTTTGAAAGAATTTCATTCTCTCGGCAGGTACAGGGAAAAGATACTCCCCTCCCCCGGCCGGGAGGCCACCTTGATATAGCCGCCCTGCCTGGACAAGATCTCCCGGGTCAGGTAGAGCCCCAGGCCCAGGCCGTCGGCGGCCCGGGTGCCCGCCCCCCGGAAGAAGCGGTCGAAGACGGCCCCCTGTTCGCTCTCCGGGATGCCGGGGCCGGTGTCCGCCACGTCCACGCGGCAGAAGGAGTCCAGCATTTGGGCGGAGATCGTTACTCTTCCGCCCGCCGGGGTGTACTTCACTGCGTTGTCTACCACGTTGCACAGCGCCTCCCCCGTCCAGCGGGGGTCGAAGGCGGCCTGTCCGTCCAGGGGCTCCACGGTCAGGGCGATATGTTTCGCCCGGGCCGCCTGGGCCAGCTGCTCCGCCGCTCCTTCCAGCAGCGGCCCCACGGGGTTGATGGCCGGGACCGGGGCCACGATGCCCGCCTCCAGCCGGGAGGCCTTCACCAGGGCCTGGATCAGGAAGGACAGCTTCTCCCCCTGGGCGGTGAGGGCCTGGACCTGCTCCCGCTGCTGTGGGGTGAGGTCCCCCTCGCCCAGCAGAGAGGCATACAGCAGGAGATTGGCCACGGGGGTGCGGGTCTGGTGGGAGATGTCGGCGATGAGGGCCTTCACCGCCGCCTGCTCCCCCTCCACCGTCTTTTTCGCGGCGGCGGAGCCCCGGAGGAACCGGGCCAGCTTCCCCTCCAGGGCGGACAGCTCCGTCTCGTCGAACCGGTCCTCAGAAAAGCCCCCGTCGATGGCCCGGTCCAGCATGGCGCTGAGCCGCCGGAGGGTGCGCCGCCGGGACGCCCACTGCCACAGGCCGAAGGCCAGCCCCACAACGGCCAGGGCCAGAAAGGCCCACGCCGGGGCGGTCATTTCCCCACCTCCCAGGTGTAGCCCACTCCGTAGACGGTCTTGATGGGCGCGCCGCCCAGCTTGGCCCGCAGCCGCCGGACCGCCACCGACAGGGCGTTCTCATCCACGAACTCGCCCCCATCCCACACCCGGTCCAGCAGCAGCTCCCGAGGCAGGGTGCGCCCCCGGTTCTCCACCAGCAGGCGCAGCAGCCGCTGCTCGGTTTTGGACAGGTCGATGGGCTCCCCGTTTCGGGCGAACTCCAGCCGGGCAAAGTCAAAGGTGAAGCCGTCTACTTCCAGCCGTTCCGACTGAGCCGGGGCGGCGCGGCGCAGCTGGGCGTTCACCCGGGCCCGGAGCACCGCCAGGGAGAAGGGCTTGGTGATGTAGTCGTCTGCCCCAGCCTCCAGGCCGGTGACCTGATCCAGCTCCAGGTCGTTGGCGGTGAGGAGGATGGCCGGCGTCAGGTCCCCCTCCCGCCGCAGGGCGCGCAGCAGCGTAAGGCCGCTGCCGTCGGGCAGGTTGACGTCCAAAATCAGCAGGTCGAACCCCGCCCGGGTCAGGGTCTCCCTGGCCCCGGCGACGGTGTCTGCCTGGGTCACGGCGCGGTCCGGCCCGGATAGGGCCATGGCGATACCCCGGCTCAGGGCGGCGTCGTCCTCCAAAAGAAAAATCGTTTCCATAGTGTGTGCCCCCTCGGCGTTTCCACGGGGAAACAGAATGATCGTTTTCCTATCTTAACAGATTTTCCGCGGCAGGACAAGCGGCTCTGCCGCAGCCGCTTTTGTGCGGAATGCACACTTCCCATGGGAAAGATTTTGTGCTATACTGAATCTAATTTTGATTGACCGGCCTGGGGGGCCGGCAGGGAAGGGAGTAAGAAAAGAGAATGACAACGGCAAATATCTGCATCCTGATTTCCATTGGCGTGTATCTGTTCGCCATGCTCGCCATCGGCGCATGGCTTGCCAAGCGCAATGGCAGTGCGGATGATTTTTATCTGGGCGGGCGCAAGCTCGGCCCCTTCGTCACGGCCATGAGCGCCGAGGCGTCGGACATGTCCAGCTGGCTTTTGATGGGCTTGCCGGGCCTGGCCTACCTCACCGGTATCTGTGATCCGGCCTGGACCGCCATCGGCCTGGCCGTGGGCACCTACCTCAACTGGCTCATCGTGGCCAAGCGCATCCGGCGCTACACGGTTTTGACCGATTCCATCACCATGCCGGAATTTTTCTCCAAGCGCTTCGGCGACGACCGCAACGTCCTGCGGGGCATCGCGGCGGTGGTGATCATCGTCTTCTTCGTACCCTACACCGCTTCGGGCTTCGCCGCCTGCGGCAAGCTGTTCAGCAGCCTGTTTGGCGTGGACTATGTGGCGGCCATGGTGATCAGCGGTGCGGTTATCGTGATCTACACGGCCCTGGGCGGCTTCCTGGCCGCCAGCTTCACCGACCTGATCCAGAGTATCGTGATGACGGCGGCGCTGGTGATCGTTTTGTGCTTCGGCGTGGCGACGGCAGGCGGCCTTGACGCGGTCATGCAGAACGCCATGGCCCTGCCCGGCTATTTGAGCATGGGCGATAAGTTCGACGTGGCGGCGAACGCCGCAGTGCCCTACGGCGCGCTGACGATCGTTTCCACCATGGCCTGGGGCCTGGGCTATTTCGGCATGCCCCATATCCTGCTGCGCTTCATGGCCATCGAGGATGAGCGCAAGCTGACCCTGTCCCGCCGCGTGGCCACCTCCTGGGTGGTGATCTCCATGTTCGTGGCGATTTTCATCGGCGTGGTGGGTCTGGGCATGACCGCGGCGGATGCGGTGCCCTTCCTCTCCGGCTCCGATTCTGAAACGATCATCGTCCGCATCGCCAGCCTTCTGTCCACCCACGGCGTCGTCGCCGCGCTGCTGGCCGGCGTGATCCTGGCGGGCATCTTGGCCGCCACCATGTCCACGGCGGACTCCCAGCTGTTGGCGGCGTCTTCCAGCGTGTCCAAGGACCTGCTGTGGGGCCTGTTCCGCGTGCAGATGTCGGAAAAAACGGCCATGCTGATCGCCCGCGTGTCCCTGATCGCCATCGCCATCGTGGCCATGTTCCTGGCCCGGGACCCCGACAGCTCCGTGTTCCGCATCGTGTCCTTTGCCTGGGCCGGCTTCGGCGCGGCTTTCGGCCCCGGCGTGCTGTTCGCTCTGTTCTGGCGCCGGGCCAACAAGTGGGGCATCCTGGCCGGCATGGTGACCGGCGGCGTTATGGTCTTCGTGTGGAAGTTCCTGGTGCGTCCCCTGGGCGGCGGCTTCGATATCTATGAGCTGCTGCCGGCGTTCCTGCTGAACTGCGTGGTGGTGGTCATCGTTTCCCTGCTGACGGCTGCGCCCGAAAAGCGCATCACCGATCAGTTCGACGAATACCGCGCCCTCGGCAAGTGATCCGCCTTTGCGCCTGCAAAAAAAGCGGCCCGCACTCCTTAAAAGGAGTGCGGGCCGCTTTGCGTGCCGTTCAGCGCGCTTCCGGATGCTTTGCCAGCCAGTCCACGGCATAGGAGCAGGTGGCTTCCACGGTGCCGCCGGCAGCGTGGATCTGGTCCACCGCCGCGCGCATCAACTGTCCCGCGACGCCCTGGCCCCGCAGGGAATCGTCTACATAGGTGTGGTCGATGCAGTATACGTTTTTGCCCGTCATGGGGAAGGTGATCTCGGCCAGCAGGCCGCCGTTGTCGTCCAGACTGTAGATCCGGGTGGGGGTGGAATGAAATTTCATGGCGTTTCGCTCCTTTTCTTGATGGCCGCGGCGGGATTTGCGCTTTGCTGCGGTTTATAGTACAATAGGGATCGACTTTGATGGGGCTGCCCGGCGGCAGCGGAAAGGAAGAATGGCTCATGGCAGAATTTTCTGCGGCCAGCGCGGCGGATGTGGATGTGATTTTGGATATGATCTGCGCGCGGATGGCCTGGATGGACGAGCGGGGGCTGCGGCAGTGGAACGCGACTGATTATTTCGGCTGCTATCCCCGCGCTTATTTTGAAGAAGGCGCCGCCCGGGGCGATTTCTATTTGCTGAAGGAGGAGGGGCGGCCCGTGGGCGCCGTGGCCCTCTTTGAAAAGGACGGCCGCTGGGACGACGACCCCGCCTATTTTTACGTCCACCACCTGACGACCCGGCCGGGTCATGCCGGCGCGGGGGCGGCCATGCTCCGCTTTGCCGAGGACCTGGGCCGCCGGCGGGGCAAGCGCGGTATCCGCCTGGATTCGGCGGTGGACAACCCCCGCCTCAGTGCCTATTACGAAGATTTGGGCTACCCCGCCGTCAGTACCTTTCTCGAAGGGCTCTACGAGGGTGTCCGCCGGGTGAAATACCTGGACCTGCCTCTGGCGTTCTGCCGGGCGGAGGGGGAGAACCTGGAGGAACTCTGGGAGATCGAGGGCCAGTGCTTCCCGGAAAACGAAATGTGCCTGCGGGAGAATTTCGAGCGGCGGCTCGCCCAGTGCCCGGACCATTTCCTGCTGCTGCGGCGCACGGACAGCGGCGAGATCTGCGCCTTCCTCAGCGACATCCGCTCCGACGCGCCCCATCTGACCGACGACATGTTTTCCGGCGCTGTGCGCCATGTGCCGGCGGGGGATGGGATGATGCTGCTGGGCCTGAACGTCCGTCCGGCCTATCGGGGGCGGGGCCTTGCCTCCATGCTGCTGCGCCGGCGCATCGGCGAAGCGCGGCGCATGGGCCTTTCGCGCATGGTGCTCACCTGCCACGACCACCTGCTGCTCTATTACAGCGCCTTCGGCTTTCTGCCGGCGGGGCCGGCCCTGTCCCAGTGGGGCGGGACGCGGTGGTATGAGATGGTACTGCCGCTGAAATGACTTTTTGCCCGGCTTTGCCGCCCGGCGCGGAGTGCTCCGCGCCGGGCGGTTTTTCAGCGCTGCAGGGCGTGGAGATATTCCTCGGCGAATTTCGAGGCCACGGCGCCGTCGGCCGCGGCGGTGATGACCTGGCGCAGGGGCTTTGTGCGCAGATCGCCCACGGCGAACACGCCGGGCAGGTTCGTGCAGGTGTCCTCGCCGGCCAGGATATAGCCGCTTTCGTCCAGGGCCACCTGGCCGCTGGCCAGGGCGGTGCTGGGGGTGCGGCCGATGGCCACGAACACGCCGTCGCAGGCCAGGGTGCTCCCTTCGCCGCTGATCGTGTCCTCCAGGGCCACGCCGGTGACCTGGCTGTCGCCCAAAATGTCGGTGATGCGGCGGTTGTAGAGGATCTCGATATTCTCCGCCGCCGCCAGGGGCGCAAGATAGCTCTGGGTGGCCCGCAGGGCGTCGCGCCGGTGGACGATATAGACCTTCCTGCACAGCTTGGCCAGGGTCAGCGCGTCCTCGGCGGCGCTGTTGCCGCCGCCGGCCACCACCACGGTTTTGCCGCGGTAGAACATGCCGTCGCAGGTGGCGCAGTAAGACACGCCGCGGCCCCGCAGCCGCTCCTCGGCGAGCAGGCCCAGGGGACGGGGGTTGGCGCCCATGGCCAGGATGACGCAGTCGGCCATGATCTCGCCGGCGTCGGTGACGATCTTTTTCGGCGCGGCGGCCAGGTCCGCCGACTGCACGTCGGCAAAGCGGCTCTGGGCGCCGAACTGCTCTGCGCCGGCCTTCATTTTTTCGGCCAGCTCAAAGCCGTCGATGCCGGGGGTAAAGCCGGGATAGTTTTCGATCCAGTTGGTGGTGGCCATCTGGCCGCCGGGGGTCATGCGCTCGAGGACCAGGGTGCGCAGCCCCGCGCGGACGCAGTACAGCGCTGCGGAGTAGCCGCCCGGTCCGCCGCCGATGATCACAACGTCGTATCTTTCGCTCATCTGAAAACCCTTCTTTCTGTCCCGGGCCGGAGGAAGTCCGGCTGTTTTTTTAGGGATGTCTTTTTTTAGTATGCCATAGATCGCATAAAAAAGCTATGGCGAAAGCCACATTTTGCACGCGGCGCGCAAAAAAGCGCAAAAGAGCGCGAAACGCGAAGCGGGAGGCAGAGCTGCGGCCCTGTCTCCCGTTTTTGATTTTTTGTCCGCCGGGTCATCCCCGGAAGTCAAACAGCTGCGCCGGCGCGATCTCCAGCGCGCAGCAGAGATCAAAGACCACATCCCAGGACGACGAAGGCAGCCCCCTCAAGCTGGTCTATGTGTTCTACACGCCGAACGCTGCCGGCGAAAACCTGCAGATCGACAGCAATTATATGGGCCTGACGGCTGAGAGCGGCAATGCCTATGGATCGGAGCATTACCCCGATGACGCTTCCGCCTGCCTTTCCTTTCTTGTGCAGGGCGTTGATCCGCCGCGGACAACAACAGGCAGCCGCGCCCCCAGGCGGGAGAGCAGCTCGTTTGTGATGGTGCTGCAGCGGGCGGCCACGGTCTCCGCCCGCAGCTCTGTGCCGCCGTCCCGGCCGATGAGGGTGATGATGTCCCCGGCGGCGGCCTCCGGCACGGCGGTCACGTCCAACAGGAGCTGGTCCATGCACAGCCGGCCCGCCATGGGGCAGCGTGTTCCGCGGAGCAGCACCTCGCCGCCCTGCTGGGGCAGGCTGCGGGGCAGGCCGTCGGCATAGCCGATGGCGGCTGCCGCGATGCGGCGGGGGCTGTCTCCGGCCCGGAAAGCCAGGCCGTAGCCTGCGCCCTCGCCGCGCTGCAGCGTGCGCACCGACGCCACCCGGGCCCGCAAGGACAAAACGGGCCGCAGATCCAGGGCGCGCAGGGTGGGCCCTTCGTCGCTGGCCACGCCGTAGAGGGCGATGCCGGCCCGGGCCCAGGTGCAGGGCTGGAGCGGCAGGTTCCAGATGCCGTAGCTGGCTTGGATGTGGGTCTCGCCGGGGTCGAGACCCCGGGCACGCATCCGGGAGAGGGTCTCGTAGAACAGCTGCAGCTGGCGGCGGGTGTAGTCCCGGTCTTCCTCCGCCAGGCTGTCGGAAACGCACAGATGGGAAAAGACGCCCCGGATCTGCAGAGGCTTCAGGGCATACATCCGGGCGATGGCGGACAAGTCTCCGGCGGGGATGCCCAGACGGTGCATGCCCGTGTCCAGGGCCAGGTGGACGGAGAGCGGGATGCCCCGGGCCGCCAGGGCGGCGCCGTGGGCCTCGTCGGCTACGGTCTGGGTCAGATCCCAGTGCCGGAGCAGCGGGGCCTGCTCCGGCGCGGTGTATCCCAGAATCAGGATCTGTCTGCCGATCCCGGCGCGGCGCAGGGCGATCCCCTCGGCAAGACAGGCCACGGCGAAAGCCCGCACGCCGCAGCGCTGCAGATGCCGGGCCGCAGGGACCGCGCCGTGGCCGTAGGCGTCGGCCTTGACCACGGCCATCAGACTGCAGCCCGGCGCGAGGGCGGCGGAGAGAATGCGGGCGTTGTGGGCCAGGGCGTCGAGGTCGAGCTCCCGCCAGGCCCGGCTGCGGGCGATGTCTGTCACGGCGTATCCCTCCCTTCCAGGATCCGGGGCGGCGGGGCCACCACGGTGCAGCCGTCGGGCACGTCCCGGCTGACAACGGCGCCCGCCCCGATCTTTGCGCTGTTTCCGATGCGGATGCCGCCCACCAGCACGGCGCCCGCACCGATCAGGCAGTCCGCGCCGATGCGGGGCGCTTTGCGGTCTATCTCGCCGATGGTCACGTTCTGATAGATCCTGCACCGCGGGCCGATGACGGCGAAGCGGGAGATGAACACGCCGTGGAGCCCGTGGGGCAGGGAGGGCCGGCCCTCGAAAACGGCTCCGGGGCCCACATAGCCGCCGCCGCGGCGGGCGGCGCGGCAGAGAAGGAATGTGAAAATACTGCGGATCAGCCGGCTTTTGGCCTGCGCCCGGCGGCGGTAGACCCACCAAAACCAGGCCAGATGGTTGCCCTGAGCCAGATCCAGGAGCGCTTCCCGAAACTTCATGTCACACCTCGCCGTCCTGCCACTGCGTGACGATCCAGCCGCCGCAGTTGTCCCGGGAGCAGGTGCGGTGAAGGCCCGGCTGGGGCTGGGGAAAGCCGGCCTCCGGCTGAAAATAGACGCAGAAGGCGCGGCCCATCTGTCGCCCCTCCAGGGGCGCGCCGGGCGGGCAGCGGCGCAGCAGCGCCACGTATTCCTCCAGCGCCAGGCCGCGCTCGGCGATGAGCATGGCGTGGGGCACGCCCACATAGCGAAAGTGCCAGGGCTCGTGGGCGATGCCCGTCACCGCCTGCTTGTCCGCCGGATAGCGCAGGATGAAGCCAAATTCCGCCGCGCGCCGCCGGAAGGCGGCGCAGACGCCGCTGTCAGGGAAATCCGGGCGGATGAAGTCGATGTGGGGCGCGGCCAGGCCCAGGTCGATGGCCAGGCCCGTTTCGTGCTCGCTGCAGCCGGGCCGGGCCACATATTTTTGGGCAAACGCCGCGCCCTCTTTTTCCAGCGTGTCGTCCCAGATGGCCTGCTGTTCCTTCCGACTGCGCCAGCCGGACACAGGAACGATCTGCCCCTGGCCGCCCACGGCGCGGATGCAGGCGTTGAGCAATCCCGCCGCCCGACGATCCAGCAGGATGTCCGGATGCTCCGCATCCACCGGCACCAGGTCGGGCCGGCAGGCGATGCGGATGGGGTGGACAGCGTTGACCAGCATCAGAGCGTCGGGAAAACGCAGTTTTTCACGCACAGGTGCCGTCATCCTTCCGTCACCTCCGTCCGGATCATGCGGGTGATCAGTTCGGAAAAACCGATGCCGATGCCGCGCATCATGCTGGGGTAGCGGCTGTGGGCAGTAAAGCCGGGGATGGTGTTGACCTCATTGAAGACGATATCCCCTGCCGGCGTCAAAAACAAGTCTACCCGGGCGAAGCCCTTGCAGTCGAGGGCGCGGTAGATGCGCCGAGCGGTCTGGCGGATCTCCTCCGCCTTTTCCGGGGCGATGCGGGCGGGGCAGTGGATGGCGGAGGTCTTGAGGGTGTATTTTTCCTCATAGTTGAAGAATCCCTGGGAAAGCTCGATCTCGTCCACCAGTCCCACGGTGAGCGCTTCCGTACCCAACACGGCGCAGCCCACCTCAAAGCCGGGCACGGCTTCCTCCAGCAGGATCTCCCGGTCGTTGGCAAAGGCTTCCCGCACCGCGGCGGAAAGCTGCCCGGCTTCGGTCACCCGGGTGATGCCGAAGGAGGAGCCGGAGCGCACTGGCTTGACGAAGAGGGGATAGCCCAGCTGCGCCGCCGCCGCGATCACGGCGGCCTCCGCTGCACCCCGGGAAAAAACGGCGCTTTTCGGGACGCGCACTCCGGCCAGGGCCGCCAGCTTGTGGGCGCGGTCTTTGTCCATGCACAGAGCGCTGGAAAGCATGCCGCAGCCGACGATGGGCACGCCCGCCAACTCGAAAAGACCCTGCAGGGTGCCGTCTTCGCCGTTTTTCCCGTGGAGCACGGGAAAGGCTGCATCGAAGGGCAGACGGCGGCGGGAGCCGTCCAAAAGCAGCAGCGCCCAGTCGCCCCGGTCCAGGGACAGGGTGCAGGGAACGCAGGACGGCTCCCAGCGGTCCGCGGCAATATCGTCGGGCGCGCCGGTATAGAAGCGCCACCGGCCGTCGCGGGTGATGCCCACGGTCAGCGGCGTGAACAGCTGCCGGTCTATATGGGTCAGGACGGCGTGGGCGGACTGCAGGGATACGTCGTATTCCGTGGAGCAGCCGCCGAACAGCACAAGGATCGTTTTCATCGCAAAAACCTCCTGAAAAAAGAAATCGCCTTGCTCAGCTGCCTTTATGGTAGCAGAGCAGGGCGATGGGGGTATGCGCATTCCCTTTCGGGGTTCTTGCAAAGCTGCGGCAAAATCCTTGCGATTTTCTTACAGCGGCAGCGTGACGGTGAAGAGGATCTGTTCCTGGGCGCTTTTGGCGGTGATGGCGCCGCCGTGGGCGTTCACGATCTCCCGGGCGATGGCCAGGCCCAGGCCGGCGTTGCCCGTCCGGCTGGCACGGGAGGTGTCCAGGCGGAAAAACTGCTCGAACATGCGCGAAAGCTTTTCCGGCGGAATGGTGGCGCCCGCGTTGCGGAACGTGATGGTCACATGGCCCTTTTCCTGCCAGGCCCGCACGTATACGGTGGAGGCGGGATAAGCGTAGTGGCAGGCGTTGTTGAGCAGATTGTCGAAGACCCGGGCCATCTTGTCCGCGTCGCAGACCACGTGCAGGCGCTCCGGCAGGTCCAGGGACACGGTCAGCTGCTGCTGGGCCAGCACGGGGGCGAATTCGCTGCACATCTGCTCCAGCATGCGCCGCAGATCGGTGTCGCGCCGCTCCAGCTCCAGGTGGCTGAGGTTGAAGCGGGTGATGTCGAAAAATTCGTTGATCAGGTCTTCCAGCCGCTCGGCCTTGTCCAGGGCGATGCCGGTGTAGCGCCCGCGCATCTCCGGCGGGAGGTCCGGCTCGTCCCGCAGCAGCGTCAGATAGCCGATGACGCTGGTCAGCGGCGTTTTCAGATCGTGGGCCAGATAGACCACCAGGTCGTTTTTCCGCTGTTCTGCGTCCCGGGCGGCGCGCTGGGCGCGCAGGGCTTCTTCCCGGGTCAGATTCAGCTGATTTTCCGCCTCTTTCAGGGAAGCGGGCAGGGCGATGGGCGTTTCGCTGGGATGGGAGAGTTCCTCCGCGGCGGCCAGCAGCAGGGCGTTGTCCCGGGCGGGGCGGGCGATGAAGAAATAGCTGATGACTACCCAGCCGGCCAGCACGCAGACGATGATCGCCAGCAGCAGATATTCCTGGACCCAGTTGAGCAGGCTGTACAGCGGGCCGGGGTACCAGGTGAAGCCCGCGCAGATCACGACGCCCAGGAAGGCGCCTAGTGCCACAAAGGCGGCCCAGGCCGTCAATACCAGGAGATAGAGACCCCAGGCACGCAGACCCCGCCGTCCCGCAGTGCGGGCGGTGTCGGTATTTCGGTTACTCAATGGTGTACCCCACCCCCCAGACGGTTTTGATGAATTTCGGCTTGCGGCTGTTTTCGTGCATTTTCTCCCGCAGCCGGGCGATATGGCTCATGACGGTATTGTTGCTGTCAAAATACCGCTCGCCCCACACGGCCTCGAACAGCTCTTCGCTGGAGACCACCTTCCCCCGCCGCTGACACAGGTACCAGAGGATGGAAAATTCCAGCGGCGTCAGGGACAGTTCCTCGCCGAACAGAAGGCATTTGTGGGTGTCGCGGCAGATCTGCAGGCCCCGGAAATCGTATTCCTCCGGTGCTTCCTCCGCTGCCGGCGCGGCGGGATTGTAGCGCAGGTAGCGCCGCAGCTGGGTTTTCACCCGGGCCACCAGTTCCAGGGGATTGAAGGGTTTTGTGAGGTAATCGTCCGCCCCCAGGGTCAGGCCGGTGATCTTGTCCATGTCCTCCACCTTGGCCGTGAGCATCAGGATGGGGAACAGATGTTGCTCCCGGATCCTGCGGCACAGGGTGAACCCGTCGATATCCGGGAGCATGACGTCCAGAATGGCAAGGTCCAGATGGGTGCGGGCCACGCAGTCCAGGGCTTCCTGTCCGGTGTAAAATTTGTGGACGGTGAAGCCCTCGTTCCGGAGATAGACCTCCACCAGGTCAGCAATGGCGGCCTCGTCGTCCACCACTAAAATATCTGTCTGCATACCGCCCCTCCTCGGCACATGGTTTCTGTCGGTTATTGTAGCACAGATCAGGCCGGGAGGGAAGGGGGGCGCTGGCCTGGGAACAGCAAGGAAGGTGAGGGCGTTTTGAATCGCTCAAAATCGTGCAGAACAAATCGTTTATCCGCCGCGGACAACAACAGGCAGCCGCACCCAGGATCAGGCTTTCAGGTTCTCGCTTTTTACTGGTCGAAAGAGGGATCGACGTAGTATACGTTCTCCTGACCCATTTTTCCTTGGCAATGCGCAGATTGCACTTGGGTCAGATGATTTTCGGCTTTCTGCGTGGTGGTGTCCAGCGCGGCTTCGATGGAGGGGCCGGTATACTTGAAGCGGATCTTCTCCAGCTTTCCGCCGAGCATGTCCAATACCGAAGGACGGAGCGGGCCAACGGCTCACGGAGCTCAAAACGAAAGGCACGACTTTCGTCGTGCCTTTCGTTTTGGTGCGGGCACAGGGATTTGAACCCTGACGCTTGCGCACGAGAACCTAAATCTCGCATGTCTGCCAATTCCATCATTCATGCCCGCATAGTTTTATCATTGTATCACAGGGACAGGGGCGATGCAAGGAAAAAACTTGCGCGCGGCGCGGCGGTATGGTATGCTATAGCCGAATTTTCTTTTTGAAAAAGGAGTTATCCCTATGACCGTCACGCCAAAGGTTGCCGCTATTCACGATCTTTCCGGCTACGGCCGCTGTTCGCTGACGGTGGCGCTGCCGATCCTTTCCGTCATGGGCGTGCAGTGCTCCGTGCTGCCCACGGCCTATCTCTCTGCCCACACGGCCTTTCCGGGCTTCACGTTTCTGGACCTGACGGAGGAAATGAAAAAAACCATGGGCCACTGGGAAGCGCTGGGGCTGCAGTTCGACGCGGTGTACAGCGGTTTTCTCGGCGGCGTGGAACAGATCGACATCGTGGCCGATTTTATCCGCCGTTTTCGGCGCGAAGGGGGCCTTGCCATCGTGGACCCGGTGATGGGCGACTACGGAAGGCGCTATGTGACCTATACCGATGAAATGTGCGAAGCTACCCGCCGCCTGGCGGAAAAAGCGGACGTGATCACACCGAACCTGACGGAGGCGGCTTTCCTTCTGGAGGAGGCGTTCGACGCCCTGCCCGCAGACTGGGCGGGGCTGGCGGAGCTGACGCGGCGCCTTTCCTGCGGAGGCGGCCGGTCCGTTGTGCTGACCGGGGCCTCTGACGGCGAATCGACCATCGGCGCGGCGGTCTACGACCGGGAGACGGACCGGGTGGATTTTGTGCTGACCGACCGCATCCCGGGGGAGTACCACGGCACCGGGGATGTGTTCGCCAGCGTGCTCACCGGCGCGCTGCTGCGGGGCCGTTCCCTGGTGGAGGCGTCGGCCCTGGCGGTCCGCTTCGTGCGCGACTGCGCCGCGCGGACCTACCCGCTGCACACGCCGCCCCAGGAGGGCGTGGACTTTGAGCCGCTGCTGTATACCATCGCGGCGGATCGCCTGTAAATGAAACATGCAGCCTCGCGCCCTACTGGCGCGAGGCTGCATGTTTTTTTGCATAGAAAAGGGATGCGGAGGGATCATTTCTGCGCGTCATCCGCCGGATCGCCCTCCCGGGGCGCTGCGGGGGACTGGGGCGCATTGGCCGGCGCTGCCGGTTCGGCAGCGGGGGCGCTTGCCGCATCCTGCGCATTCTCCGGCGCGGCCGCCGCGGCGTTTTCTGCCGGGGATGCTTCCGGCGCGGCGGGCGCATCCTGGGAAGCGCCGCCTTCCGGGGCGCTCTCGCCGGCGATGGCGCCCTGGGCTTCGCCGTCCTCGATGGCCACGGGATGCTCGTTGTTGATGATGGCCATCATTTCGGCGCCGGTGATGGTCTCCTTGATCAGCAGGTAGCTGGAGATCTCGTCAAGCAGGGCGCGGTTGTTTTCCAAAATCTCCACAGCCTCGGCAAAGCAGCGCCCCAGCACCTTGTGGATCTCGGTGTCCACCTGGGCGGCGGTGTCCTGGGCGCAGGTCAGGCCCATCTGGCCGTCCAGATACTGGTTCTGGATGGTGGCCAGGCCCATGACGCCGAATTTGTCGCTCATGCCGTACATGGTGATCATCTTGCGGGCCAGGTCCGTGGCGCGCTCGATATCGTTGGAGGCGCCGGTGGTCATGGTGTTGAAAGCCACTTTTTCCGCGGCGCGGCCGCCCAGCATGGTGCGGATCTCGGCATAGATCTCGTCGCGGTCCATGAGGTAGCGCTCTTCCTCGGGAGTCTGCATGGTGTAGCCCAGGGCGCCCTGGGTGTGGGGTACGATGGTGATCTTCTGCACGGGCTCGGTGCCCTTCTGCATGGCGGCCACCAGGGCGTGGCCCACCTCGTGGTAGGCGATCAGGCGCTTTTCCTTTTCGGTCAGCACGGTGCCCTTCTTTTCGGTGCCGGCGATGACGGTCTCAAAGGAGACCAGCAGGTCTTCCTGATTGACGGCGTGGCGGCCCAGGCGCACGGCGCGCAGGGCGGCTTCGTTGACCAGGTTTGCCAGGTCCGCGCCGACGCAGCCGGCGGTGGCCTGGGCGATCTTGTTCAGGTCCACGTCTTCGCTCAGGCGGATGTTGCGGGTGTGTACCTGGAGCGTGGCCAGGCGGCCGGCCAGGTTGGGCCGGTCCACGGTGATGCGCCGGTCGAAGCGGCCGGGACGCAGCAGCGCCTTGTCCAGCACCTCGGGGCGGTTGGTGGCGCCCAGGACGATGATGCCCTTGCTGGGGTCAAAGCCGTCCAGCTCGCTGAGCAGCTGGTTGAGGGTCTGCTCGCGCTCGTCGTTGCCGCCGAACTTGCTGGCGTCGCGGCTCTTGCCGATGGTGTCGATCTCGTCGATAAAGATGATGCAGGGGGCGACTTTCGCCGCTTCCTTGAACAGGTCGCGCACGCGGGAAGCGCCTACGCCCACGAACATTTCCACAAAATCGGAGCCGGAGATGGAGAAGAAGGGGACCTTGGCTTCGCCGGCCACAGCCTTGGCGAGCAATGTCTTGCCGGTGCCGGGGGAGCCCACCAGCAGCGCGCCCTTGGGCAGCTTTGCGCCGATGGCGGTATATTTTCCGGGGTTGTGGAGGAAGTCGATGATCTCCTCCAGGCTTTCCTTGGCTTCGTCCTGGCCGGCTACGTCTGCAAAGGTGACACCGGTGGATTTTTCCATATACACCTTAGCGTTGGACTTGCCCACGTTCATCATGCCGCCCATGCCGCCTTTTCCGCCGATGCCGCGGAACATGAACAGCGTCAGCAGGATGATGAGCAGGAACGGCGCCATGGACAGCAGCACGCTCCACACCGGGGACATTTTGGCCACATAGGGCTTGGTGTAGGGCACGTCGTGGGCGTCCAGCAGGGTGAACATCGCCTCACTGTTGATGATGCTGGTGTACAGGGTGATGTCGCCGGAGATCTCGTTTCCGTTCTCGTCGATGTAGATATAGCCCTCCACCGGCGTGATATTGATCAGCTCGCTGGTGAAGGAGACGGACGCGACCTCGTCGTTGCGCACCATGTCGAGGAAATCCGTATACAGGATCTCGGCCCGGGCGGAACGCTGGGAGCCGGCGTTGTTCAGGGAAAAGTTGGCCATATAATTGATGATGACCGTCAAAAACAGCGCCCATGCGATCAGTGTGATCAGACCGGTGAGATTCCCGCCGCCTTTTTTCTTATTTTTATTGTTGTTGGATGGCATAGGGTGCCTCCTTTGATGAATTTCAGAATCGTGAAACGGGGCGCGCCGGCGCCCGCGATTTTACAGCGATATCAATATAAAAGTACAACATATCTTAACACAGTTTCGCCGAACAGACAAGCTGAATCGCTGCGGCAGTTGTAAAATTTCTGTAAATAGTCTTTCTAAAAAGGCGGTTTTATGCTATACTCTATCCTGCATTATTAACAGCAATCGATCCGTTTTGCGGAAAAAATCACGGGAGAGAGCACATGAAAGAGGAAAAACGGCAAAAGACATTCCGCGCCGCGCGGGACCGGAGCGGCCGCCGGGAGGACCGGGCGGAGCATGCCCGGGAACGGGCAGAGCAGCGGGAGGAGCACGGCGGAGAAACGCTGATCGAAGGGCGCAACGCCGTTGCAGAGGCGCTGCGCGCCGGAACGGCTATCGACAAGCTCTACGTTGTCCGGGGCGCCACGGACCGCACGCTCCGCGCCATCGCAGCCCAGGCCAGGGAGCAGGGCGTTGTGGTGGTGGAAGCCGACCACCGCAAGCTGGACGCCATGAGCGTCACCCAGGCCCACCAGGGCGTCATCGCCGTGGCGGCGGCCAAGGCTTACGCCGCGGTGGAGGACATTCTGGCCGTCGCCGCGGATAAGGGCGAAAAACCCCTGATTGTGATCTGCGACGAGTTGTCCGACCCCCACAACCTGGGGGCGGTGATCCGCACGGCGGAGTGCGCCGGGGCCCACGGCGTCATCATTCCCAAGCGCCGCAGCGCGGGGCTGACAGCGGTGGTGGCCAAGACCAGCGCCGGGGCCGTGTCCTATCTGCCGGTGGCCCGGGTGGCCAATATCCCGGCCTTGCTGGAGGATCTGAAGAAACAGGGCCTCTGGGTGTTCGGCACGGCGGCGGACGGCACGACGGCGCTGTACGACGCGGACCTGAAGGGGCCGGCGGCCATCGTCATCGGCAGTGAAGGCGACGGCATGAGCCGCCTGACGGCGGAGAAGTGCGACTTTCTGGTCAGCATCCCCATGAAGGGGCACATTTCTTCCCTGAACGCATCGGCGGCCGCGGCGATTCTGCTGTACGAAGCTGTGCGCCAGCGGATGCAGTGAGAAACCAACGAAAGAAAACAGAGGAACGCGCTGCCCATGGATCAGAAGGAGTTTGACAAGTTCATAGAGAAGGACGACGCCTTCGATACGAAAAAGCTCCTGGAGGGCGTGGACCTTTCCCGGGTCATGGAGGAACTCGATCTGGAGGAGATCCTGGCCGAATACGGGAGCCATGAAGCGCCGCCTGCGCCAGCGGAGGACGGAGTGTGGGTCAACGAAGGGTATGTGCCCAAGCCGGTCCGGCCCCGGAAGGAGCGGAGCCCCCGCGCCGCGGTGCGGAAGGAAGCGCCGCCGGCCCCGGAGCCGCCGGCGGAAACGCGGCCCCGGCAGGAAGAAACGAAAGAAGATCCGCGCCCGGCGGAAGACGCCCCGGCGCGCAAAGCATCCCTATCCGAGCCGGAGACCTGGGACCCGGAGCCCCAGGCCCTTTACGAGCCGCCGGTGCCGCGGCAGGAGCCGCGCGGCGGCGTGCCCCTGGAGGACGTGATGGCCCAGGTGGTGGACGCCGTGATGGAGGAAGAAGAGGCCCGGCGGCAGGTGGCCCAGCCCGCGGTGCGCCGGGGCCTGTTTTCCCGCAAGCGCCGCCGCTTTGAAGACACCGAGCCCCTGTACACCCCGCCGGAGGAGGAGCCGGAAGAGCCCTCCTATGTGGAGGACGCCCGCGGGGAAGAGGAGGAAGCGGAAGAAGAACTGCCCGAGCGCGACAGCGGCGAGGCCACCGGGGATTACCACCGGCGCTACAAGCGCCTGCGCCGGCGTTCTCGCCCGGCGCTGCTGCTGGCGCTGCTGGCCTGCGCCCTGGCGGGCGTGGAATACAGCGGCGCGGCGGCGGGCTATCTGGAGCCCGACGCCGGCATGGCGTTACATCTGGGGCTTCTGCTGATCCAGTGCCTTTTGTGCTTGCCAGTGTTTGCCCGGGCCGTGACGGAGCTGCTGCACCGGCGCTGTCAGCCGGAACTGCTGGTGTCACTGTTCGCCCTGGCCGCGGCGGCGGACGGCGCGTCTTTCTGGCTGGACGGTGGCCGCGGCGCGCAGCTGCCCCTGTGTACGGTGGCCGCGGCGGCGCTGTATCTCACGATGCGGGGCGAAATGCTTCGCCTGCGCGGTCTGCGGGATTCCTGCCACATGGCGACCTACGATCAGGAGCCCTATATCGTCACGGCTGTGGCAGGGGGCTTTCGCAAGCAGTCCAGCTCCGCCGAGGGCTTCATCCGCATGACGGAGCAGGAGAGCGAGCAGCGCGCCTGGTATTACCTGCTGCTGCCGGTGATCCTGACGGCCTGCACGGTCTTTGCCGTGCTGACGGCGGTCAACCGCTTCGACCTCGACAATTTCTTCTGGTACTGGTCGGCCATCTTGGGGGCGGCCTCGTCCTTTGCCTTCACGGCGGCCTTCGGCACCCCCCTGGGCAAGCTGGCGCGCCGGCTGCAGCGGGACGGCTGCGCCGTGGCGTCCTACAGCGGCGCGGCCATGATGAGCCGCAAAGGCAGCATGGTCCTGACGGACAGCGACCTGTTCCCGCCGGGCACCGTGTTCATGAACGGCATGAAGGTCTACGCCCACGACGCCATCCAGGCCGTGTCCTATGCCAGCAGTTTGATGACGGCCTCCGGCTGCGGGCTGCGCCAGGTGTTCGACGATCTGTGCCGCAGCCAGGGCGGCCACACCTATCCGGTGGAGGACTTCAGCTTTTACCAGGAGGGCGGCGTCGCCGGCACGATCCGCGGTGAGAGCGTCCTGGTGGGCCGGGCGGATTTCATGGCCCAGATGGGCGTGCGCCTGCCCCGGGAGATCAAGCTGAAGACCGGCGTCTTCCTGGCGGTGGACAAGGAGTTGGTGGCCGTGTTCGCCGTGAAATACATGGCCTCGGACAATGTGGACGCGGCCCTGCAGGCGATTTTGCACAACGGCATCCGCCCGGTGTTCGCCGTGCGGGACTTCAATATCACCCCGGCGCTGATCAAACGCAAGTTCAGGATCAACACGAAAAAGCGCTGCCTGTACCCGGAGCTTTCCGACCGGCTGGCCCTGTCGGAGGAGGAGTACGAAAGCAGCGGCCGCCCCGGCGCGCTGCTGTTCCGCAACGGCTTGATGCCCTATGCGGAAGTGGTCATCGGCGGCAAGCGGATGCACGGCGCCGTGCGCAAAAACTGCGCCTGGGCGCTGATCGGCAGCATCTGCGGCACGCTTCTGGCCTTTTACCTGACGTTCGTCAGCGGCTACAACGTGCTCAATCCGGCGGCGCTGCTGATCTTCCAGCTGCTCTGGTCGGTGCCTGCGGCCATGATCAACGGCTGGGTGAGCCAGTATTGACAGCAAAATCACGAAAAGAAATCCGGAGGGAAGCGCCAGCTTTCCTTCGGATTTTTCTGCTTTTCGTTATTTTTGGACTGCAAAAATCTATTTTCCGGCGCGGCGCCGGGGCAGATTGACGAAGCCCTGCCTGCGGCAGCGCGGAAGGCGGGCGCACCGGAGGTGCAAAAAATTTGGTGCTTTTGACAGATTCTGCTTGTATGTCCGGGCGAAATATTATATAATTGACACAATTGGTGCAGACCAAAGTTCACAGTATAAGGAGAGAGCACAATGAGCTACACTGCAAAAGATATCCGCAATGTCTGCCTGCTGGGCCACAGCGGCACCGGAAAGACCTCCCTGGTGGAAAGCATGCTGTATCTGACCGGCAGCATCGACCGCCTGGGCAAGGTGACCGACGGCAACACAGTCTGCGACAGCGACCCCGAGGAGATCAAAAGACAGATCTCGATTTCTTTGTCGGTGGCGCCGGTCCAGTTTAAGGGATATAAGATCAACGTCCTGGATACGCCGGGCTACTTCGATTTCTCCGGCGAAGTGATGGAAGGTCTGCGCGTGGCCGACGCCGGCATCATCGTCGGCAGTGCCAAGGGCGGCCTCTCCGTGGGCACCGAAAAGGCCTGGAAATACCTCCAGGAGCGCAACATGCCCCGCGCCATCTACATCTCCAAGACCGACGAGGAAAACGGCGACTTCAACGGCGCATGGCAGACCCTGCGCGAAAAGTTCGGACGCAGCGTGTGCCCGGTAATGATGCCTCTGTGGGACGAGGAAAAACATATCGAGACCCTGCTCGACATCGTTTACCGCCGTGCCTATCAGCTCGAGGGCAAGCGCCGCAAGGAAGTGCCCATCCCCGAGGACAAGAAGGACGTTGTCGAGGAGCTCTATGAGCAGCTGTGTGAGTCCGTGGCCGAGACCAGCGAGGAATTCATGGACAAATACTTCTCCGGCGAGCCCTTCACCCAGGAAGAGGTCATCCAGGGCCTGCACAACGGCGTCCGGGATCTGACGCTGTGCCCCGTGGTCTGCGGCTCCGCCTTCACGGGCCTGGGCACCCTGACGCTGCTGGACTGCATCATCAAGCTGTTCCCCAACCCCGTGGAGATCCCCAACCGCAAGGGCACCGACATGCAGGGCAACAAGGTGGAGATCGACATTTCCGAGGACGGCGCGCCCTACGCCTTCGTGTTCAAGACCACCTCTGACCAGTACGGCAAGTATTCCTATTTCAAGGTGATCTCCGGCAAGCTGACGCCGGATATGTCCGTCATCAACGCCCGCACCGGCAACATCGCCAAGCTGGGCCACCTGTACACCATGTGCGGCAAGAAGGCCACCGAGGTGCAGGAGGTCTGCTGCGGCGACATCGGCGCCGTTTCCAAGATGACCGACACCCGCACCAACGACAGCCTCTGCGATCCCAAGCACCCCGTGAACCTGACGGCCATCCCCTTCCCCGTGGCCAACTACACCATGGCCATCGCCCCCAAGACCAAGGGCCAGGAGGACAAGGTGGCCAACGGCCTGGTGCGCCTGGCCGAAGAGGATATGACCTTCCACTGCGTCAACAACGCCGAGACCCGCCAGATGGTCCTCACCGGCACCGGCGACATCCAGCTGTCCGTCCTGTGCGCCAAGCTGAAGGACCGCTACGGCGTGGACGTCACCCTGAGCCCTGCCCGCGTGCCCTACCGCGAGAAGATCCGCAAAAAGGTCAAGGTCGAGGGCAAGCACAAGAAGCAGTCCGGCGGCCACGGCCAGTACGGCCACGTCTGGATCGAGTTCGAGCCCTGCGACAGCGAGGACCTGGTCTTTGAAGAGAACGTGTTCGGCGGCAGCGTGCCCAAGAACTTCTTCCCCGCCGTGGAAAAGGGTCTGCGCGAGTGCGTGCAGCACGGCGTCCTGGCCGGCTATCCCGTGGTCAACCTGAAGGCCACTCTGGTGGACGGTTCCTATCACCCTGTGGACTCCTCCGAAATGGCCTTCAAGACGGCGGCGTCCCTGGCCTACAAGGCGGGCCTGGCCCAGGCCAACCCCGTGCTGCTGGAGCCCATCGGCGAGCTGCACGTCATCGTCCCCGATTCCTACACCGGCGACGTGATGGGCGATCTGAACAAGCGCCGCGGCCGCGTGGTGGGCATGAACCCCGTGGAGGCCGGCGAGCAGGAGATCGTGGCGGAGGTCCCCATGGGCGAAATGGGCACCTATGCCATCGACCTGCGCTCCATGACCCAGGGCAGAGGCATGTTCACCTATGCCTTCCTGCGCTATGAGGACGCGCCTCCCGCCGTGCAGGAAAAAGCCATCGCCGAAGCAAAGCAGATGCAGGGCGACGAGGAATAAACCGATCAAAAAGGCTGCCCGGAGCGGATGCTCCGGGCAGCTTTTTGCGTTTCGGGAAAACGGCGCCGCCAATGGCCGACAAACAAAAATTTTTTCAAAAAGGGGATTGACAAACGAACGTGATTCGATATAATAATAACAGTAATCGTTATTGATTAGAGGAACGAAGGGAGGAGGACCGTGCGCAGACACAGCAGAAAACGCGATGCGATCCTGAACTGCATCCGGCAGAGCCGCGTCCACCCTTCGGCGGAATGGATCTATGCCCAGCTCAAGCCGGAGCACCCGGACCTGAGCCTGGGCACGGTGTACCGCAACCTGGCGCTCTTCCGCGAAAGCGGCGAGGTGGTCTGCGTGGCCACGGTCCGCGGCGCGGACCGGCTGGACGCCTGCACGGAGCCCCATGCCCACTTCATCTGCGAGCAGTGCGGCGCCGTGCTGGATGTGGACGTGCCCCAGGACGACCTGCGGTCCGACCTGGAAACGCGCTACGGCGTGCGCGTCCGGCGCAGCGAACTGCTGTTCCGCGGTGTGTGCAGCGCCTGCCGGGAAACATCCTGAGATATTGAAATCCGCTCTGGCCAAACCGGAGGGATTTTGATATAATTATTTAAGTACGTCTTTACTTTCAGAAGTGTGAAAAAATTTTTAAGGAGGAAATGATTATGAAAAAGTGGGTTTGCCCTGTCTGCGGCTATGTTTACGAAGGTGAGAATCCCCCGGAGAAGTGCCCTCAGTGCGGCGTTCCCGGCGCAAAGTTCAAGGAGCAGGCCGGTGACCGTACCTGGGCTGCCGAGCATGTGGTGGGCGTAGCCAAGGACGTGCCTGAGGATATCAAGGCGGATCTGCGTGCCAACTTCGAGGGCGAGTGCTCCGAGGTCGGCATGTATCTGGCGATGGCCCGTGTGGCCCATCGTGAGGGTTATCCCGAGATCGGCCTGTACTGGGAGAAGGCTGCCTGGGAAGAGGCCGAGCACGCCGCCAAGTTCGCAGAGCTGCTGGGCGAGGTGATCACCGACTCCACCAAGAAGAACCTGGAGATGCGCGTTGACGCCGAGAATGGCGCCACCGCCGGCAAGTTCGACCTGGCCAAGCGCGCCAAGGCCCTGAACCTGGACGCCATCCACGACACCGTCCACGAGATGGCCCGCGACGAAGCGAGACACGGCAAGGCCTTCGAGGGCCTGCTGAAGAGATATTTCGGCTAAGAGAAAGTCCATATTCTGAATGTTTTGAGCGGGAGAGGCAATGTCTCTCCCGCTTTTTTGTGCGCGGCGGACAAAACGGGCCGGCAGCCTTTTGGCTGCCGGCCCGTTTGCGGAAGGCTTGGGGGAATGGGTTACTCTACTGTCAGCACGTCTGCGGGGCATGCTTCGACGCACAAGCCGCAGCTGATGCAGTCGCTGCCGCTGGAGATCTTCACCGTATCCTCCACATCCAGAACGCCCATGGGGCATGCTTCGACACAGCAGGCGCAGCCGATGCAGCCGCCCGGATCCTTGATGGTAACAGCCATGCAAAATCCCTCCTTCTCCTGAAAGCTGTATCTAACATACCACGCCGTGCGGCCCTTTGCAACCGTGCGGCGGATTTTGAAGGGATTTTTTCAGATCATAATGCTGATATACGCCTATTGCGCGGACTTGCAGCTGCCGGCCGGCAAAAAAGGACGGGAGTATTCCCGTCCTTTTTTAGGTTGGTACAGCCCTTCAGCGGATCTGATAGACGTATTCCGTGCCGTTGAGGGTGAAGATGACTTGCAGCGGGGCCTCGGTGTCCGTTTCCAGCTGCTGGGGCACCTCGATGCAGAAGCGGGCCAGGCGCATGGTCTTGGAGCTCAGGGGCTCGAAGGTCATGGTGGTGCTGTCCGAGCCCTGCTCCCATTCGCCGCCGGCGGGATCCTCGGTATAACTGCAGTTGTAAGGGTCCGAAGTGAACTCGTAATCGCCGTCATAGACCACGGTGAAGGCGTAGGAGAAGGTCTCGTTTTCCGTGGAGTCGCCGATGTATTCCACGTCGGCAGAGAACCACATAATGGTCTTTTCTTCCTCGGCCTTGAAGGGGTTGCTGTCCACGGCAGTGCCGTCGGGTGTCAGGTAATTTTCATCCGGCCAGTTGCCCACTTCCGGGGCGAAACCGCCGAAGGTGGGGGTGAAAGTGAAGAGACCGTCCTCCGTGGTGACGGTGTCGCCGAAGGCGCGGACCGTTTCGCCCTGGCTGCCCGGCGCGGGATCTTCAGACTGGCTGGACGGGGCCGCCGGACCGCCGCAGGCCGTCAGGGACAGGGCCAGCGCCAGGGCTGCGGACAATGCTGTGATGCGTTTCATCATTTGCTCCCTCCTGTTGTAACTATAATAATATAGTTAATATTTACTATATTATTATAGTATATCCAAACTGGAGCTGTCAAGGTAAACTGGAACTGCAAACGAGGTGGCAGCATGGAAAAAGAAATCAAGATCACAAAAAAAGCCGCCCGCCGGGGCGACGACGGCTATAAGGTCGTGTCTGTCCGCATGCGGGAAGAAATGATCGCCCGGCTGGACGATCTGTCGGCGCGGACGAACCGCTCGCGCAACGAGCTGATCAACCTTCTGCTGGACGCAGCGATGGACATTGTCAAGGTGGAGGAATAAAAAGCAGGAAGAGCAGCGGCTCTTCCTGCTTTTTGCTTTTTCGCGGGGCAGCGGGGTGTCAGCCCGCCTTTGCGGCCCAAGGGCCGCTGGCGGCCTGTTCCGCGGTCACAAATTCCATGCCGGGGTCCTTCACGGCATCGTCGTTCAGCGCGTTGATGGGATAGAGCTTCAGCGTCCCGTCGTCCTCGTAGACATAGGGGATGGCCACGGAGCCCTGGGTGCCGCCGTCGTACTTGACCAGGAGAACGTCGTTGCAGACGGTGAATTCGCCCTGATTCTGGGCGGGATAGCCCAGCATCGAAACGGTGACGTAAACATAGTCGTTGACGAACTGGTACTGATAGGTCAGGCCGTAGGCGCCGGACTCCGTATAGGTCCAGGTGCCTTGGGCGGCGGCCATGATCTCGGCGGCGCGCCCGTCCTCTGCGGCGGTCCACCAGGCGGCGTCCTTGGCGGCCTGCTCCGCCTCGCTGACGGCGGCCTGGCGCTGGGCGATGGCGTCGCTGTTTTCGTCATTTTCCTGCTCATAGACCACTGCATACAGGGCGTCGTCCACAAACAGGCAGGGGAAAGCCATGTCGTTCCAGGTCAGGGTCAGCACTTCCTTGTCCAGGGCATAGGTGCCTTCGTAAGTCACGGTGTTGTCCATGATGGTGTATTCCGGTGCGGGGCTGCTGACGGTAAACTGGAACGTGCCATCCTCGCTCAGCGCCAGCGTCGCCGTGACGCCGCTGACGTCGATGCTGAACGTCTGGCCGGACACGCCGTTTTCAAAAGCCGGGGCCGCGCCGAATTCAGTGTCCTCCGTCATGGCGTATCTGCTGTCGTAATAATAGGCGCCGCTGGGGGACAGGGTGATGGCTTCTTCAGAACCCTGGGGCGTCAGGGACAGGACGTCGCCGTCGCCGGCGGCATAGGTGCCCTTTTCTTCGCCGTGGATATAGGTGTCGTCCTCGTTCAGCACATAGTCCGCTGTTTGGATGAAGCCGGCGCTTTTATATGTGCCGGGGATTGTGCGCGCCTGTCCGCCGCAGGCGGCCAGAGACAGGGCCATGGCGCCGGTGAGAAGCAGTACGATTGCTTTTTTCATCAGGATTCCTCCAATCGATCAGATTTGATGCATTTGATGCGAATGCGCGCCGTTTCGGCAGAAAGCCGCGGTGCTGTGGGAACTCCCCCGGCGCGGCTGCGCCGAGGGAGCTGGGGTTCTGTGCGTTTCGGATATGTATTGCCGGAAACGTCCTTATTTCTGGAAGGACATGCCGTAGTCGATGCCGCTGACGATGACGAGGACCGTGTCTTCGCCGCTGATTTCGGTGAGGGAGGCATTGCCGCTGGGCAGATTGTCAAAGTCGAGGGCGTAGCCGGTGGCGTCGTCCAGATTTTCGGTCAGGTCGGCGTCCTGCTCCCAGGTGCCGGAATAGGAATCCGTGTCGATGACCAGGGTGAAGGAGCCGTCGTCGTTGAAGGTGATGGAGCCGCTGCCGCTGGGCACGGCGGTGCTGCTGCTGGTGTCGTTCAGGTCTGTCAGGGCGAACAGGTCCCATTCGCCGATGATGGGGTCTTTTCCGCCGCCACTGCCGCAGGCCGTCAGGGACAAGACGAGGAGCGCCGCAAGAAGGATCGCAGTCAATTTTTTCATTTCATTACACTCACTTTCTCAAAATAATTATTCAGGATCGTTTCGGATCCCGGCTGTTCTTATTTCTGGAACGCCATGCCGTAATCGATGCCGGGGATCAGCAGCAGGACCGTATCCTCGCCGCTGATTTCCGTCAGGGAGACGGAGCCGTCGGGCAGATCGTCAAAGTCGATGGTGTAGCCCGTGGCGTCGTCGAGACGGTCGGTCAGCTCGGGGTTCTGCTCCCAGTCGCCGTAATAGGAATCGGTGGTGATGGTCAGGGTGCAGGAATAGTCGCTCTCGCAAATCAGGGAGCCGTTGCCGCTGGGGACGGCGGTGATGTCGTCGGTATTGTTGTTGTCGATCAGGGCGAACAGCTCCCATTCGCCGATGATCGGGTCCGAACCGCCGCCAAAGCCGCCGAAACCGCTGCCGTCGTTGTCGTCGTTGATGTTGGCGCCGCTGTCGTCGCCGGCGGTCGCAGCGCCGCCGCCGTCATTGCCGCCATCGTTGTTTTTGCCGCCGCCGAGACCGAAAACGGCCAGGAGGATGATCAAAAGGATCACCACCACGGCGACGATGCCGACGATCAGGCCCTTTTTGCTCTTCTTCGGCGCGGCGGGCGCCGCGGGGGCATAGGGCGTTCCCTGCGGGATATTGGAGGAGACCGGGCTGGCCGGGGACGTTCCCTGCGGGATGTCGGAGGAAGTGGGAGCGGCCGCGGGCGTTCCCTGGGGGATGTCGAAGGGGACCGGACCGGCCGCGGGCGTCTCTGTGCCGCCCGGGAACGCGGCGTTCTGGACCGGCTCGTTCACCGGCGCTGCGGCAGGGGGCGCGTCCGCCGGTGCGGGAGCGGAGACGGGAGCGCCGCATTTTTCGCAGAATACGGCGTCACTGGGCAGTTCTGCCCCGCATTTCTTACAGAACATACACAAAACCTTCCTTTCCTTACTATCTGCTATTTATGTTTTATGCTTTGTATGCTGTATCATTGCATCAATCATAATCGAGGATCGAGACCGTGCAGCTGCGAATGGTATAATCCTTGGGTACGGACAGGCGATAACTTTTTGTTTCGCCCGGCGCCAGGCCTTCCGACCCGACGACGTAGGTCCAGTCGGTATCAACCACGGTTCCGCTGGAATCCTCAAAAGTGCCCTTGACCTTCACAAAGGTGTAGGTATGGGAGCCGTTGTTGGTTACGGTGCCGGTGGCGATGGTGTAACTGGAATTGGTGCTCAGGTCCACCGGGCCGATGTCGAGATCCACGATGGCGGAGTAAGTGGGGGCCTGGTGAGCATAGCAATAACTGCTGCCGGCGGTACGGGGATTGGTGCAGCCAGCGGCCAGGCACACATGTCTTGCACAGTAGCGCCCGTATTCGGCCTTATTGCTGCAGCCGCTGTAGGCGCAGCGGGTGTTGTTCCAATAGACGGCTGTGCCGGCAATCACAATGAGAAGCAGAATGGCTGCCAGCAGCACGACGGGCCATTTTCTGCGCAGGAAGACCTGCGCTTTCTGCAGCGGTTCCGACCGGGCGCAGGCACTGCGCAGAGCGTCTGCCCGGCTGTGCAGATCGGCGCCGCCCGACGGCTTTGGCGTTTCCTGCGGCCGGGTCGATACGACTTTAGCGCCGCAATGGACGCAGAACGCGGCGTCATCGGGCAGCGGTTTTCCGCATTTTCGGCAGTATATGGCGATCACATCTCCTTTTTGTCGCTGTCGTCCTGGGGATCATCCGGAGAGACCTGGCCGACGGGCCGGTTTTGCAGCAGCCGGCGAATGTAGTGGCACTCCAGCGCGGCGCCGCCCAGGACCAGCGTCAGGGAAAGCAGCTTGATCAGACGCACCAGCAGTTCCGCTGTGGCCACGACGCCTCGGTAAACGTAGGTATAGAAGTCTGCACCGAAGGAAGTGGAGGACACAGAACTCGACGTAGTGGCAAAGAAAAACAGGCCGACGACGATGCACAGCGCGCCGATGATAATACCCGCATAATCCGGGTTGAACGGGATGCGCGCGGGTGTTTTCGGCAGCGTAAGCCGTATTTTTCCGCTTTGCGGCGCGGCCGCTGACGCTTTGCTTGCCGGCGCTGCCGTCTCCGGGGCGTCTGCGGCGGAGGGTGTGCCTTGGGAGGGAATAGACGCGCCGCAGGCGGTGCAGAATGCGGAATCGTCCGGCACAGATGCGCCGCAGTTGGGACAGATCATAAGACATACCTCACTCTCGATAAAACAGAGTTTGCCGCAGGGTAAAAAAGGACCCGGGGCGACAGCGGAGCGCTGGGGCCGCGGGCAAAACGAGGGAATGACCGCCTATACAGCAATTCCGCGCGTTTGGGAAATTTGACTAAAATCAGTATAGCATTCGACGAAAAAATAGTCAATATTTTTTTAGGATAATTTAAGGTTAGCGGGGAGGACGGCCGCCGCCCCGGCGGGACGGCATTGACACCGTTCGACCGAACCGATATAATGGGGGCAGCAAATAGAGAAGGAGAATGACTATGAACGGAAACGGAAACGGTTTGGGCTTTTGGGGCGTTGTGGGCGCCGTTCTGGTGGCGCTGTGCATTTTCGCGCTTTGCGGCTGAGCCGGACGCAGCGCGTCGATCTCGCCTTTTTCGCCGCGCCCTTTGTGTTTTACGCGATCAACCAGCAGATCAAATACCAGGTGGAAACGCCGCTTCTGGGATATTTCCTGCGCTGCCACTGCAACGATTACCTGGGCGGCGTGGCCTTTGCCGCCTATCTGAATCTGGTCATCTCCCTGAGCAGATGGCCGGAGCGGCGGCTTTGCAAGCCCCTGCAGTTCATCCTGGCGGGCCTTTTGTGCGGCCTTGCCTGGGAGGGGATCGCCCCGCTGGTCCTGCCCGACAGCACCGGCGACTGGCTGGACGTGGCCGCCTATGTGCTGGGCATGCTGACTTACTGGCTCCTCTGGGCCCGGCGCGCGCCGGCGGAGGAAGGCTGAAGATGCGCGGAAAAAGGAACGGTTGCATTTGTGCGCCGGGATACGATATAATAGACGGCGGGGCAATGGGCCCCGCCATCTTTTTTTCTTATGTGAGGTTTCATGTATCGTTATATTTTATTCGATCTCGACGGCACGCTGACCGATTCCCGGGAGGGAATCTTCAAAAGCGTGCGCTATAGCCTGGAAAAGCTGGGTCGCCCCTGCCCCGACGAGGGCACTCTGCGGCGCTTTGTGGGCCCGCCGCTGTACGATTCCTTCATGCGCTACTGCGCCATGGACGAGGTGGAGGCCCGCCGCGCGGTGGCGGTGTTCCGGGAGCGGTATGAAGCCGTGGGCTGGGCGGAAAACAAGGCGGCCGACGGCATGGCGGACCTGATGGCCCGCCTGAAGGCGCGGGGCTGCGTTCTCGCCATCGCCTCGTCCAAGCCGGAGCGCAGCGTGGTGCCCATCGCGGAGAAATTCGGCTTCATGCCCTATCTCGCCGCGGCCTGCGGCAGCGACGGGAAAAGCGAGGAAAAGGCCGACGTCATCCGCAAGGCCCTGGTCCGCCTGGGCGTTTCCGAGGAGGAAAAGGCGGAGACCGTCATGGTGGGCGACCGGAAATTTGACGTGGAAGGGGCCGCGGAATGCGGCCTTTCCTGCATCGGCGTGGAATTTTTCGATTTCGCCGTGCCCGGCGAACTGGAAGCCGCCGGCGCCGCCGCGGTGTGCCGGACGGCGGAAGAACTGGAGCGCTGCCTGAGCGGCGCGGAAATGCCAAAGGAGCGATGAATCATGGAAGTGCGCGAAATTCTCAAACATGTGGATCACACGCTGCTGCGGCCGGAGGCGTCCTGGCCGGAGATCCGGACGCTGTGCGACGAAGGGCTGCGCTATGGCGTGGCCAGCGTCTGCATCCCGCCGTCCCAGGTGGCCTCGGCGGCATCCTATCTCGCCGGCCGCCTGCCCGTGTGTACCGTCATCGGCTTCCCGAACGGCTACAGCACCACCTATACCAAGTGCTTTGAAGCCCAGGACGCATTGCAGAACGGGGCCGACGAGATCGACATGGTGGTGGATCTCGGCTGGGTGAAAACGGCCCGCTGGGAATGGCTCGGCCAGGAGATCCGGGCGGTGAAGGACGTCTGCGGCCGTCATATCCTGAAGGTCATCATCGAGACCTGCCTGCTGACCGAGGAGGAGAAGATCCGCATGTGCGAGCTCACGTCCTTCTCCGGCGCGGATTATATCAAGACCGCCACCGGCTTTGCCGGCGGCGGGGCCACCCTCGAAGATGTGGCGCTGATGAAAAAGCACATCCTCCCGGGCCTGAAGATCAAGGCCGCCGGCGGCATCAATACCCTGGAAGAAGCCGAGCAGTTTCTGGCCCTGGGCGTCGGCCGCCTGGGCGCTTCCCGCCTGGTCAAGGCCGCACAGGCCCTGGAAATGAACGAAAAGTGAATACGCTCTGCAATATCTTGCCTTTTCATTTCAATCTGAAATTGCGATCTGTGCAGAAAAGCCGCAGGGACCGCCGCAGCGCGGCCCCTGCGTTTTTTGCTGGGGGAAATAATATGAAATTTTTATTTTCATCTTGACTTTAATAAAATGAAAGTATATATTTAATATAACGAAAGGAGAGAGACGTATGGCTGTTGAGATCCTGCCCGCCTGGATGGGCGGATTGGAGGACGAGGACCTGGCGTTTATCCGGCGCTTTATGCTCGCCTCGGGGTCGCTGAAGGAGGTGGCCCGGCAGTACGGGGTGACGTACCCCACCGTGCGGCTGCGGCTGGACCGGCTGATCCAGCGCATCCAGATGGCCGAGCAGGCCGAACAGGAACCCTATATCGCCCTGATCAAGCGCCTGGCCATCGACGATAAGCTGGATTACGACACGGCCAAGCTCCTGATCGCCGAATACAAAAAGATGGACAAAGAGAAGAAAGGGGATGCGTGATATGGTGGAAAGTACGGGAACGGTCACGGGAACGATGCATCTGGGCGTGTATTGGGGCATCGCCTTTGTATGCTTGATCATTGTGGTGGTAGTGGCCGCCATTTTCCTGCAGATTTGGCTTTCGCTGAGCGACCGCCGCTGGCCGGGGCTGATTCTGCCGG